>DASYLT010000093.1:0-16856 GCA_036009425.1 Baekduia sp. | reverse complement strand
AGCGCGCGGCACGGGCCGCACCACTCCGCCCAGAAGTCGACGACGACGGGCGTCTCCTTCGACTTCTCGATGACCTGCTGCTGGAAGTCCTGCTCGGTGACGTCGATGACGGCCATGTCTCCTAGGGTACGACGGGTGACGTTGTTCCAAGAGCGAAGTGGCTCCGGCACCCCCGTCGTCCTGCTGCACGGGCTGACCGCGACGCACCGCTACGTGGTCATGGGCTCCAAGTCGCTGCAGCGCGCCGGGCACGACGTGCTCGCCTACGACGCCCGCGGCCACGGCGCATCCGATCCCGCGCCCGAAGGGCCGCAGGCCTACGAGTACGCGGACCTGGCCGCCGACCTCGTGCGCGTGCTCGACGACGCCGGGATCGAGCGCGCCGTGCTGGCCGGCGCCTCGATGGGAGCGCACACCGCCGTCCGCGTGGCGCTCGAGCACCCCGAGCGCGTGGCCGGGCTGGTCGTCGTCACGCCGGCCTACGACCCGGAGCACTGGCCCGGCGACCTCGTGCGCTGGGACGCGCTGAGCGACGGGCTGCGCACCGGCGGGGTGGAGGGGTTCGTGCAGGCCTACGGCGACGAAGGTCCCGCACAGTGGCGCGACACCATCCAGAAGGTGCTGCGCCAGCGCCTCGGCGCGCACGAGCATCCCGAGGCCGTCGCCGACGCGCTGCGGGTCGTGCCCCGGTCGCGGCCGTTCGTCTCCCGCGAGCAGCTCCGGGAGATCGGCGTCCCGACGGTGGTCGTCGCCGATCGCGACGAGGCCGACCCGGGCCATCCGCTGGCGGTGGGCGAGCTGTACGCCTCGCTCATCCCCGGCGCGCGGCTGGTCGTCGAGGACGAAGGCCAGAGCCCGCTGGCCTGGCAGGGCGGCCAGCTGTCGCGCGTGATCGCCGAGCTGGCGGCGCGGACCCAGCAGCAGGCGTGAAGCGCCTCGCCGGACGGTTCGTCGGCGGGGTGTGGGTCGTCGTGGCGGCGACCGCCGCGGCGTGGTTGCTGTTCCGCCTGTTGCGGCCCAACCTCTTCGCCGACGAGCCCGGCTCGCTGGTGTCGCAGCTGTGGCACTACCTGGAGCGCGCGTTCCTGCACTTCGACTTCGGCCGCTCCGAACGCGGCTCCCAGCGCCCGGTGTCCGACCTGATCCGCGAGGGCGTGCCGGCGGATGCGAGCCTGCTGTTCGGCGGCCTGATCGCGGGGCTGCTGGGCGGGGTCGGCGGTGGGATCGTGTGCGCCCGCCGGCCTCGGGGCTGGCTGTCGCGGACGCTGCAGGGCGGCGCCCTGGTCGGCATGGGCGCACCGGTCTACGTCGTCGGCCTCTCGCTGCTGCTGCTGTTCGGCCAGGAGATCGGCACCGTGCCCGTGCTCCACGTCATCCCGCTGCACTACGTCCCCTTCGCCGAGTCGCCGGTGCGGTGGGTCGGCTCGCTGATCGTGCCCTGGCTCGTCCTCGGGCTGCCGCTGGCCGGCATGTGCCTGCGGGTCATGCTCGGCGAGATGGTCGAGGTCGCCGACCTCGACTACGTCCGCGCCGCCCGCGCCAAGGGCCTGACCGAGCGCGTGATCCTGCGCCGCCACGTCGCGCCGGCCGCGCTGGCGCCGACCGCGATGCTCGCCAGCGCCTCGATGCCGCTGCTGCTGGCCAACGCCGTGCTGGTCGAGCAGGTCTTCAGCATCCCCGGCGTCTTCAGCGACTTCGCCCAGGCGATCGGCACGGCCAACACCACGCTGATCCTCGGCGCGACCGCCGTCGGCGCCGCGCTGATCGCGATCACGACCTTCCTGTTCGACCTGTTCCTGACGTGGCTGGACCCGCGGGTGCGGGCGCGGGAGGGGGCGTCGTAGGCGATCAGCCGACGCGTGCCGGTGCCGCGGCGCGGAAGGCGCGTTCGGCGGCGATGACGCTCGGTGAGCTGTCCGCCACGGATTGGGCGACCGCCTCGGGGATGCCCTTGTCGGCGAGCAGGAAGCCGGTGCCAAGCGTGGTGTCCAGCGAGCGCAGCATCAGCAGGAGCTCGCCGTGCTGGGCCGCTGTCGCGGGTGGCGGATGGAGCTGGTCCAGCTCGAAGGTCGCCGCGTTGATCGTCACGGTCGCCAGGTGCCTCATTCGCCGGCCCAGGACGCCGAAGTCGGTCGTCGGCGGGCGTCGCAGCTCGGCGCCCGCATCGAGCATCGAGCGGCGCAGCCTCGCGGTGATGCGCCGTGCGCGGCGGCCGTAGGTTCCGCGGGCGGTCGGTCCGGGCAGCCGTGCGACGCGTCCGGCCCAGCGCTCGGTGAAGCGCGCGACGACCCGCCCCGCACGCTGGGATGCGCCCTCCGGGTCCTCGGGAGCCGCCGGCACGGCCGCCGCCGGGGGCGTGGTCTCCGGAACCGCGGGCGTGCGCGTAGCCGACGCACCGCAACCACTCACCAGGACCACGAGGGCCGACAAGACAGCGATGCGCACCATTGGGGGCGGCAGCCTATACGAGTCCCGACCGCGCGCGATCGGACTACGATGCGGAGCGCGTAGGGTGCTGGGCCGACCATGGCCCAGCCCAGCACCGGCAGAGACATCGGCAGCGGCACCCCGCTCCCGCAGAAGCTCGGCTTCAAGCCCGGCATGCGTGCGGCGTTCCTCGGCGCGCCCGTCGACTTCGCCGACGTGCTCGGCGACCTGCCCGACGGGGTGGAGGTGGCCACGCGGCTCGGTGGCCATCGCGATCTCGTCGTCGTGTTCGTGAGCGCCCGGCGTGAGCTGGCCCGGCGCGTCGAAGCGCTCAAGCGTGCGATCGCGCCCGACGGCATGGCGTGGGTCGCGTGGCCGAAGCGCGGATCGGGGATCGAGACCGACATGACCGAGGACGTCGTGCGCGAGGTCGCGCTGCCGACGGGCCTGGTCGACGTGAAGGTCTGCGCGATCGACGCGACGTGGTCGGGGCTCAAGCTCGTCATCCGCAAGGAGCTGCGATGACCGACGCGGTCTTCACGCCCGAGGGCGACGTGCTGATCCCGTCCGAGCATGCGCGCGGGCCGTGGGATGCCGGCTCGATGCACGGCGGTGGCCCGGCGGCGCTGATCGCGCGGGCGATCGAGCAGCTGGAGACGCCCGTGCCGATGCGGTGCGTCCGGCTGGCCTACGAGTTCGTCAGCGCGGTGCCGCTGCAGCCGGTCATGGCGACCGCCCGGGTCACCCGCGGCGGCAAGCGGCTCGCGCTGGTCGAGGCGGCGCTGTCGACCGCCGACGGCACCGAGGTCCTGCGCGCCCGCGGCACGCTGCTGCGCATCGGCGACGTCCACCTCCCGGCGGCCGCGACGCCGCCCGATCCGCCGGTGCCGGGCCCCGACGAAGGCCGCAGCGCCCACTGGATCGGCGGCGACGAGACCGCCGGCTTCCACCTCACCGCCGTCGAGTTGCGCTTCGCGCGCGGCGACTGGGGACAGGGCCCGTCGCTGGGCTGGTTTCGCCTCGTGATGCCGCTGGTGGCGGGAGAGACGGCCACGCCACTGCAGCGCACCGTCGCGTTCGCCGACTTCGGCAACGGGCTGAGCCGCGCGCTGGACTTCCGCACGCACCTGTTCGTCAACACCGACCTCACCGTCCACCTGCACCGCGAGCCCGTAGGCGAGTGGATCGGGCTGGACTCGCGGACCGACCTCGACGCCACCGGCGTCGGCCAGGCGACCTCGATCCTGCGCGACGAGCGCGGGCGTCTCGGCGTCGCGGCGCAGTCGCTGTTCGTCGACGAGCGCTAGCGCCAGCGCTGCGCCAGGGCCGTCGGCGGGCGCTTGCGGCGCGCCGCCTTGACGGCCTTCTTGGGGGCGTCGATCACGTACGTGCGCTTGCCCGTGCGCTCCGCCAGGCCGGCGCCGAGCAGCCGCTTGGCGACGACCGGGCAGCGCTTGCAGCGGGGGTCGCTCTTGCAGCAGGACCGCTTGACCTTCAGCTCGCGCCTGGCGCTCATCCGAAGGCGAGGCTAGCGTCCGTGCCTGTGCCGCCCGTTCCGCCCCCCGATCCCGCGCTCGCCCAGGCGCCGGCGCCGGCGCCCGCCCCCGGCCCCGCGCCGACCGCCGCCGCCGCCGCCGAGCAGCGGGTCACGCCGCTGGAGCTCTTCTTCGACCTCGTGTTCGTGTTCGCGATCACGCAGGTCACCGGCTACCTGACGGCCGACCCGACGTGGATGCGGCTGCTCGAGGGCCTGGCGATCGTCGTGGTGCTCTGGTGGGCGTGGGAGTGCTACGCCTGGCTGGGCAACACGGCGGGCTCCGACGAGGGCGCGTTCCGCCTGACCCTGCTCGCCGCGATGGGGGCGATGCTGATCGCCGCGATCGCGTTGCCGCACGCCTTCGGCCGCGACGCGCTGGCCTTCGGCATCGCCTACTGCACGGTGCGGGTCCTGCACATCGTCGCCTACGGGCTCCTGGCGCGTGACGACACGACGCTGCGCGTCGTCGTCGTCATCCTGGCCCGCCAGATGGTGCCCGCCGGACTGCTGCTCGTGGTCGCCGGGCTCGTCGACGGCCCGCTCCGCACGATCTGCTGGGTGGTGGCGATCGCGCTCGACCTCGGCGGCCTCTACGTGCAGGGCGTGGAGGGCTGGCGCGTCGAGGCGGCGCACCTCGCCGAGCGCCACGGGCTCATCATCATCATCGCGCTGGGCGAGTCGATCGTCGCGATCGGCGTCGGCGCCCAGGACCATGCGCTGGACGCCGGGCTGGTCGTCGCCGTCCTGCTCGGCGTCGCCACCGCGGCCGCGCTGTGGTGGGCGTACTTCGACGTGGTGGCGCTCGTGGCGGAGCGGCGCTTCCGGCGGGCGACCGGGATGGAGCGGGTGCTCATCGCGCGCGACTCCTACACCTACCTGCATCTGCCGATGGCGGCGGGGATCATGCTGTTCGCCTTCGGCGTCGAGGAGACGGTCGCCCACGTCGGCGATCCGCTGCACGATGTCCCGGCTCTCGGGCTGTGCGGCGGGGTCGCGCTGTACTTCCTGGCCCACGTCGCGTTCCGGCTGCGCAACGTCCACACGCTCAACCGCGGTCGCCTCATCGCAGCGATCGTCCTCGCCGCGCTGGTGCCCGTCGCCACCACGATTCCGGCGCTCGCGGCGCTCGGCATCGTCGCCGCGATCTGCGTCGGGCTGATGGCCTACGAGTTCGTCCACTTCCACGACGCGCGCGAGCGCCTGCGCCACGCGCTGACGTGAGCGCCGAGCACCGCGCACGCCCGCGGCGGCTGGACCGGCTGCCCGAGCAGTACTTCACGCAGATCCTCGCCGCGGCCGCCCGTGCCCGCGAGCAGCCCGGCGCGCGCTTCCTGGACCTCGGCCGCGGCAACCCCGACCTGCCGCCGCCCGGCCACGCGATCGAGGCGCTGCGGGCCGCGGCGCTGGAGACCGGCACGCCGGCCGTGCACGGCTATCCGCCGTTCGGCGGCCACGCCGAACTGAAGGCCGCCATCGCGGAGCGCTACGGCGCCGACCACGGCGTCGCGCTGGACCCCGAGCGCGAGGTTGCCGTGATCCCCGGGACCAAGACGGGGATCATGCTCGCGTGCCTCGCCGCGGTCGAGGCCGGCGACACGATCCTGCTCCCCGATCCGGGTTACCCCGACTACCTCTCGGGCGCCGCGCTGGCGGGCGCCAAGGTCGCGCCGCTGCCGCTGGAGGCCTCCGCCGGCTTCCAGCCCGACTTCGGCGCCGTGAGCGCGACCGCCGCCGGCGCCGCGCTCACCGTCCTGAACTTCCCCTCCAACCCGACAGCCGCGTGCGAGCAGCCCGGCACCTTCGAGTCTGCGGTGACCTTCGCGCACGAGCGCGGCGGCTGGGTGCTCAACGACCTCGCCTACGGCTTCCTGGCCTTCGACGGGCGCCGGGCGCGCTCGATCCTCGAGGTCGACGGCGCCCGCGACGTCGCGCTGGAGCTGTGGTCGCCGTCCAAGATCTACGGCATGGCCGGCTGGCGGATCGGCTTCGCGGTCGGCGCGCCCGCGCTGGTCGCCCGCATCCAGAAGCTGGTCGACCACACCACCGCCGGCGTCTTCACCGCGCTGCAGCGCGGGCTCGCGGCCGCCCTGCGCTCCGACCAGGCCGACGTGGCGGAGCGCCGCGAGGTCTACCGGCGTCGCCGGGACGCGCTCGTGGGGACCCTGGCCGCCGCCGGTGCCGACCTCGCGCCCGCGGCCGGCTCGTTCTTCGTGTGGTGGCGGCTGCCGCCGGCGCTGACGCCGCAGCGCCTGATCGACGAGGCGCGCGTGGGCGTCGCGCCCGGCGAGGGCTTCGGCGCGCGGGGCGCGGGGTGGGCGCGGCTCTCGCTCGCGACGCCCGACGCCGACCTCCTGGAGGCGGCCGATCGCCTCGCCGGAGCGCTGCGAACCTCCACCTAACGCACCGTTGCGGCACACCTTCGCGGCCAGCGCGTTAGATTCGGGTGCATGGCCGAGGCCACCGTCCTCGTGGTGGACGACGATGCGGGCTTCCGCGCATACGTGCAGGCCGTCCTCGCGGACCTGGGCCTCCGCGTCGTGGAGGCCTCCAGCGGCCCAGAGGCGCTCGAAGTCGCGCTCGGCGAGTGCCCCGACGCCATCCTCCTGGACTGGCGGATGCCGGGCCAGAGCGGCATCACCACCTGCCGCCACCTGCGCGCCGAGCCCACGCTCGAGGGCGTGCGCATCGCGATGGTCACGGGACTGGACGACGAGCGCGACCGCACGCTGGCGCGCCACGCCGGGGCCGACGCCTTCCTGGTGAAGGATCGGGACCCGGACGGCCTGGCCACGCAGGTGCGGCGCCTGCTGGCCCGCGACGGCGCCCGCGCCGGTCAATAGGCGGACACGCCACGCTGGTTTCAGCCTGCTCGGCGAGGGGGAACTGAGGCCGTCTCTCGTCGTCCTATGCATTCCAGGAGGTCCAACTTGCGGATCCGACCGATCATCTGTGCCCTCGGCGCCCTCGGCGCCGCCACCGCCGTCGGCGGCATCGCCGCCACCGGCTCGCCGGCTCAGAACGGCGACGTGCGCACCTACGTCGTGCTGCTCGACCCGGCCTCGTCCACCGACCAGGCCACGCAGTCCATCGAGGCCGCCGGCGGCACCGTCGAGCGGATCAACACCGCCGTCGGCGTCGCGACGGTGCGCTCCACGCAGGACGACTTCGCCGCCGAGGCCGCCTCCCAGCCGGCCATCCAGGGCACGGCCACCGACCGCTCCATCGGCCGGACACCGGACCAGTCGCGCACCAAGCAGGAGCGCGACCAGATCGAGCGCCTGACCGACCAGCGCACCGCCAGCCGCGGCGGCCAGGCCGTCACGCCCAACGCCGCGACCCCGGGCGAGCCGCTGTCCTCGCTGCAGTGGGACATGCAGATGATGCACGCGACGGTCTCGGGCTCCTACCGCGAGCAGCAGGGCACCCGAGACGTCCGCGTCGGCATCATGGACACCGGCGTCGACGGCACGCATCCCGACATCGCCCCGAACTTCGACAGCGAGTTGAGCCGCAACTTCACCGTCGACGACCCGGCCGTCGACGGCGCCTGCGACACCGATCCCGACGGCTCCTGCACCGACCCGGCCAACGTCGACGAGAACGGCCACGGCACGCACGTCGCCGGGACGATCGCCGCGCCGCTCAATGGCCTGGGCATGGCCGGCGTCGCGCCGCGGGCCGACATCGTCAACCTGCGCGCGGGCCAGGACTCCGGTTACTTCTTCATCCAGCCGGTCGTCGACGCCCTCACCTACGCGGGCGACCACGGCATCGACGTCGTCAACATGTCGTTCTACATCGATCCGTGGCTGTACAACTGCGCGGCGAACCCGGCCGACACGCCCGAGCAGCAGCAGGAGCAGCGCACGATCATCGAGGCGACGCAGCGCGCGCTGGCCTACGCCCACAACCGCGGCGTCACGCTGGTCGCGGCCGCCGGCAACGAGAACACCGACCTCGGGCGGCCGTCGCTGGACCCGACGAGCCCGGACTACCCGGGCCCGGCGGCCGCCCACAACCGCAACGTCGACAACTCCTGCCTGACCATGCCCACCGAGGGCGAGGGCGTCATCGGCGTCACGTCGGTCGGCCCGAGCGGGCGCAAGGCCTACTACTCCAACTACGGCACCGAGCAGTCCGACGTGTCGGCACCGGGCGGCGACTACCGGGACTTCCCGGGCACGTCCCAGAACGCCACGCCGCAGAACCTGATCCTCGCGCCGTACCCCGAGGCGATCGCGCGGGCCAGCGGTGACGTCGACGCGGCGGGCGTCCCGACGACCCCCTTCGTGGTCGCCGACACCCAGAACGGCCGGACGGCGTACTACCAGTACCTGCAGGGGACGTCGATGGCGACCCCGCACGTGGTGGGCGTCGCGGCGCTGATCGTCAGCCAGTTCGGCAAGCGCGACCGCTCGCAGGGCGGGCTGACGCTGCCGGCCGACCGGGTGCAGAAGCTGCTGGAGAAGACGGCGACCGACACGCCGTGTCCGAACCCGCGGCAGTACGAGTACCCGGGTCTGGCGGCCCAGTACAACGCGTACTGCGAAGGCCCGCCGAAGCGCAACGGGTTCTTCGGCGACGGCGTGGTCGACGCCCTCGCCGCGATCCACGCCCGGGACTAGCCCGGAGAACGAGCATCGCGGGCGGGCGCGGGGACGCGCCCGCCCGCCATATGCTCGCGGCGATGCCCGAGCCCACCGTCCCCGACCACCAGCGGCTGGCGGCCATGCGCCGCAGCTACGAGCGCGGCGGGCTCGACGAGGGCGACCTGGCCCCGACGTGGACCGCCATGCTCCGGCGCTGGCTCGACGACGCCGAGGCCGGTGGGGTACGCGAGCCCAACGCGATGGTCGTCGCCACAGCGGCCGCCGACGGACGCCCCAACGTGCGCACCGTCCTGCTCAAGGGACTCGACGACGACGGCCTGACGTTCTTCAGCAACTACGAGTCGGCCAAGGGCCACGAGCTCGCCGCCAACCCGGTCGCGTCGATCCTCTTTCCCTGGCACGACCTGCAGCGACAGGTCCGGCTCACCGGCGCCGTGCAGCGTCTCGACCCGGCGGACTCCGACGCCTACTTCGCCTCGCGTCCGTACGGCTCGCGCATCGGTGCGCTGGCCAGTCCGCAGTCGGCGGTGGTCGACTCCCGTGCGCTGCTCGAGCAGGCGCGTGACGAGCTGGCCGCGCGCTACCCGGAGTCCGGCCCGGTCCCGCGGCCGCCGCACTGGGGCGGCTACCGAGTGGGACCCGATGCCGTCGAGTTCTGGCAGGGCCGGCCCGACCGCCTCCACGACCGCCTGGCGTATCGCCGGACGGCCGCGGGGGAGTGGGTCACCGAGCGGCTGGCGCCCTAGATGAGTTCTTCCATCTGGATGCTCAGGCGGCCAGGTGCCACAGGGCGCCGTCGCCGATCGCCTCGCGGCGCACCACGCCGTCGCCGGCGGCGGCGATGAGCGCGCGCTCGGCCGCGTCGTGGTCGAGCTCGCCGAGGTTGCTGGTCATGCACGCGGCGACCTCGCGGGTGACCGCGGGGTAGGGGAGGGCGCGCAGGACCTCGACGACGTCGGTCGCCGGCGGGCGGCGCTCCAACGCGACGTCGAGGTTGGCCAGCGCGGTGTCGTAGGACTCCACCGGCTGGAAGCCACCGACCTCGAGGCTGCGCCGGTCCTCGGTCGTGAAGATCACCGAGGGCGCGGTGTAGCGCACCGCCCCGTCGGTGTTCGCCTCGCGGCCCTGGGCCTCGATCGGCCGCCCGGCAGCGGTCCGCGCCAGCGCGCGGTCCTCCTGGTAGGCGGCCTCGACGGCCGGGTCGTCGAGCGCGGCGACGATCGCCTCGACGTCCACCTCGCCGGCCGCGCGCGCGAGCGCGACGCGGAGGTCGTCGTCGGTGTCGAGCAGCAGGGTGGAGGTGAACTGCGCGAACTGCAGCGCGCGGAAGACCGACAGCTCGGCCTCGGGCTGGGCCAGTCGGGTGGCCACCACGGCGCGGCAGGCGCGGCCCGTGCCGGTGACGCGCTCGCGCGGCTGGCCGCCGAACGGCATTCCGAAGCGGCGGCCGAAGGTGCTGAACCCCTGAGCGCTGCGCACGGCGGTGTAACCGGCGGTGATGTAGCGCTCGGGCCCCTCGGAGAGGCCGATCATGACGAGGCGCCAGTCGAGCTGGTCGCCGAAGCGCCAGTGCAGGACGGAGAGCGCGGGCGAGGCCGAGTAGGCCCAGGGGCAGTGGGGGTCGCTGAAGTGGGTGGCGGCGATGGAGGAGGGCATCGACAACAATGATTGCACGGGCAACGACGCGGCCGCGCCACAGGGTCCTCGCGGCAAGTTCTTGCACAAGCGCGCTGTTATAGGCAAGGATTCGGTTGACCCGCGACGAACTGACGCGGGACGCAGTCCAAATCTACGAGGAGGCATTCCATGGCAACGGAGCGACCCAGCGGACTCAAGCAGCGGTCCTACCTGATCGGTGGCGACGAGATCAATTGGCTCGAGACTGCCGCCGGCAAGACCAAGCTGACGCAGAGCGATCTGGTGCGCCTGGCGCTGCAGCGCCTGCGCAAGGACCTCGGTGCTGCTCGCAGCCTCAAGCTGGAGGCCGTCGAGGGACTCGCCAAGGGCACGAAGTGGGCGCCCGTCAAGCGCGGCGGCCCGCGCCGCCGCGCCGCCTAGCGCCACGCAGCGAGCCTGAGCGCCGCGGCGCCTCCATGGACGGACGTCCGACAACGACGTCCCGGAACTGGGGCGCCGCGGCCCGGCAGCCGACTGTAGGTGTGATGTCGCACGGCCACCCCGAGATCGACTACGTCCGCACGATCAACAGCGCCCGCCACGATCTCGAGGCGGCGGGCAACCCCGCGTACGTGGTCATCACCCTCGACGCCGCCGGTGAGTCGCACCTCTCGCCGATGGTGTTCTCGACGGTCGGCCCCGCGGCCGATCACGCCAAGCGCGTGGATCGCGGCCTGCAGCCCGGCGAGCAGCTCGTGATCGTGAGCCGGTCCGCCGAGGGGCAGCGCGCGATGTTCGCGGTCGTCGACCCCAAGCGGCTGAAGCGGCTGCACCAGCAGACCGAGGTCGTCGAGCAGAGCTTCGCGGAGACCAACGCCGCGGTCTAAGAGGTCGTGGTCCCGTCGCCGTCGTCGCTCACCGCGCGATAGCGCAGCAGCATCATCGGCTCCTCGTCGGTGAACCGCCAGCCGGGCTCGCCCAGCAGCAGCGCCACCTCGTCGCGGATCGCCGCGTAGAACGCCCGCCGGTCGCTGCGCCAGCCCTCCAGCGTCTCGGCCCCGACGTCGGCGGGCTCCAGCCACGCGTCGTCGATGGCGCTGAACGGCACCGACGCGACGGTCACGACCTCGACGGTCGCCCGCCGGCGCCCGAGGTAGTCCATGACCGGCAGGCGCGCGCCCACGCGCGGCGCGCCGCCCTCCAGCTCCCACTCGCGCGCGAGCGTCACCGACATCGTCTTGCGCCCGGAGATCACGGCCTGGATGTTGCGCTCGCCGCGCCCGCCGTCCTCGGCGTGGCCGAACTCCAGGAACGGCTCGTGCGCGCTGCGCCACGGCGCCAGCGGGATCCGCGCCTCCAGGCGCGTGCCGCCGCCGGCCGGGCTGTCGACGGTCAGCACGCCACCGAGCGCCGCGATGCGGTCGCGCAGCCCCCGCAGCCCGGAGCCGGCCTGCGGGTCGGCTCCGCCGGCACCGTCGTCGGTGACGATGGCCACCGCCTCGGCGAGGTGCTGGAAGACCTCGATGCGCACGCTCGTGGCGCGCGCGTACTTCATCGCGTTGGTCAGGGCCTCTGAGGCGAGGTAGAAGGCGCTGAGCTCGACCGGCGCAGGGAGCCGGCGTTCGGGCAGTCGCCCCAGCTCGACCGGCAGCGTCGAGCGCGCGGCCAGCGCCTCCAGGGCCGGCGCCAAGCCCTTCTCGGTCAGCCCGGCGGGGTGCAGGCCGCGGGCCAGCTCGCGCAGCTCGTCGGTCGCCAGGCGCGCCTCCTCCTGCGCGCGGTCCAGCAGCGCGGCAGCTTCGGGTGCGATCGCGTCGCCCAGCTTGCGGCGCGCGATGCCGATCAGGTGGCCGAGCGCGACGACCCGCTGCTGGGCGCCGTCGTGCAGGTCGCGCCCGATCCGCTGGCGCTCGCCGTCGGCGGCGTCGAGCACGCGGGCGCGCGCGGCGGCGACCTCGGCGTCGCGGGCGCGCAGCGTCGCCTGGTGGCGGCGACGCTCGATCTCGGCCGCGGCACGGGCCGCGAAGATGCGCAGCACCGCGAGCTCGTCCTCGTCGGGCTCCAGGGCGCGCGACGACATCAGCGCCACGTAGCCGATCTGCGTGCCGTCGGCGCCGGGCAGCGCGACGCCGAGGTAGGAGTCCAGGCCGAAGTCGCGGACGTAGCGGTCGCCGGGGTAGGCGGCGCAGGTGCCGTGGGGCAGGACGAGCATCCCGTGGGCGCGGACCGCCGAGCACGGCATCGTCTCGTCGAGGTCGAACTCATAGCCCTCGGGCAGCTCGACGCCGTTCTGCCACGAGGCGACCACGCGCACCCGGTCGGTCGCGGGAGCGGGGAGGTGCTCGCCGAGGAAGGCCAGCTCGGCGCTGAAGGCCCCAGCGAGGTGGTGGACCAGAGCGCGCAGGAACGCGTCGCCTACAACGCCGGCGGTGCCGCCGGCCAGGCGCCGCAGCAGGTCGCGCTCGCCCGGGCTCGTCGGCGCAGCGGCGGTGGGGGGCGGATCGGGTGCTGCGGCGGCGTCCAAAGCCGGCCGAATGCTACCCGCGCCGCCGCGCGCCGCCGTCCTCGGGGGACCGGCGGCGCGCGGCGCGTTGGCCTAGCGCGTGTTCAGGGCGACGCCGCGCGGGAGCGTGAACGTCGGGTACGAGCGCGGGTTGCTGGCCTTCTCGCGCACGCTGGTCGCCAGCCGGTAGATCGCGGCGGCCTGTCCCTTGGGCGCCTTGACGGTCACGCGGAACGTGCCGTCGGCGTTGGGCTTGAAGCGCTTGACGAGGACGACCTTGTGGCAGGACACCCGGCGCACGATCCGGATCGTCGAGACCGGCGTGGTCAACGGCCGCACCACGCGGCCGGCGATCGTGACCTTGCCGTCCTTGGAGGTGAGGCTGTTGACGATCAGGCGGCGCTGGAGCTTGAGCGGCAGCGACAGCTCCTTGCCGATCTCGGCGCGGTAGCGCACGCTGTTGGCCTTCTCGTGCGTGGCGAGATACGCGCGCGGCGGCATCGCGGCGGTCGTCTGGAAGGACCCGTCCTTGCGCACGGTGGCGTGCGCGACGACCCGGCCGGTGGCGCGCAGGCGGATCGCGACTCGCTTGCCGACGTAGGAGCGGTTGGCCGCACCGAGCAGCTTGACCCGCGAGCCCTGCTCGAGCACGTCGACGAGGACGAGCTTGCGGTCGCTGCAGGCCAGCAGCTGGTCGGCGACGCTGCCCTGCGCGCCGGCGCTGCCTGCCGCCTTGGCCGCGGCGGCCGTGGGTGCGGGCGGCACGGTGGCCGGCGCGCACATGCCGGCGTCGGCCGACACCTTGGCCTCGCCGAGCACGGCGTCGAGCACGGGCTGGCCGGCCAGCGTGATCGCCGCGTGCAGCGCGCGCTGGATCAGGTAGTCGTCGCCGCGGACCTGCTCGTTGGGGATGAGCTGGACGGTGATGGGCGAGGCCGGGAGCGAGATGGGCGGGAGCGCGGCGAGCGCCGGCTTGACGGCCGCGAGCACGAGGGGCGCGGTGATCTGCGTGAGTCCCGTCGGGTCATAGACCTTCACCTTGGTGAAGTCCAGCTGCGACAGCGCGATGCTCTGCGCGTTGATCAGCGGCAGCGTCTGGTCGAGCACGCCGTCGAGGCCGATGTCCTGGCCCAGGAGCTTGACGCCGGCGACCTGGCTGGCGCCGGAGAAGACGGCCGCGCCGCCGCCGCAGCCGACGTTGGCCTGGGCGTTGAGCAGGTCGACGGAGACGAGCGAGCTCGGGACCGGCGGGATGAGCGCGAGGAGCGCGGCGCTGATGTCGACTTGGACGCCGGTGATCGGCGGCAACCCCGGGACGGGAGGCAGTCCGGGCAAAGAGAGCTTCAGCGGTTCCAGCGCTTTGATCGCGGCGACGATCGGCGCCTGCGCCTGGGCGATCAGCTCGGGCGACGGCAGCACCGCCAGGTGCGCGATCCCGCCGGTGGCCGAGCCCGACGGGCTCGCGGCGTCGAAGGTCGTGTCGGCGAAGAGCGCCTGGGCGCTCAGGAGCGGCGGCAGCGCCAGGCTCGGCGTGGCCGAGCCCGTCGTGCAGTCGGCGCCGCGGCCCCGGGTCACGGGCTCGACGGTCTGCGTGCCGGCGACGGTCGCGCGCAGCGCGCTGGCCTCGCAGTGAAACGCAGGCGCAGCCTGCGCGCCGGTCGCTCCCACGAGTGACGCGATCACCGCGGCAGCCCCCACGGCAGCGCCAATGCGTACGGATCTCAACGGACTTCCCCTTACCTTCCCCGATGAACTGGACCCCACCACGGCGCCTCTCCAACGCCCAGATTGCAGTCTTTCGCAGTCTGAGCGGCACCGCGCCGGTTCACCATTACCCAGAAGATCGGGATTCGACGCCAGCCGGGCCGCGCGTCTCGCGCGGCCCGGACGGTCGTCGTACTGCCGCTAGTTCAGCGCCATGTTCGGCTCGCCCTGGGCGGTGAGCCCGGTGCCGGCGATCGAGCAGGTGCCGCCGCGCGGCGTCCCTCCGTTGTAGGCCTTGCGCACGCAGTTGCGCAGTGCCAGCTGACCCCAGTAGTTGGGGTGGAACGACTCCTGCACGTAGTACGGGCCGAAGACCGTGGAGACGGTGCGGATCTGGTTGATCCACTCGCTCTTGTCGACGGCGCCGGCCTGGGTCCAGGACGTCAGGCCCTTCTCCTCGAGCAGGCCGACCGTGTTCTCGCACAGGCGGTGGCCGTTGAACGCCGACTGCAGCTCCAGGAGCTTGACGTTGGACAGCCCGGTCTGGGTGGCCGCGTTGCGCACGGCGTTGTTGATGGTCGGCAGGGCCGTGCTGTTGGCCCAGTTGGCGTCGTTGTTCCAGAAGCCGCAGCCACCGGTGTTCTGACGCGTGTAGCCGGACTCGCCGTAGCGGATCTGGGCGCCGGGCGGCAGGGGCGACTCGTAGTCCTGCACGACGATCTTGTAGCCGGCGTCGGTGTAGCCGGCGTTCGTCATCGCCTGGCGGATGTTGAGGATCGCGCCCTTGATCGCGGCCGTCTGGGCCGCCACGTTCGCGGAGGTGAAGTTCGCCGTCACCGACGAGTCGTCGTTGCAGTAGTCCTTCCACCAGGACGGCGACAGCAGCCAGTCCTGCACGCAGGACTGCACGACCGACGCGAAGTTGAAGTTGTTGCCGCCGATCGACAGCGAGATCATCTTCACGTTGTGGCTCGCGGCGAAGCCCTGCAGCGCCAGCGCCTGGCCCTGCTTGCCGCCGTTGGAGTAGAAGTCGAGGCCCGGCTTGAAGTCCGAGCCGTCCGACGTGGCGGTCTTCGCGCCCGAGCAGGCGAGGTTGACGCCGTTGACGCCCCCGCCGATGAGCACCTCGGCCGACTTGGAGCGGTGGCAGCCGGCGATCGTCTCGCCGCTGTTGGACCCGTTGTCGTAATACGCGGTGGAGCCGAGCGCGTCGATCCCACCCGAACCAGCGTTCGAGTTGCCCGCCCAGCGGCCGGCCTCGCCCGAGATGTAGGAGTCGCCCACGCTGGCGACCCACGGCGCGCCGGACCCCGGCCCGTCGGCGCGCGCCGCACTGCTGTGCACGGCGAGCGCCGCCAGCACCGCGATGACGGCGAGCACCCCGACGCGGCGCGTGACCCCACGCGACGCAACGATCTGCGACATGTCCCTCTCCTCCTGCTGACCCCGGGGGCGACCCGATGCCGCCCCCGACTGGACGCGAACCTAACCGGCGTCGCCGCGTCCGTGTGACAAATGTTGCGAGGATCTCGCGCAATGGGGAGATGAGCCCTTGCCAGCGGTCAGGTCAGGCGAGCTGCGCGAGCACGATCACGGTGCCCGCGGGGTCGCGCACGTGCGCCGAGCGGCCCGACGGATCCTCACCGCGGCGCACGAGCGCGCCGCCGGCGGCGACGACCGCCTCGACGTCGGTGTCGAGGTCGTCGCAGTACAGGACCATGGCCGGCGTGTCGCCGGTCTGGCGGCCCACCAATGTGGCCTGCTCCTCACCGTCTGCCTCGATCAGCCACAGGGCCACGCCCGGTTGCGTCGCCAGCCCGAGATGCAGCAGCGGGCGGCCGTCGCCCAGCCGTCCCTCGAAGACGGGGACGAACCCCAAGGCCTCGTAGAACCGGCGCGCCTCGTCAGCCCGATGGCACAGCACGACCATGCGGCCGAAGGACGTGATCACCGTTGCTACCATGTCTGGAGCGTCGGACATCTTCGTCCACGCGAGGCAGCTCGCTTGGGTCCCGCCAGTGTGCGGTTCGGGTCAGCAGTCTCCCCGAATCGTCCGCGGCCCATCTGCGCCGCACTGGAGTTCCCAATGTCACAGAAGTCCTTCGCCGATCTCGGCGTGTCCAAGGCCGTGGTCGACGCGCTTGCCAAGCGCGGCCGCACCGAGCCGTTCGCCATCCAGAACCTGATCATCGGCGACATCCTCGAGGGCCGCGACGTCCTCGCCAAGTCGCCCACCGGCTCGGGCAAGACGCTGGCCTTCGGCGTTCCGATGCTCGACCGCATCGACGCCAACGGCTACGGCCGTCCGTCCGCGCTCGTCCTCGCCCCGACCCGCGAGCTGGCCTCGCAGATCGTCGACGAGCTCTACCCGCTGGCCCACGCCCGCGCGCTGAAGATCACCACGGTCTACGGCGGCGTCGGCATCCAGAAGCAGGAGCGCGAGGCCGTCAACTCGCACATC
>DASYLT010000092.1:0-21152 GCA_036009425.1 Baekduia sp. | reverse complement strand
GCAACCTGCCGGAATGTCACGCAACCTTTTCACTGCTGCGACGTTCATCAGTTCATGATGTCGCGCTCATCCGCCCACCAGGTCAGCTAGGTTCAGAGGACATGCTCGATCGCATCTCGACGAAGATCTTCGCCGACGGAGCCGACTTGGACGGCATCCTTCGGCTCGCCGAAGACCCGATGATCAAGGGATTCACGACGAACCCGACGCTCATGTGGAAGGCCGGCCTGACGGACTACGCCGACTTCGCGCAGCGCCTCCTGGAGCAGATCCGCGACAAGCCGATCTCGTTCGAGGTGTTCGCCGACGACGAGGCCGAGATGCGCCGCCAGGCCAAGCAGCTCGCCTCGTGGGGCCCCAACGTGTACGTCAAGATCCCGGTCACGACGACCTCCGGCGAGTCGATGGCGCCGCTCGTGCGCGAGCTCTCCGAGGACGGCGTGCAGGTCAACGTGACCGCGCTGTTCACCACCGCGCAGGTCGAGCTGATCACCTCCGCCGTCGCCGACGGCGCGCCGTCCTGCATCTCGGTCTTCGCGGGCCGCATCGCCGACGCCGGCGTGGATCCGCTGCCGATCATGCAGCGCTCGGTCGACATCATGTCGGCCGTCCCGCACGCCGAGCTCATCTGGGCCAGCCCCCGCGAGGTGCTCAACCTCGTGCAGGCCGATCAGGTCGGGTGCCACATCATCACGATGACGCACGACCTCATCGGCAAGGTCAAGAACCTCGGCAAGGATCTCGACCAGTTCTCCCTCGAGACGGTGCAGATGTTCCACCGCGACGCCGCGGCCGCCGGCTTCACCCTGTAGAACCTCGCGCATGGAGCGCGTTCTCATCACCGGCGGAGCCGGGTTCATCGGCAGCACCGTGGCCGACAGGCTGCTGGACGAGGGAGTCGAGGTCGCCATCCTCGACGACTTCCGCACCGGCCGGCGCGAGTTCATCGCCGGCGCGCTGGAGCGCGGAGCCGAGCTGTTCGAGGGCGACATCCTCGACCTGGACCTCCTGCGCCGTGCCGTCGCCGGCTGCGACACCGTCTTCCATCTGCAGGCCAACGCCGACGTGCGGCACGGCCTGGACCACCCGCAGCGCGACCTCGAGCAGAACACGATCGCCACCTCCAACGTGCTCGAGGCCATGCGCGCCGCCGGCGCCAAGCGCATCTGCTTCTCGTCGACCGGCTCCGTCTACGGGGAGTCCGCGGTCGTGCCGACCCCCGAGGACGCGCCGTTCCCCCTGCAGACCTCGCTCTACGGCGCCTCCAAGGTCGCCGGGGAGGGCATGATCGCCGCCTACGCCCACGGCTACGGGTTCACCGGGGTCATCTTCCGCTTCGTGTCGCTGCTGGGCGAGCGCTACACCCACGGCCACGTCATCGACTTCTACCGCGCGCTCAAGCGCGACCCGAACCACCTGCGCGTGCTCGGCGACGGGCGCCAGGAGAAGAGCTACCTCTACGTGCAGGACTGCGTCGGCGCGATGCTCGCCGCCGTCGAGCACCACGGCACCGAGCCCGGCGCGCACGTCTACAACCTCGGCACGGACGCCACCGTCGTCGTCGACGACTCCGTCGCCCTCATCACGGCCCACATGGGCCTACAGCCAGCCATCGAGAAGACCGGCGGCACGAGGGGCTGGGCCGGCGACTCGCCGCTCATCCACCTCGACACCACCAAGATCCGGTCCCTCGGCTGGGCTCCCACCCTGACCATCCCCGAGGCCATCGCCCGGACCCTCGAGTGGTTCGAGGCCGAGCCCGCCATCGTCCTCGACCAGGAGTCCATTTCCTCGTGAGCGTCATCTTCTCCCGCGCGCCGCTGCGCATCTCCCTCGGCGGCGGCGGCACCGACCTGCCCTCGTACTACGGCGAGCACGGCGGCTACCTGATCTCCGGCTCGATCGACAAGTACGTGTACATGCTCACGCACACGGTCTTCCAGAAGCGGTACCGCCTCAAGTACTCCGAGATGGAGGAGGTCGACGCCCCCGCCGACATCAGGCACCCCATCTTCCGCGAGACGCTCATGCGCCACTGGGAGGGCAACCCGCTGGAGATCGCGGTCGTCGCCGACGTCCCCGCCGGCACCGGCATGGGCTCCTCGGGCGCGTTCACCGTCTGCCTGATCAAGGCCCTGTCGCTGGCCAAGCGCCGCTCGATCACCCCGGGCGACCTCGCCGAGGCCGCGTGCGAGATCGAGATCGACATCCTCGAGGAGCCGGTCGGCAAGCAGGACCAGTACGTGTCGGCCCACGGCGGCATCTGCGCCTACACGTTCGCCCCCGACGGGACGGTCGAGGTCGACCCGCTCGACCTCGACGACGCCACCCAGCGCAAGCTGCGCAACAACCTCCTGCTCTTCTACACGGGCGAGGCCAGAAGCGCGTCGGCGATCCTGTCAGACCAGGTCAAGCGGACGGCCGACAGCGACCAGGACATGGTGGACAACCTCCACCGCACCAAGGAGATGGGCCACCGCAGCCGCGCGCTGCTGGAGTCCGGCGACCTGGAGTCCTACGCCGAGCTGATGCACGAGCACTGGGAGAACAAGCGCCAGCGCTCCCCGGGCATGACCGGCGAGCGGATCGACACGCTCTACACGCTGGCCCGGCGCTCCGGCTGCCTCGGCGGCAAGCTGGTCGGCGCCGGCGGCGGCGGCTTCCTGCTGGTCTACGCCCAGCGCCCCGAGGACACCCGCCAGGCCATGGCTGCGGCGGGAGCGTCCGAGCTGCCCTTCGACTTCGAGTTCCGCGGCGCCATCGGCAGCGAGTCTGCATGAGCCTGAGCGTCGGGATGATCGGCTGCGGCCTCATGGGCCGCAAGCGAGCCGCTGCGCTGGGCGACGACCACGTGATCGGCGCCTACGACCTGCGGCTCGACGCGGCGGAGGCGCTCGTCGGCGAGTTCGGCGGCACGGCCTGCGCGACGCTCGACGATCTCCTGGCGCTGAAGCCCGACGTGGTCGTGGTCGCCACCAGCCACGACCAGCTGGCGCCCAACAGCGTCGCGGCGCTGGAGGCGGGAAGCCACGTGCTCGTCGAGAAGCCGGCGGGCATCGGCGTCGCCGACGTCGCCCGCATCGCGGCGGCGGCGCAGGCGGCCGGCAAGGTCGCCAAGGTCGGCTTCAACCACCGCTTCCACCCCGCCATCGCCCAGGCGATCGAGACCGCGCGCTCGGGCCGCTTCGGCGACGTCCTGTTCCTGCGCGGCCGCTACGGCCACGGCGGGCGCCCGGGCTATGACCGCGAGTGGCGCGCCGACCCGAAGACGGGCGGCGGCGGCGAGATGACCGACCAGGGCATGCACCTGCTGGACCTCTCGCACTGGCTGCTGGGCGAACTGCCGCTGCACTCCGCGCTGCTGCGCACGAGCTTCTGGGACATGCCCGTCGAGGACAACGCCGCGATCCTGCTCGGCGTGCCCGGCGACCACCGCGCGCCCTGGGCCACGCTGCACGTCACGTGGACCGAGTGGAAGAACATGTTCTCGATGGAGATCACCTGCCGGACCGGCAAGCTGGTCGTCGAGGGCCTGCAGGGCTCCTACGGCCCGCAGAAGCTGACCGTCTACGCGATGAAGCCCGAGATGGGACCGCCCGATCGCGAGGTCTTCGAGTTCGACCCGGTCGACGTGTCGTGGGCCGCGGAGTGGGACAGCGTCCGCGCCGCGATCGCCTCCGGCGAGCCCGCTGCGGACCTCGACTCCGTGCGCTACTGCTGGGAGCTCATCGAGCAGGCCTACGCGGCCAACGGCTACCCGACGCCGGGCGGCGACGCATGAAGATCTGCGTCACCGGCCTGTGGCATCTCGGCGCCGTGACCGCGGCCTCGCTGGCCTCCGTCGGCCACGAGGTCACCGCCTACGACACCGACCCCGACGTCGTCGCGGCGCTGGCCGCCGGCACGCCGCCGATCTTCGAGCCCGGCCTCGAGGAGCTCGTGGGCCGCGGCCTGGAGGCCGGGACGCTGCGCCCGACCGCCGACCCGGCCGATGCCGTCCGCGGGGCCGCCGTCGTCTGGGTCACCTACGACACGCCCGTCGACGCCGAGGACATCGCCGACGTCGACCACGTCCTGGACCGCGTGCGCGCCCTGCTGCCGCTCCTGGACCCCGGCACCGTCGTGCTCATCTCCTCCCAGGTCCCCGTCGGCTCGACGGCGCGGCTGGAGGCCGAGGCGCCCGACGGCATCTCCTTCGCCTACTCGCCCGAGAACCTGCGCCTGGGCAAGGCCATCAACGTGTTCCTGGAGCCCGACCGCGTCGTGGTCGGCACGCGCGACGCCCACGGCCGCGAGGTCGTCGGCGCGCTCCTGGCGCCGATCACCGACCGCGTCGAGTGGATGGGCATCGAGTCGGCCGAGATGGCCAAGCACGCGCTCAACGCCTTCCTGGCGACGTCGGTGACCTTCATCAACGAGGTCGCGGCCGTCTGCGAGCGCGTCGGCGCGGACGCGGGCGACGTCGCCCGCGCGCTGAAGAGCGAGGAGCGCATCGGCCCCAAGGCCTACCTCGGCCCGGGCGGCGCGTTCGCCGGTGGCACGCTGGCGCGCGACGTCCGCGCGCTGACCGCGATCGGCGACGCCGAGGGCCTCGTGACCGCGGTGCTGCACGGCGTGTGGGACAGCAACACCGCACACCGCGGCTGGCCGCGGCGCACGATCGGCGCGCTGCTGGCCGCCGACGCGCCCATCACCTCTCCCGACGGGCTGACCGGCAAGACGATCGCCGTCTGGGGACTGACCTACAAGCCGGGCACCGACACGCTGCGCCGCTCGTCGTCGGTCGAGCTCTGCCTCGACCTTCTCGCCGCCGGAGCGACCGTGCGCGCGCACGACCCCGCGGTGAGCGAACTGCCCTCCGACCTCTCCGAGGTGACCCTGATGGATGACCCCTTCGACGCGGCCCGCGGGGCCGACGCGCTGGTGATCGCCACCGAGTGGCCCGCCTACCGCGAGCTCGACGCCACGCAGATCCCCGACGTGCTGGGCGGCGACCTCGTCGTCGACGCCAACGGCTTCCTGGCCGGCGCGCTGACCGGCGACCCGCGCGTGCGCTACGCCTCCGTGGGACGGCGGCCCGCATGAGCGGCCGCCTCGCCGGGCGCACCGCGCTCGTGACCGGCGCCAGCCAGGGCCTCGGCGTCGAGATCGCCCGCGCCTACCTGCAGGAGGGCGCGCGCATCGTCATCTGCGCGCGCTCCGAGGACAAGCTGCGCGCCACCGAGACCGAGCTCGCCCCGCTCGGCGAGGTCCACGCGCACGCCGCCGACGTCGCGTCGCCCGACGCCGTCGAGGCGCTGGTCGCCTTCGCCGTGGACCGCCTGGGCGGCCTCGACGTCCTCGTCAACAACGCCGGCGTCTACGGTCCCAAGGGCGCCATCGACGAGGTCGACTGGGCCGAGTGGGCCAAGGCGATCGAGATCAACCTGATGGGGTCGGTCCTGCCCGCCCGCTTCGCGCTCCCGCACCTGCGCCGCGCCGACCACGGCAAGGTCGTCCAGCTCTCCGGCGGCGGCGCGACCTCGCCGATGCCGTTCCTCTCGGCCTATGCCGCATCCAAGGCCGCGGTTATCCGCTTCGTCGAGACCCTCGCCGGCGAGGTCGCCGGCGACGGCATCGACGTCAACGCCATCGCGCCGGGCGCGCTCAACACACGCATGCTCGACGAGGTCATCGAGGCCGGCCCGGAGGCCGTCGGCGAGGGCTTCTACGCGAAGGCCGTGCAGCAGCGCGACAGCGGCGGCACGCCCCTGACGCGTGGCGCGGAGCTCGCGGTCTACCTCGGCTCGCGGCAGAGCGACGGGATCACCGGCCGGCTGCTGAGCGCCGTGTGGGATCCGTGGGAGGACCTCGAGCGGCACGCCGCCGACCTCGACGGGAGCGACATCTATACGTTGCGCCGCATCATCCCGTCCGAGCGGGGCCAGAGCTGGGGTGAGCGCGCGTGAGCGACCTCAAGCTGCTGTCGGTCGTCATCCCGACGTTCAACGAAGAGGCCAACATCGCCAACGTCCACGAGCGCCTGTCGGCGGTCCTGGACCCGATCGAGAACCTCGAGTGGGAGCTGATCTTCAGCGTCGACCCGTGCACGGACCGCACCGAGGAGCTGATCCTCGACCTGCGCGAGCGCGACCCGCGGGTCAAGATGCTGCGCTTCTCGCGGCGCTTCGGCCAGCCCCAGGCGACGCTGGCCGGCATGGCCCACGCTGCCGGTGACGCGGTCGTCGTCATCGACTGCGACCTGCAGGATCCGCCCGAGCTGATCGGCGACATGGTCGGGCTCTGGCGCGAGGGCTTCGAGGTCGTCTACGCCCAGCGGCGCACCCGCGAGGGCGAGACGCTCGTCAAGCGGATCGTCTCGGCGGTCGGCTACCGCATCATCAACCGGATCGCCGACGTGGAGATCCCGCCCAACACGGGGGACTTCCGGCTGATGAGCCGGCGCGTCGTGCGCCACGTCGTCTCGCTCAACGAGGCGCACGGCTTCCTGCGCGGCCTGGTGGGCATCGTCGGCTTCCGCCAGACGAGCCTGCTCTACGACCGCGATCCGCGCGCCGCCGGCGACTCGAAGTACAACAAGTTCCTCGGGTCGCTGGTCATCGGCATGAACGGCATCGTGAGCTTCAGCCGCTATCCGCTGCAGCTGATCTCGCTGGCCGGCGTGGCGCTCTCGGGGCTCGCGTTCCTCTTCGGGTTCCTGTACCTGGTGTTGAAGCTCGCCGGCGTCGGGTTCCCGACCGGCAACACGACGATCGTCATCGTCATCTCGTTCTTCAGCGGGATCCAGATGCTGTCGATCGGGATCATGGGCGAGTACGTCGGGCGCATCTACGACGAGGTCAAGCAACGACCGCAGTACATCGTCGAGTCGGCCTACGGCCTGCCACCGGACCCCGAGCAGCAGTGACCGCCCCGGCGATGGGGCCCGTCTGCATCCTCGCGGGCGGCCTCGGCTCGCGACTGGGCGAGACGGTGCGCGACACGCCCAAGCCGCTGCTGGAGGTCGCCGGGCGGCCGTTCCTGGACTGGCAGCTCGAGCTGCTGGCCCGCTACGACGTCACCCGCGCGGTGCTGTGCGTCGGCTACCTCGGCGAGCGCATCGAGGACGCCCTGGGCCACGAGCGCCACGGGATCGAGCTGATCTACCGCTACGACCCGCCGCAGCTGGCCGGCACCGCGGGGGCGATCCGCGGCGCCCTGGACGCCCTCGGCGAGGCCTTCCTGGTCCTGTACGGCGACACGTATCTGCGCGTCGACTATCGTGCCGCCTGGCAGACGTTCTCGGAGTCCGGTCTTCTCGGGCTCATGAGCGTGTTCCACAACGAGGGACGTTGGGACACCTCGAACGTCGTGCTCTCCGAGGACGGTCATCACGTCGCCGTCTACGACAAGCACCACCGGACTGAGACCATGCAGTGGATCGACTACGGGCTCGGCGCCCTGCAGGCACGCGCGCTGACGACGGCCCATCCCGAGGAAGACGACCTGGCCGGCATCCAGCACGCGCTCGCGCGTGACGGACAGCTCGCGGCGTATGTGGCCACGGAGCGCTTCTACGAGATCGGGACACCGGACGCCCTGGTCGAGACCGACGTCTTCCTGCGCGGCGAGCAGGGCAGATGACGACGTACCTGCTCGTCCGCGAGCTGGCGATCCTCGCCATCGCGACCGCCTTCGGCGCCGGGTTCATGGCGCTGGTCCACCGCGACGACCTGGCGGGCTGGCGCGTCGCGCTCGCGCCGTCGGCCGGCACCGCGATCGCCTCCGGGCTGTTCATGACGCTGAACCTGTTCGTGCCGCTGCGGCACGCGCTGTGGTTCGTCGTCCTCCCCGTGGCGCTGCTGTCGGTGTGGCTCGTGCGCCGCTCCGGCCTGCGCCGGCCGCCCGTGCGGGAGCTGGCGGCGATGGGCCTCGTGCTGGTCGTCGCGCTCGGCGCGGGCTCCTACGCGCTGGTCAAGCGCGACTCGGCCGGCCCGGTCGGCTACGGCATCTTCGACGCGCCGGGCTACATCACGTTCGCGCGCGGCTTCGAGGTCGACACCCAGGCCCACCCGCTGCTCGACACGCTGGCGGGCTCCGGCCTGGTCTGGCGCACGCCCAAGTACGACAAGGTCGCCTGGGGCGAGACGTGGGACCTGTCGGCCCGCTACGGCTACGGCTACCGCTGGCAGCACACGTCCTCCAACACGCTCAACGCGGTGGCCAGCGGCGGCATCGGCTGGGCGCCCTGGACGCTGGCCACGGCGCTGATCATCGCGATGCTGGCGACGGGCGCGCTGGGCGCGTTCGGGCTGGCGGGCTATCTGGGCGCCGGGCCGGTCGCCCGAACGCTCGCGGGCATCCTGTACTCGGGACCCCTGGTCTACACCGTCGGCATGGACGGGTCCGAGGGGCTGATCGCGGGCCTGGCGGTCGTGCCGTCGGTCCTGGTGATGACCATCGTCGCCTTCCGGCATCCGACGCGTCGCAACGCGGCGCTGGCCGGCGCGCTCATCGGCGGCCTGCAGGCGGTCTACCCCGAGGTCCTGCCCGCCGTCCTGGGCGGCATGCTGCTCACCGGCGCCGTGGCGTTCGGCTGGCCCGTGCTGCGCAAGCGCCAGCCGCTGAGCCATCTCACGCGGGTCCTGAAGCTCCTGCCGATCGCCACGGCCACCGCGCTGCTGGTGGGCCTGCGCACGCTGCCGTGGACGTGGCAGTACCTGGTCGGCGGCGGCTACTCGGGCTACAAGGACAGCCTCGTCCCGTACAACATGGGGTTGAAGTACATCCCGGGGTGGCTGTACCAGACGCGCGAGTTCTACCAGTTCGCGTTCGCGCATCCCGCGGGCGGATTGCAGACGGCGATCGGCATCGTCCTGCCGGTGGCGCTCATGCTCATCAGCGTCGCGGCATTCGTCTACTCCGACCGCGCCCGCTGGCTGGGCGGCGTGCTGCTCGCCGTCGTGCTGCAGGCCTACTGGGCCAGCCACTCGTTCGGCTGCGCCTACTGCGTCCAGCGCACGCTGCTGATCCTCGGCCCGCTGCTGCCGGCGCTGCTGCTCACGGGCGCCTCGCTGCTGATGAAGCGGGGCGGCCGCGTGCGCGACGGCGTGCTGATCGTCGTCACCTTCGGCCTGGTCGCGTTCGCCTCGACCACGATCGCCGCGCAGCAGCGCATGCGCGAGGGTCTGGTCGTCGCGCCGCACGCGCTGCAGGCCGCCACCGTGACCGCGGGCAAGCTCAAGTCCACCGTGTTGCTGGAGGGCATGGACACCCTGCCCTACTCGGCGTGGCTCGAAGGCCCGACCGCCTACGCGGCGCTGACGGAGACCAACCCGCGCGTATCGGTCGTCAACCTGTTTCAGCAGTACGGCGGGCTGGCCTACATCGACCCGCGGTTCAAGGGCCACCCGTCGTGGACGCCGGAGTACGAGACGGTCGTCTCGCGCTTCGGCAGCGTGAAGTTCCCGGGGCGCACGCTGGTGCGCGACACCGCGCCCTACGTCGTGCAGCGCCGCGCGCACCCGTTCGACGTGACGATCGCCTCGGGCGTGGCCACCGACCAGTTCGAGCACGACCCGGGCGGAGCCGCCTGGGTCCAGAGCCCGGGCGAGCGGCTCGGCTTCCATCAGGAGCCGCTGCGCTTCTGGATCGCAGCCGACAACGACCAGCCGTCCTACCTGCGCTTCCGGCTCAACGGGCCGCCCGGCGTCGACGCCCGCGCGGTCTCCGGGCTGACGGGCGCGGTCGGAAGTGGGTCCAAGGACGGGCGCCTGGACTTCTGCGCCCGCGTGACGAGCACGGCTGCGACGCGCCGCGTGCAGCTCGCCGTCACGCCGGAGACGCCGCCGTTCGGGCCGCCGTTGCGTCGCTTCGAGAACGCACCGGTCCCTGCCAAGACGATCAATGTCGACTCCCTCTCTGCAACCAGCAAACCGTGTAAGTAGGTTCTCCCAGATCGTGCTCCGGACCCCGCCCGCCGACGCCCCGCCCTCCGAGGCGGCCTTCACCGCCTACGCCGAGTCGCTGGACGTCAACTGGTCCGACGACCTCGAGGCGCTCCACGAGGAGGCCTCGCGCGACCACTTCCTCGACGTCTGGACCCGTAACGCGCTGCTGGACAGCATGGCCGCCGACGGCCCTGCGAACCCGAGCGTCGTCCTCGACGCGGGCTGCTCCTCGGGCTACCTGCTCGAGGATCTGCGCGGGCGCCTGCCGGACGCCACGCTGCTGGGCGTCGACTTGATCGCCGCCGGCCTGCGCCGTGCCCACGGCCTGGTGCCCGACGCGCAGCTGCTGCTGGCCGACGTGTGCGACCTGCCGCTCGACGACGCCAGCGTCGACGTCGTGCTGAGCGCCAACCTCCTGGAGCACGTGCCCGACGACGTCGGCGCGCTGGCCGAGTTCCGTCGCGTCCTGCGCCCGGGCGGCCTGGCCGCGGTCATCGTGCCGGCCGGTCCCAGCACCTACGACTACTACGACGCGTTCCTGGGCCACGAGCGCCGCTACGCGCGCGGCGAGCTCGCCGGCAAGGCCACGGGGTTCGAGGTGCTGCACGACACGCACATCGGCGCGCTGATCTATCCGGCGTTCTGGGCGGTCAAGCAGCGCAACCGGCTCAAGCACAAGTCGCCGACGCCGGAGCAGCGGCGCGCGCTCGTCGAGGCCGACATCGATCGCACGAGCAACTCGAAGCTGGGCGCGCTCACCACGCGCGCGGAGCGGGCGCTGCTGCGCCGTCGCGTGAGCATGCCGTTCGGCATCCGCTCGCTGACGGTCCTGCGCAAGCCGGCGTGAGGTGAGCGACGCGATGGGCGGCCTGCTCACGCGCGAGACCCGCAAGCGCGTCCTGATCGCGCTGCTGGTCGTCCTCACGATCCTGTTCGTCGCGCTCGCCGTCGTCACGTCGACCGGGCAGCTGCCGAGCGTCGACGTGCAGCTGTCGTGGCCGTGGCTCGCGCTGTCGCTGGTGCTCCTGCTGGCCTTCCAGCCGCTGGTCGCCGAGGTCTGGAGACGGATCATGCACGAGGCCGGCGGCGAGCTGCCCGTACCGCAGGCGCAGGCGATCTACAACGTCTCGCTGCTGACGCGGTACGTCCCGACGCAGGTGCTCATGGCCGTGACGCGCATCGAGCTCGCGCAGCGTGAGGGTGTTCCACGGACCGTCACCGTCGCGGGATTCGCCTACGAGTTCGCGCTGTCGGTCGGCAGCGCCTGTGCGCTGAGCGTGTCCTTCGTCATCTCGCTGGATTCGCTGCAGGGCAAGCCCGAGCGCTTCCTCGTGCTGCTGGTTCCGATCGCCCTGTTGATGATCCTGCACCCGCGGGTCATCGACCTCCTGGAGACGAAGCTCGCCGCTCGCTTCGGCGTCACGTCCGCACACGTGACGATCCCGCTCAAGCGCCTCGTCGTCTACGTCTTCGTCTATCTCCTGATCTGGATGGAAGCCGGCATCGGCGTCTACTGCCTGGCCCGCGGCATCCACCCCGTCGGCGGCCTGGGCTTCACCGCGATCTGTGCCTACGCGATCGGCTACGCGGCCGCAGCGATCGCGTTCGTGATCCCGGCCGGCCTGGGCGCCCGCGACGTGGCGACCGCGACGGCGCTGGCGACGGCGATGCCGTTCTCGGTCGCGCTGACGACGGCGATCGCGGTGCGGCTGGCGCAGACCGGCATCGAGATCTTCTACGCCGCGACGACCGCCGTGTGGTCGCGCCGCGCGGGCGGCCTGCGCCCGGTCGCCCAGCCGCCGCCGGAGCCCGAGCCGCCGTCTCAGGCCGCCGAATCGGCATGATGCAGCGGATGAGCCCGCCCTTCGGAACCTGGCGCCCGGAGGTCTTGACCTCCCGGCCGCGGCTCCTCGCGCTGATCCCTCCGGTCCTGGCCGCGCTGCTGGCCGTGCCGTTCATCATCCGCCAGAACGCGTGGATCGAGTGGTCCAACGCGCTCTGGCTGCTGGAGGTCCAGACGGCGCACGTCCGCGGGACCGGGCTGCCGAGCGGGTTCATCCACCTTCCCGGCGAGGCGTTCTACCCGCAGATGACGCTGTACGGCGGTTGGACGTTCTCGCTGCTGTCGTATCCGGCGGTGGTGCTCGGCGCCTGGCCGGTGTTCGCGCTGACCACCGTCGGCGCGTTCGTCGGCATCGAGCGCGGGACGACGTGGTTCGCGCGCAACCTCGGCGTGCCGCCCAGCGTGGCGCCCCTGCTGGGACTCTCACTGGTCGCCACGCCGTATGTCGTCGCCGATCTCTACGGTCGAGG
The DNA here is from genome assembly GCA_036009425.1 of Baekduia sp. GTDB lineage: Bacteria > Actinomycetota > Thermoleophilia > Solirubrobacterales > Solirubrobacteraceae > Baekduia. The sequence goes on along the minus strand of DASYLT010000092.1, from coordinate 8,910 downwards.
CGCGTGGACCGAGCTGGTCGCGCTGTCGGCGGCGGCGTTGGCGTTCGGCGCCGGCACCGCGGTGCTCCGCTCCCCCGGCCGCCTGCCGCTCGGCCCCGCGGTCGGCCTCGTCGCCGCGGTCGCGGTGACGGCCGGCACGCACAACCTCACCCTGGTCATGGCGGCGCTGGTCGCGCCGTTCATCGTGGTCATCTCGATCCTGAGCGGTGCGCTGCCCACGACCCGCCGCCGGGTGTTGCAGGCCGTGGCGCTCGTGGTCGCCGGCGTCGGCCTCGTCGCCATCACGCTCGTCCCGGCGCTCGACTACGGCCCGGACACGTGGATCGCCCGTGCCGACGTCAGCGCCATCGTCCGCGGTGCGACGCTCAGCTACTCCACCGCGGGGATCCTGCTGTCGCCGTGGCCCCGCATGCCGCACGGCGCCACCAGCAACCTGTTCGCCCAGGCATCGCTGATCCTCCTGCTGTGGCCGGTCGTCGCGGCCATCGCGATGCGAGGGCGGCTGACCGTGCGGGCGCGCTGGGCGCTCGCGTTGGCAGTCGTCGTCGAACTCGTGCTCCTCTGGGCGCTGACCCACCCGGCCAAGTGGGCGGACTTCCCGCGGGCCATCCAGACCATCCAGTTCCCGTTCCGCATGATCCCGTGGCTGGGCCTCGTGGGCGTCACGGCGGCTGCCGTGGTCCTGCACAGCCATGTGCCGCGCCGCGCCGCGCCGGCGCTCCGCGTGCTCGTCGTCCTGCAGGTCCTCATCGCGTTCGGCGTGGCGCTCTTCAGCAACGTGCCGGGCGCCGGTCCGGTCAAGGCGGCCCAGATCCACGCCGACCAGCCGCCCGGCGGCTTCGCCGGCGCCGGCGCCTGGCCGGCGATCCAATACCTCATCCGCGAGAAGCCGCTCGGCTCGCCACCCACACATCCCGACCCGCTGCCGAAGACGCCACCGGACCCGCATCCGCCGGCGCTCGTACGTGCCCACGAAGCGCCGTACGACGCGCTGACGGCCGGCAAGGTGGACCTGTCGGGCTCCGATCCCGTCGGCACCGTGTTGGTCACCAAGGTGGCGTGGTCGCCCTGGGTGCGCGTGTCCGGGGACGCGAGCATCGTCGGCCGCGACGGTCTTGGCTGGGCCACCGTGCGCGTGAACCAGGCGCCGGGCGGCCACTGGACGGCGCAGGCGCGCCCCGCCTGCGACACGTGCCTCAACGGCCTCAAGGGCGGGCCGACCTTCTCGCTGGGACTCGGGCGGCTGCTGACCGCCCTGACGATCCTCGCGCTGTGCGGCTGGCTGGGGCTGACGTGGTGGTCGCGGCGCCGCCCCGACGGCATGTCCGGACCACAGGACGCCACGCGGCAGCCCGTGGCCGAGCGGGCTTCGGCCTGATCTAGGGCGCCGCGACCGGGCCGGCGTCCAATCGGCCTTCGAGCTCGGCCACGCGGCGGCGCAGGCCGCCCACGACCTGGGCCTGGATGCCGACGCGGCGGTCGAGCTCGTCCTGCAGTCTGAGCACCTGGAGGTACAGCGCGATGCGGTTGGCCTCGAGGCGCTCGAGCAGCGGCGAGCGATCGTACGGCGCCAGGTAGGCGTCCAGCTCGGCCGCCCAGGGTGCCGAGGTCGAGTAGAGGAAGCCCGCTCCGAAGACGCACGGCACGATGCGGTGCACGAGCCCGGGCGTCTCCTCCAGGAAGTCCTCCACCGCGGTGAGCACGCCGTTGCGCGGACCGCCCTCGCGCTCGGCGACGGCGAAGACGCCGGCGCCGCGGAAGCCGTGCGGATCCAGCCCCGGCTCGTCCGGCGAGATGCCCGAGTCGTACGTGTAGGGCTGACGCTCATCGGCCGGGATGCGCTCGGGCTCGTAGTACATGTCGCGCCGCGCGCACGGCCAGTGGACGTCGTGGAGGATCGCGATCGCGGGGTTCGCGGGATCGGTCATACGATCCCGCAGGGCGCGGAGCTCTCCGCTGACGATGTGCCAGTTGTGATCGCCGTCGAGGAAGTAGGTGTCGGCGTCCTGGAGCTGGTCCAGCGCCGGCGGCGAGTACTCCTCCAGCAGCGTCACGCCGGCCTCGCGGCGCCCGAGGTCGCGCAGCGCGTCGGACGGTGCGGGGTCCACGCAGCGCACGTCGCCGCCCTTGGCCGCCGCGTACTGCGCGAGGAACGACGAGAAGATGGCGCCCTCGGCGCCGACCTCGACGATCCGGCGCGAGCCGACGATGTCGAGAGCGCCCCCGATGATCGGGTCGAAGTTGGCCATGGAGTGGAGATACAGCTGGCTCATGGGGACCTGGCGGGAGACGGACGACGGTGTGGGGATGATTTACTGCGACCCCTTGACCGACACCGCCGAACCGAACCTGACGGTCGACCGGGGCGCGTCGCGGGAGGCCAACGATAGCCGCCTGTCGGCCGCGTGGAGCGCCCTCGACGACCCGAGCATCGCCGTCGTCACGGCCGACGTCTTCGACACGCTCGTCTTCCGCACCGTGCGCAAGCCCGTCGATGCGTTCGCGCTCGTCGCCCTGCGGCTGGCCGAGCGCGAGCTGCTCGGGCCGCGGCTGCCCGTCGACACCTTCAAGGTGCTGCGCATGGAGGCCGAGAAGGAGGCGCGGCGGCGGATGCACCACGCCTCGGGCTCCTCCGAGGTCACGATCCGCGAGATCTACGAGGCCTACCCTGGCTGGGCCCGCGCCGGCGGCGCGGCCCTGCACGAGCTGATCGAGACCGAGGTCGAGGTCGAGCGCGAGGTCTGCGTCCCCGACCTCGAGATCAGCGCGCTGCTGCTCGCCGCGGCCGAGGCGGGCAAGCGCGTCGCGCTCGTGTCCGACAACTACCTCGGGTCGTCGCACCTGCGCACGATCCTCTCGCAGCCGCCGCTCGCCGACCTGCACTACGACCACATCTTCTGCTCGTGCGACCACCGCACCGGCAAGGGCGGCGACCTGTGGCCGATCGTGGTCGACCAGCTCGGCGTGCGCCCCGAGCAGATCCTGCACCTCGGCGACAACGAGACCGACGACGTCGAGGTCCCCGCCGAGCTCGGCGTCCGCGCCGTCTTCTACTCGCAACGCCCCGACGAGGCCGAGCGGACGCTGGAGCTCGAACGCAGCCTGGTCCCCGCGGCCGACACGCGCCCGCTGCCCCGCGGCGTTCCCGGCGGCAGCGACTTCGGGCTCACCGCGTTGCGCGGCAAGGTCCTCGGCGCCGACTGGGACGTCCCGGCGGCGATGTACCCGTACTGGGAGTACGGCGCCTCCGTGCTCGGACCGGTCTTCACCGGCTTCGCCGCGTGGATCGCGCGCGAGGCACGGCTGCTGGGCTTCGACGCCGTGCACTGCCTCATGCGCGAGGGCGAGTTCCTCACCGAGCTCGTGCGCTCCGCCGACGACGCCCTGCGCGACCCGTCCGACAAGCCGCTGGACGTTCAGCCGCTGTGGCTCAACCGGTACACGTGCCTGGTCGCATCGCTCACCGGTGATCCGGGCGACGAGCTGGCCCGCACCTATGAGGGTCGCACCGCGCTGACGCTGCGCCAGGCCATGGCCGTGATGGGCCTCGAGCCCGCCGACGTGCCCGCCCTGGCCGGCCACGGCAACACGCGCCTCAACGACCCGACCGTGCGCAGCATCCTGCGCCATGCGCTCAACGACGACGAGCTGAAGGCCAAGTCCTTCGCCCACACGCGCGAGCAGCGCCACCGCGTCGTGCGCCTGCTGGAGCAGGCCGCCGACGCCAACCGCCGCGTGCTGCTGGTCGACCTCGGGTGGGGCGCCTCGATCCAGGACTTCGCCAACCGCGCGCTGCGCGCCGCGGGCTCCGACGTCTACACGACCGGCCTGTACCTCGTCACCCACGAGGGCGCGACCAAGCGCATGGTCAACGGGACGGAGGCCTACGGCTTCCTCGCCGACGCCGGCGGTCCGCACGAGCTGACGCGGATGGTCATGCGGTCCCCGGAGATCCTTGAGCAGATGTGCACGGCCGACGTCGGCTCCCAGCTCGGCCTGACCTCCGACCTCGAGCCGATCACCGAGCCCCTGGACGAGCGGCTCGTCGGCCAGCGGCGCGAGATCGGTTGGGTGCGGCGCGGCGTCAAGGCGTTCCAGGACCTGCACTCCGAGTACGAGGCGCTGCTGCCCGGGCGCCTGGGCGACCTGGCCGACGCGCGGCCCCAGCTGCTGGCGCAGGTCGCGCGCGCGCTGATCGCCCCGACCGCTCGCGAGGCCGCGCTCTTCGGTGACTGGCAGCACGACGAGGGCAAGGGCTCCACGCGCCTGGACCCGATCGCCAGCGCCGACCGGATCGACCTGATCTCCCACGCCACGCCGCGGCAGCTGCGCGACTCGTCGATGCAGACGACGTACTGGCCGTTCGGCCTGGCCGGGCGCGCCGCCGAGCACCACGCGACGCTGCTGGCCGCGCTGGCCGCCGGGACGGTCCCCTGGGAGGCCACCGAGACGACGCTGGCGATCGGCGAGGCCGAGCTGCTGGCCGTGGCCGGCTGGTGGGGCGAGGACGAGGACGGCGAGCAGAAGGATCCGCCGCGGTCGTCGACGTTCACGACGCGCAACGTCTCGGGCAACTCGCTCCTGCAGCTGCACCTCGAGGCGCCCGATCTCCAGCTCGTCGAGCTGACGACGGGCTACAAGCCCCACCTGCTGCGCGTGGACTGGCTGCGCGTCCTGCTCTGGGAGCAGGGGCTCGACCAGCCGCGCGAGATCACGCTCGCCGACGGCGAGATGTCCGCGGCGCCCCTGGCGCGCGGCTACGTCGAGCTGGTGCACAACACGTTCGCGGCACCGCACCCGCACGTGAAGTTCGAGCTCGACCTCATGCCCCTGCGCGACCGCATCGTCTACGCCGTCGACGTCGAGCTCGGCTTCGCCGCGCTGCCGATGCCCGCCCCGATCGACGAGCACCTCCAGCACCAGATCGACGCCGACGCGCTCACCCGGGCGCGCCGCGTGATCGAGGGCATGGAGAGCTCGATCTCCTGGAGGGTCACGAAGCCGCTGCGCAGCGCCAAGGGGGCGACGCGGCGGGGGTGAGGGTCCGGGCCCGCGCGCGCCGGCGTCGCCGGCGCTCAGCGCGGGCGGTGGTGGTGTTGCGGGGTGGGTTCGTCTTCGTGGCGCTCAGCGCCGGCGCTGGTAGCGCTGCGCGGCGGGGTTCGTTGGCGATGACGACGGATGTTGGGCGTGCCTCGGGGCGCCGCCGGCCTGCCGCGGGTCGCCGGGGGCGGGCGATTCGGGCGCCGCCCACGCTCCTGGGAGCGTGGGCCCGTTGACGGACGCAGGACGTCCGCAGACAGGCCCACCGCCCCCGCACCGCCGGCGCCTTCGAGGGGTGGGCCCGTTGGCCGCGGTGAGACCGCGCCCGACAGGCCCACCGCCCCCGCACCGACAGCGCCTTCGAGGGGTGGGCCCGTTGGCCGCGGTGAGACCGCGCTGGACAGGCCCACCGCCCCCGCACCGCCGGCGCCTTCGAGGGGTGGGCCCGTTGGCCGCGGTGAGACCGCGCTGGACAGGCCCACCCGCCCGAAGCGCCCGCGCGACCACGCACGCCGGCGGACGACCAAGCACGCCCGCACCCGACCTCGCCGTCACTGCCCCCACACGACGCCGCGCAGCACGACCAGCGCCCGCGCTGAGCGCCGCGACCCGGAGCGCCACCGGCGCCCGCGCCCGCGCCGCGCCCCCTACAGGTCCTCGGCCACCTTCGGCGCCATCCGGCTGAAGACGGTCCAGCCGATCGCGACGGTGATCCCGATGACCAGCAGTGGTGCCACCAGGCGCCAGGTGCCGCCGATCGCCGCCGCGGAGCTCGCGTGCGATGGATCGACGATCGCGTGGCGGAACTGCTGCAGCAGCGCCGCGAACGGGTTGATCATGAAGAGGTTGGGGACCCAGTCCTTGCCGGTCTTCTGCGCGACCGTGTCCAAGGTGTAGAAGATCGGCGTCGCGTAGAACAGCACCTGCATGACGACCGACCAGATCGGCTCGACGTCGCGGTAGCGCACGAACATCGCCGACAGCAACATCGCGATGCCCGCCAGCCAGACGGTCAGCAGCAGCACGATCCCCGGCAGCTCGAACCAGGTCCAGCGCGGCGTGCCGCCCGCGATGAGCAGGAACACGAAGACCGGCACGAGGTTCAACATGTAGTTGAACAGCGCCGTGAGGACGGTGGCCAGCGGCACGGCCACCCGCGGGAACTCGATCTTCCGCACCAGCGGCTCGCGGTTCATGATCGAGCGCACCGAGCCCATCGTCGCCTCGGCGATGAAGTTGAACATCACGATGCCGGCCAGCAGCGCGACGGGGTAGTACTTCTCGCTGCCGCCGAAGTCCAGCAGCACGCTGAAGACCACGTACAGCACGCCGAAGAGCATCAGCGGCTGCACGAGCGACCAGAGGTAGCCGAGCACGGAGCCGAAGTAGCGCAGCTTGAAGTCGGTGACGGCCAGCGTCCACGTCAGCCGCAGCATGCGCCCGAAGTCCGAGCCCATGGCGGTGGGGCCCTTGATCGGGGTGCCGAGCCCCGGGGGCAGCGGCGGGCGCTCGGGCGACGACGGCGACGACGACGTGCGGGTCACGGCGGTGCTCACGGCGCGACCTCCTGGTGCGCCTGCGCGGGGACGACGTCGACGTGGTAGGGCAGCGCCGTCATCGACGCCCGCGGACGGCCGTCGGTGACCGCGAACCGGGCGATGCGGTCGCGCTTGTCGTGGAAGCGCAGCCCGTTGCCGTCGGGCGCGACCGACGCGCTGATGGCGTAGCGCTCCGGGCCGAGGAAGTTCTGGAACGAGACATGCACGATGTGCTCGGTGCCCGCCGGGAAGCGGCCCGACGGCCCGTCGAAGGCGCTGGTCGCCGAGAACAGCCCGTTGCCCTGCGAGTCGTCCAGGCCGACGCCGAACACCGGGTCCTGGACGTCCTCGTGGAACCGGACGCGGAAGCAGACGGCGGTCGGCGACCCGGTCGGCGCGACCTCGAGGCGCCCGCCGTTGCCGTCCTCGACCCACGCCTCGAGGATCTCGGCGTGGCCGTCGCCGGCCGCGCGCACGGTCTCGCCCTCGCCCGCCACGACGGTCACGGGGCCTTCCTCGCCGGCGACCTCGGCCCGGGCCTCCTCGGAGAAGTTCAGCTGCAGGTACTTGTCGGCGACCGCGTCGACGTCGCCGATCTGCACCACCTTGCCGTTCTCCATCACCATCGCGCGGTCGCAGAAGCGCTGTACCGCGCTCATGTCGTGCGTGACCAGCAGGACGGTCGCGCCGCTGCGCCGGATGCGCCCGAACTCGTCGAAGCACTTCTGCGAGAAGGCGGCATCGCCGACCGCGAGGACCTCGTCGATGAGCAGGATCTCGGCGTCGACCTGGATCATCACCGAGAACGCGAGCCGCACGAGCATCCCGGACGAGTAGTTCTTGAGCTTGAGGTCGACGAAGTCGTGGAGCTCGGCGAAGTCGACGATCCGGTCGAACCGGCGGTCCGCCTCGCGCGGCGTCAGGCCGAGCATCGTCGCGTTGATCTTCACGTTGTCGCGCGCCGGCAGGTCGGGATTGAAGCCGACGCCGAGCTCGATGAACGTCGACACGCGCCCGTTGACGTAGATCCGCCCGGCGTCGGTCGCGTAGATGCCGGCGAGGCACTTCAGCAGCGTCGACTTGCCGGAGCCATTGCGGCCGACGATCCCGAAGAACTCGCCCTTCGGCACCGCGAACGACACGTCGCGCAGCGCGCGCAGCGTCTCGTGGCTGCTGCGCCGCAGTGGATGCAGCGCCTTCTCCTTGAGCGTATGGACGCGCTCGTGCGGGAGCGCGAAGGTCTTCGACACGCCGTCCACGACGATCGCTGGCACGGATTGCTCGGGCATGGCGTGCGACCTAGGCTAGCGGTGCATCTCGACGCCGCGCGCGATCAGCTGCGCGCGGCCGCGCCCGCCGCGGCCTGCGGCGGCGCGGCGCGGACGGCGCGCAGCCAGCGGGAGAACTCCTCGCCGGCGAGGTCGGGCACCGAGTACCGCGGCAGCGCGTACGGGTCGCTGCTCGCACTGACGACGCCCGGGTGGTTGGCCACCGCGTAGCGGAACCCGGCGGCGGCGACGAGCCGGCGGGTCGTCGCGTCGAAGTCCACGCCCGGGATCCCGAACGGGTAGGAGAAGCCGGTCGGCGTCTCGCCGAGCCACTCGCGCAGGTCCGCCCGGCTGCCCTCGATCTCCTCGCGCTGCGTCTCCTCGCTGCGGAAGCCGAGGTTCGTGTGCCGCCGCGTGTGGGCGCCGACGGAGACGAGCTGGTCGCTTGCCAGGCCGCACAGCTCGGCGATCGTCATCGGCCGCGGATCGTCGTGCCCGCGCGCCACGTTCGCCCATGCGCCGAGCTCGGCGAGCACGCCGTCGATCGTCGCGGGGGACGCCGGCTGGATGAGCTGATGGATCTGACGGCGGGCGCGATCGCGCAGCTCCGGCGTCTCCGTGCGCCACGCCCGCGTCCCGTCGGGGAACGAGAGCGTGAGCTGCGCCGGCCGCCTACCGTCGCAGCCGAGCAAGCGCTCCAGCTCGTCCCAGAAGAACGATCGCTGGCTGGCGACGTGCCCGGTCGCCACGAACACGGTCGCGGGCACGCCGGCCGCGGCGAGCTGCGGCCGGGCGTTGACGAGCGTGTCGAGGTAGCCGTCGTCGAAGCTCAGCGCGAGGGCGCCGACCGGCACGCGGCCTGCGCGGACCAGCTCCGCGAGCTCGTCGACCCCGAGCACCGGATGCTCGATCAGCCGCTCGAGCTGCTGTGCGAAGTGCTCGGGCCCGACACACATCCCGTCGGAGCCGTTCTCGGGCTCCGCCACACGGTGATAGAGCAGGATCGCCGCGCCGGCCTGCGACGCGCCGACACGGCGCCGGCGCGGCGCCGCGGCCTGCTGGAT
>DASYLT010000091.1:0-6795 GCA_036009425.1 Baekduia sp. | reverse complement strand
TTGTTGTAGGAGATCTGCTTGCCGTGGTGCTGCTTGACCTGCGACAGCACGTTCATGCGCGTGCCGATCTGCGAGTAGTACGCCGCGCGCTGGTGCGGGTTCTCGCCGTAGGGCAGGTCGACGACCTTCTCGAAGGCGCGGATGACCAGTGGCGGGAAGTCGTCGCCCTTCTCGGCGAACCAGCGGGCGATCGCGGTGTCGTAGCGCGCGGTGTAGGCGAACGCCTCGGCGGCGAGCGACTCGCGCGTCGGCATCGACAGCGTGCCGCCGGCGTCGCGGAGCTCCTCGAGGACCGCGTCGTAGGACTCGGGCTTGACGACGACCGCGGCGTAGGCGTGGTTCTTGGCCGCGGCGCGCAGCATGGTCGGGCCGCCGATGTCGATGTTCTCGATGACCTCGGCCTCGCCGACGCCGCGCTTGGCGGCGGTCCGCTCGAACGGGTAGAGGTTCACGCACACGAGGTCGACGAACTCGATGCTCTGCTCGTCGGCCTCGGCGAGGTGCTGCTCGTTGTCGCGGACGGCGAGCAGGCCGGCGTAGAGCTTGGGGTGCAGCGTCTTGACGCGGCCGTCCATGATCTCCGGAAAGCCGGTGTAGTCGCCGATCGGGCGCACCTCGAGGCCGGCCTCGGTCAGCGCCGCGGCGGTGCCGCCCGTGGAGACGATCTCCACGCCGAGCTCCGCGAGCCCGCGGGCGAAGTCGACGATGCCGCGTTTGTCGGAGACCGACAGCAGGGCGCGCTGGATGCGGACGGCCCCGGGCGCGGTCAGCGCGTCGGGCGAGGTCTCGGAGGCCATGGGCGCGATGGTATTCGGTCCACCCCGCGACCGCGGTCGCCGACCGCATGAGATGGCGCACCGTGGGGAACAGCGAGCCCATGAGCGAGACCCGCCCCGGCGACGACCCCGCGGCACGACTGGAGCGCGACGCGGCCGAGCTCGACCATCGTCTCCAGCGTCTCGACGGTCACATCTCCGAAGCCGAGCGCGCGGCCCAGGCACGCCGCGAGGAGGCCAACCCCGGCGAGGCGGTCGCGGGCGATTGGGAGGACACCAAGGGCACGACAGGCCAGGGCGAGGACCCCGAGGGCGCGCCGCGGGTGGAGGAGGACTCCCCGGAGGCCGACGACGACACGCGACGCGACTAAGAACCTGAGCGCTACAGCGCGTCGACGACGACCCGGCGGGGGTGGGCCGGGTCGCGATGGACCCGCCCGGCCGCGATGAGCCGGACCGCCTCGGGCAGCAGCGCGTGCTCGAGCGGACGCAGGGCGACGAGCACCTCCCCGGGGCCGGCCGCATCCGGCAGCTCGACGGCCCGCTGCAGGATGATCGCGCCGGTGTCGATGCCCTCGTCGACGAAGTGGACGGTGACGCCGAAGACCTTCACGCCGTAGTCCAGCGCCTGGCCGATCGCGTCCAGACCGCCGAAGGCCGGCAGCAGCGACGGGTGCACGTTGATGATCCGGTCGCGGAAGCGGGCGATGAACGCGCCGTCGAGGATCGCCATGTAGCCGGCCAGCACGACGAGCTCCACCCCCTGGGATTCGAGCCAGTCCCCGATGGCCGCGTCGCGCGTGACGCGGTCGGGATAGGCGCCGCGCGGGAAGGTCGCTGCGGGCACCGCCGCGATCCGTGCGCGCTCGAGCGCCAGCGCGTCGGGCTGGTCGGTCGCGACGGCGACGATCCGAGCCTCCAGCTCGTGGACGCTCTCGAGCAGCGCCTGGAGGTTCGTGCCGCCGCCCGAGGCGAGCACGCCGACCCGCAGCAGCCCGGCCATCAGCGGCCTACGCGGCCTCGAAGGACAGCGACGGCTGGGCGACCCCGCCGTCGGGGCCACCGGCGCCGGCGGCCACGCGCAGCACGGGCCGCGGCCCGCCGGTGGTCTCGAGCTGCCCGGCGTCCAGCAGCGCGTCGATGCGATCCAGCACGGCCTTGGCCGTCAGGTGCGCGTAGGTGCCGTACTCGGGCAACCCGTCCCACGAGTTGCGGATCAGCGCCTTGGCCTGCCCGCCGCGCAGCACCTCGCCGACGCGGGTGCGGCCGATCGACGGACGCGCCACGCGGACCACCGCGAGGATCGCGTCCTCGACGGAGCCGTGCTGCGCCGTCCCGGCAACGGCGCTGCTGCCCGGGCGGGCGGGTCCGCTTCGCATCGCCCGCGACGGCGACGCCGGCACCAGCGACGGGTCGCAGACGTCGCAGCAGGCGCCGAGCGGCGCCGGCGCCGACGGGTCGCCGAAGTGCTCCAGGATCGCCCGGCGCCGGCAGACCGACTCCTCCACGAACGCCCAGACCGCGCGGTACTGCTTCCAGCGACCCCGCTGCCCCTCGGCCGCCGACGTTCGCGCCAGGCCGCGCGCCCGGCCGTCGAACGCGCCGACGATCCGCCCGCGGATGCGGTCCATCGGGGACGGCGCCGGCTGCACGACGCCCGCCCGCGCCAGGTGCCCGACGATCGCCCGGACGCGCTCGGGCTCGTCGTCGAGCTGCTGCAGCGCGACGTCGAACCGCCCCTCGGCGCCCGCGGCCATGATCCGTCCGGCCACCTGCTCGAGCACCTCGTCGGTCGTCTCGGAGCGGTTGATGAAGAACACGTGCAGCGCCTTGTCGCGCTTCTCGGCGAACAGCATCGCCCGCGCCGGAGCGCCGTCGCGCCCCGCACGGCCCGCCTCCTGGTAGTAGGCCTCGATCGACGGCGGGACGACCGCGTGGGCGACCGTGCGGACGTCGGCCTTGTCGACGCCCATGCCGAAGGCGTTGGTCGCCACGACGACCTCGACCTCGCCGGCCATGAACCGCCGCTGCGCCGCGGCGCGCTCGTTGCGGCCGAGGCCGGCGTGGTAGGCGAGCACCTCGACGCCGAGGTCGACGCCCAGGCGCTCGGAGAGCTGCTCGCACGCCTTGCGCGTCCCCGCGTAGACGATCGCCGGACGGGCGCCGTCCTCGCGCAGGGCGGCGGCGATGCGGGCGTGCTTGTCGGCCGTGGTCGCACACGGCACGACCGCGAAGCTCAGGTTGGGACGGTCGAAGCCCGTGCTGACGATCTCGGGCTGGTCGAGGCCCAGGCGGCTGACGATGTCGCGCGCCACCTGCGGCGTCGCGGTCGCCGTCGAGGCCACCAGCGCCTTGGCCCCCAGCCACCGCGCTGCGTCGGCCAGCCGGAAGTAGTCCGGGCGGAAGTCGTGCCCCCACTGCGAAACGCAGTGGGCCTCGTCGACGACGAACAGCCCGATCGGGACCTCGCGGATGGCTTCGAGGAAGCCCGGCGAGGAGAAGCGCTCCGGCGCGACGTAGAGCAGGCGCAGCTGCCCGGACCGTGCGCGCGCCAGCGCATCGGCGTTGACCGACGCGTCCTGCTGGGAGTTGATCACCGCGGCGGCGCCGGGCACGCGGCGCTCCAGCGCCTCGACCTGGTCCTGCATCAGCGAGACGAGCGGCGAGACCACGATCGTCAGGTCGTCGCGCACGAGCGCGGGCAGCTGGTAGCAGAGCGACTTGCCCGCGCCCGTGGGCATGACGACGAGCACGTCCTGGCCGGACGCGGCGGCCCGGACCGCCGCCTCCTGCCCGGGGCGGAAGTCGTCGAAGCCGAAGTGCTCGTGGAGGGCGGCGTGCAGATCCATGCAGGGCGTCGGACCTTAGCGTCGCGTCCGGAAGGTCCCGCAGCGCCGTCGCGAAGACGGCGCACCTTCCGCAGACCTGCGTCACGCGCCGGCACGCTCCCGTGACGCCGACTCGCGCGCGGCCACCGCGCGGCGGATCAGCTCCACGACCGCCGGATCGGACTTCTCCACCGACCCCGCGTCAAACGGCGGCTGCGGGTCGTATTCGATCCCCAGCTGGATCGCCTTGGCGGCGTCCTCACCGACCAGCCGGGCCGCCAGCAACAGCGCCATGTCGATCCCGGCCGACACCCCGGCCGCGGTGATGACCTTGCCCTGCTCCACGACGCGCTGCCCGGTCGGCTCGGCGCCGTACTGGCGCAGCGTCTCCAGCTCGAGCCAGTGCGACGTCGCCCGCAGCCCGTCGAGGATCCCGGCCGCCCCGAGCAGCAGCGAGCCGGTGCAGACCGAGGTCGTCCACGTGCTGGTCGCGTGCACGCCGCGCAGCCAGTCCAGCCAGACGCGGTCGGTCGTCAGCGCGCGCGTGCCGACGCCGCCGGGGACCACGACCACGTCGGGCGCGGCCGCGTCGGCCAGCGACGCCTCGGCCAGCACGGTGAGCATGCCGTTGTCGGTGACGACCGGGCCGGCCTGCGCGCCGACGAAGCGCACGCGCCCGCCCACGCGCGAGAGGACCTCGTAGGGGCCGACGGCGTCCAGCGCGGTGAAGTCGTCGTAGATCGGGATGACGATGTCGAGCATGGCGGGCAGGGCCTCCGGGTCGTTGGGGTTCTCAGGCCGCGGCGCGGAAGCGCGCGCGGTAGTCCGACGGGCCGACGCCCAAGTGCCGATGGAAGACGCGGCGCAGCACCTCGGCGCTGGCGAAGCCCGTGGCGCGCGCGACGGCGTCGACGCTCTGGCCGTCCTCCAGCAGCGCCCGCGCCCGCTCGACGCGCAGCGCCAGCACGTAGGCGGCCGGCGTCAGGCCGGTCTCGGCGCGCCAGGCGCGGGCGAACTGGCGCTCGCTGAGACAGGCCCGCTCCGCCAGGGCGCCGACCGAGAGGTCGGCGTCGAGGTGGTCGGCGATCCAGTCCTGCAGTGCCCGGAGCGGCTCGCGAATCGCCGTCTGCGCGGCGAGGCCGGCGCTGAACTGCGCCTGGCCGCCCGGACGCTTCAGGAACAGCACGAGCCAGCGCGCGGCCTCCAGCGCGACCGCGCGGCCGAGGTCCTCCTCCACGAGCGCCAGCGTGAGGTCCATCCCGGCGGTCACGCCGGCCGAGGTCCAGACGTCGCCGTCGCGGACGTAGATCGGCTGGGCGTCGACGTCGACGTTCGGATGCGCGCGCGCCAGCTCGCGGCAGTGCGCCCAGTGGGTCGTCGCGCGCCGGCCCTCCAGCAGCCCGGCGGCGGCCAGGGCGAACGCGCCGGTGCAGACCGACGCGATGCGCCGGGCGTGCGGCGCGGCGCTCCGCAGCCATGCGATCGCCTCGTCGTCGGGTGTCAGCGTGCGCGTACCCGCTCCGCCGGCCACGAGGATCGTGTCGATCCCGGCCGGCGTCCGCCGCGACGGCAGCGGGCGGGCGCTCAGCCGCAGGCCGTTGCTGAGCGCGACGTCACCGCCGCCGGGCGTGACCACCTGGACGTCGTAGCCGGCGGCGTCGCCTGAGCCCGCGCGCACGATCTGGGTGGCGGCGTCGAAGACCTCCACGGGCCCGATGACGTCGAGCGCCTGGGTCTGGTCGACAGCGAGGACGACGATGCGCATGCGTCCATCGTGGCGCCTCGCCGCCGTGGCAGCAAGGACACCGACCCCACGATCTCGGACGCGTCGCCGTCAGACGCCGCTGGACGCGAGCGGAAGCTCGAACGCGTCCTTGGCCTGCCCGCCCTCGGTCCCCGGCAGCGGGTACTCGCCGGAGAAGCAGGCGTCGCAGTGGCGCGCGCGGTCGCCGTTGACGGCCTCGTAGACGCCGGCGAGCGACAGGTACGCCAGGGAGTCGGCGCCGAGCTCGGCCGCGACCTCCGCCGGCGTCCGGTTGTGCGCGATCATCTCCTCGCGGCTGCTCATGTCGATGCCGTAGAAGCACGGGTGCTTGATCGGCGGGGCGGAGATCCGCATATGGACCTCTGCCGCGCCCGCGTCGCGCAGCATCTGCACGATCTGGCGCGTGGTGTTGCCGCGCACGATCGAGTCGTCGACGACGACGAGCTTCTTGCCGCCGACGATCTCCGGCAGCGGGTTGAACTTCAGCCGCAGGCCGTGCTTGCGCAGCTCCTGGCCGGGCTGGATGAACGTGCGGGCCACGTAGCGGTTCTTGATCAGCCCGTCGTCCTGCGGCAGGCCGGCGGCGCGGGCGAAGCCGCGGGCGGCGGGGTTGCCCGAGTCGGGCACCGCGATGACGAGGTCGGCGCCGGGCACCGGGGCGTCGCGGGCAAGGATCTCGCCCATGCGCCCGCGGGCGGCCTGCAGCAGCTCGCCGTTCATGCGCGAGTCGGGGCGGGCGAAGTAGATGTACTCGAAGACGCAGAAGGCCTCGCGCTCGCCGCTGACGACCTGCTTGGTCGAGAGCCCCTTCTCCGAGAGCGTGACGACCTCGCCCGGGAGCACGTCGCGCATGGCCTTGGCGCCGATGATGTCGAACGCGCAGGTCTCCGAGGCGACGCAGAAGCGGCCGTCGAGCTGGCCGAGCGACAGCGGCCGCAGACCGGCTGGGTCGCGGAAGGCGACGACCTTGTCGTTGGTCATGACGACCGTGGAGAAGGCGCCCTTCAGGCGCGGCAGCACGGCGGCGACCGCGTCCTCGAGCTTCTCGGCGGGGTTGGTGGAGATCAGCGCGGCGATGATCTCGGAGTCCGAGGTCGAGCTGAACTGCACGCCCTGGGCGCGCAGCTCGGCGTGCAGCTCGACGGCGTTGATGAGGTTGCCGTTGTGGGCCAGCGCCAGCTCGCGGTTGCCGTTGGCGCCCGCGCTGCGGTGCACGGGCTGCGAGTTCTCCCACTCGTTGGAGCCCGTGGTCGAGTACCGGACATGCCCGATGGTCAGGTCGCCGGCGAGCGCCCGCAGGTCGTGCTCCTTGAAGACCTGGTTGACCAGGCCGAGCGCCCGCTGGGTGATGATGTAGCCGCCGTCCTCGGCCGCCGCGATGCCGGCCGACTCCTGGCCGCGGTGCTGGAGCGCGTAGAGCGCGAAG
>DASYLT010000090.1:0-31728 GCA_036009425.1 Baekduia sp. | reverse complement strand
CGTCGACGGTGTGGCCGGCGTCCCGGCGCCGGTCACCGGCGCGGGGGCGGGCGCGGGCGTGGGCGCGGGCGACGCTGCGGGCGGGGCCACCGAGGGCGGCGTCGTGGCCGCCGGCGTCGTCGCGGTCGGCGTCGGGACGGTCTGTGTCGGCGTCGTGACCGTCGGCGGCGTCGTCATGGTCGGCGTCGTCTCCGTCTTCGGCGGAGTCGTCTCGGTCTTGGGCGGCATGGTCTCGGTCTTCGTCGGCGTCGTATGGGTGCACGTCGACGACCCGTACGCCTTGTCCGGACATGTGCTGCCGGTCCCGCCGCCTCCTGGCTGCTGCTCGGAGGCCGCCTGTTGCAGGCCGACGAGCGGCGCCGCCAGAACTGCCGTGAAGACCGCCATCGTGGCCCATCGCTTCGAAGGCATGGTGCTCCTTCCGTGACGTTGCACCTTTGCCCCGGAGGTACCCGCTGCACCGCGAACAGGCGACCTCAAGCGCCGGCGGGTGGCAGCGCTGGTCCGCGGTCCGACCGGCTCCCCCGCGACCGGCGCGGCCCCAAAATCCGGCTCGTCGCGCTGCTCAGGCTGCCGCGGCCTGCGAGTCGGCCGTCCTGGGTGCGTAGGCGAAGGGATGCAGGAACACGTCGCGCGCCCGGGTGCGGTCACGAACGGGGATGACGGTCACCTCGGCGGAGGTCCGCGCGTCGAACATCGTGACGTGCAGCGCGTCGTCGAACGGGCGCCAGAGCAACCGGACCTCGAGGCCGTCGGCAATCCGGTGGTCCAGTTCGCGGTACAGGATGTCAATGGTGCTGGTCATGGCGTGGTCCTCGGTGACGGGAGCGGCGGACGGTGAGTCAACGGTCTCATGCGACGCCGGCCGTATCCACGTGGCCAACTCCCCTGTTGTGGGAGGGCTCGCCCGCCCCCACGGTCGGGCTGCCCACACCGTGCGACGTGGACATTCGCCGCGGCCGGGCGGCCGCGGCGCCCGGACTGCTCCACTCCTTACGCCGTGGCGCAGCGTCGATCGGCGGAGCGGCGCGCCGGGCGAAGCATCGCGCCACCTCGGCGACGTCCTTCCAGCGGTGGTCGGCGACGGTCGGGTAGCCGCGAGCTCGCGCTGGCGACCCGACCAAGCCCATCAACTTCGCGCGACCGCTGGCGTGTTACGTCCAGGAGCTCGAGCCTGGGCCGCCTGACCCCGTGCTCCAGCATCCGAAGACGGGTCGCACGGTGACGCTGACGCTGAGGATCAAGGCGCCGATGAAGCAGACGCTCACGGCGGGTGTGCGCCTGCGCCGCGTCAGCCGTGCCGCGTTCGACGCGCCTGGCGGGTGCGGGGACGTTCTGGGCCGCCGGGTGTTGATCGTGTCGAGGGCGTACCGATCACGCCGATGCCCAGTACCCACGCCGGCTCGGCGGCCGCCTCGCCCCTCAGTCGTCGCTGCCGTGACCGCCGCTGCCGTGGTCGTCGGCCGTTCCCGGCTCGACCTTGCGGGCGGTCCAGCGGCCGTCGACCTTCCTGGCCTTGACCTCGATGGTCTTGCCCTGGGTCAGCCCACCGAAGCTGATCCGCTGGAACACGGTGGCCGAGGTCACCCTGAACGTCAGCGCCGTGCCGTTGGAGCGCGTGATGCGGAACGTCCTGGCGCTCTTGGAGACGGTGCTCACCGTGCCATGGAAGCTGGTCAGCCCGTTCGACGACGCGGCCGTTGCGGGGCTCGGGCCGGGGGCCATGGTCAATGCGGCGATCGCGGCGGGTGCCAACAACATGCGCTTGGTTCTCATGTGAGCGGTCCTCCTGGTTCGCTGGGCTCGATGAGATGAAGCTGCCCGGCACCCGGTCGCGGCGTCACTGGGACTTAAGTCGGACGGCCCCGCGGCATGCCCTCAGTACTTGCCGGAGATGAGGTCCCACGCCCGCCGGAGCTTGGCGGAGAGGTTCGCCTCGTCGGGGACGGTGTCGTCGGGGCCGGTCGCCAACTCGGCCGGGTTCTCGGTCGGCTCCGGCAGCTGGTCGGCCTGCGCGGCGTCGACGCGCAGCGTCACGCCGCGCTCGTGGAGCTGATCGACCACCTCGGAATCGGCGAACCGCGGTCCGCGCTCGGTCTGGATCACCAGGCCGTCGAAGATGTCCTCCTCGGGCATGGCGAGCACGTGGGCGACGGTGCCGATCTCCTGGCCGTCGGACGTCAGCACCGGGACGCCGGTGGTCAAGGCCAGGTACGAGGTCGGTGCGCCGAGGTCGGTCATGGCGCACAAGCTACCCCCACGGGCCGCGTGCCTCACCGCCGGGCGGCCTGGGCCGACGTCACGCGCCAATAGCCTGCCGGCCATGAGTCGCTTCGCCCGCGACCGCGATCGCGGAGAGCAGCACGCCACGTCGCTGGAGTTGTTCTACGACCTGGTTTTCGTCTTCGCGATCACGCAGATCAGCCACCACCTGCTCGGGCACCTGACGTGGGCCGGGGCCGGGCAGTCGGCACTGCTGCTGATGGTCGTCTGGTGGTCCTGGAACTACACGACGTGGGTCACCAACGAGCTCGACCCCGAGTCGCCGGTCGTGCGGCTGCTGATGATCGGGCTGATGCTCGCGAGCCTGATGATGGCCGTCGCCATCCCCGGCGCCTTCGGCCACGACGCGCTGCTCTTCGTCGGCTCCTACCTCGTCATCCAGGTCGGCCGGCACGCGTTCCTGGCCTTCGTGGCCGCCGCTCCGCAGACCAACGAGCGCGAGCGGGCGCTGCGCATCCTGATCTGGTTCGTCTTCGCCGGCATCTTCTGGGTCGCCGGCGCGCTGGCCGACGGCACGGCGCGGACGCTGCTGTGGCTGGTGGCGCTGCTGATCGACTACGGAGCGCCGGTCGCGCTCTTCTGGGTGCCCGGCCGTCCGCGCCTGCACGGCGACACGTGGCAGGTCGAGACCGGCCACTTCAGCGAGCGCTTCGGGTTGTTCGTGATCATCGCCCTCGGCGAGTCGATCGTCATCACGGGCGCGACGACGTCGGAGCTCGGCCGCGACACGGCGACAGTGGCCGCGTTCGCCACGGCGTTCCTGACCACGGCGGGGCTCTGGTGGCTGTACTTCACCGCCGTGGCGCGGCTGGCCGAGCGCCGGCTCGAGGAGTCCGACGACCGCACGACGCTCGCGCGCGATGCCTACACCTACCTCCATGTCGTCCTCGTCGCGGCGATCGTCGTCGCGGCCGTCGGCGACGAGCTCGTGATCGCCCACCCGAGCGAGCCGGTGCCGACCAACGAGATCATCGCCATCGTGGGCGGTCCGGCGCTCTACCTGCTGGCCCACGCCCTGTTCCGACTGCGGCTGGAGGGGACGATCAGCTGGCGTCGCCTCGCCGGCGCGGTCGCGTGCGTGCTGGTCGGGGTCGTCTTCTCGGGCGCCGACGCGCTCGTCCTGGCCGCGCTCGTGCTGGCCGTCGTGGGCGCGGTGATCGGGCTCGACCAGCGGGCGGCGAGGCGGCGGCGACGCCGGGGCGCGGGGGAGGCGGCACCGGCGGCCGGATAGCCGCGGATCGACTCACCGGCGGCGGCACATCGACTACCGAATACCGGGTATTCGATAGACCGAACATATGGCTGACGGCGGCGGGATCGCCCGAACCGTCGCGTACCATCACCGCCCATGCAGCACGCCGCCACCGAGCGCAACGACCTCTCCACTGCGATGGGCCGCATTCCGGGGATGGAGGACCACGTCGCCAAGTACCGCGCACGCATGGCGCCGTTCTTCACGCTCGACCCGCCCGCGCGCGTGCTCGACGTCGGCGCCGCGCAGGGCATCGCCATGCTCGCCTTCCAGCGCGCCGGCTTCGAGGCGCACGGGCTCGAGCCCTGGGCGCCGGCCGTCGAGATCAGCCACGAGATCGCGCGCGCGGAGAACACCACGCTGCCGATCAAGCCGGGGATGGCGGAGTCGCTGCCCTTCGAGGACGGGATGTTCCGCTTCGTCCACGCCTACTCGGTCATGGAGCACGTCGACGATCCGCAGGCCTGCTTCGCCGAGGCCTACCGCGTGCTGGAGCCGGGCGGCGCCTTCTACTTCGGCACGAGCAGCATGCTGTGCCCGCGCCAGCACGAGATCGGCTGGTTCGTCGGCTTCCCGTGGTACCCCGCGCCGGTCAAGAAGGCCGTGATGAACTGGGCGATGGAGCACAAGCCCGAGCTCGTGGGACACACCACGCGGCCGGCGACGCAGTGGTTCCGCCACCGTTGGGTGCGCAGCACGCTGAAGGACGTCGGGTTCACGCGCGTGGTCAACCGCTGGCACCTGCGCCGGCCCGAGGAGCGCAGCGGGCTTTCGCAGCACTTCGTGGAGGCCGCCAAGCGCTACCCGCCGGTGCGCTTCCTCGGCGACCTCGTGCAGCCCCACATGGAGTACCTGGCGATCAAGTAGCTGTGCGTTGATGCTCGCCTCTCGGGTGCGCGCCCTGCGCGCCGCGCCGGTCACGGTGCCGTGCCTGGCCATCGTCGTCCTCCTGGTCTGGTTCGCGGCCGACCGCGGCGGCTTCCCGGTCTCGACCTGGGCGCCGGGCGGGATCGTCGCGCTCGCGTTGCTGGCCGTCGCGCTGTGGACGGTGCCCAACGACTGGCGCGCCGTGCCGCGCCCGGTGGTGCTCGCCGCCGCGCTGCTGGCGCTCTACGTGGTGTGGAGCTTCGCGTCGATCGCGTGGGCGGGCGATCCCGGCGCGGCGTGGGAGGGCTCCAACCGCACGTTGATGTACCTGATGATCTTCTGCCTGTTCGCCTTCTGGCCGCAGCGGACCGAGACGGCTGCGGTGATCCTGGGCCTGTGGGTGCTGGCGATCGGCGGGATCGCGCTGGTGCAGGCGCTGCGCGTCCCGCTGGTCGACGACCCCCGCACGCTGTTCTCGGCCGGGCGATTCCTGCCGACCGCCGGCTACGCCAACGCCACCGCCGCGGTGTTCCTGATGGCCTTCTGGCCCGCCGTCGCGCTGGCGGCGTCCCGGCGCGTGCCGCCGCTGCTCCGGGCCCTGTTCGCGGCGACCGCCGTGCTGACGTTCGACGTCGCGCTGCTGGCCGTCAGCCGCGGGGGCGAGCTGGCGCTGCCGATCTGCGCCGTGGTGTTCCTGGCTCTCGTGCCGGGCCGGCTGCGGCACCTCGTCACGCTCGTGCCGATCGCGATCGCCTGCGGCGCGGCGGTTCCGTCGCTGATCCACCTGACCGACGTGCTCGGCGCCTACCAGCCGCCGCCCGGCCTCGCGGCGGCCGACGCCGCGGGCCGGGCCGCGCTGATCGGGGCGCTGGCGGTCGCGCTGGTGGTCGGGCTGGCCGCGCTGCTGGAGGTGCGCCGGCCGCCGGCCGAGGCGACCGCGGCGCGGCTGCGGCGCATCGGCCACGCGGGGTTCGGGACCGCCGCCGTGGTCGCGGTCCTCGCGGCGCTGGTCGTGGTCGGCAACCCGATCACGCGCGTCGACGACGCATGGAGCTCGTTCAAGGGCGGCTACAGCACCGAGACGACCGGGACCCGGCTGGGGAGCGGGCTCGGCTCCAACCGCTATGACTTCTATCGCGTCGCGCTCGGCGTGTTCCGCGACCACCCGGTGGCGGGGATCGGGGCCGACAACTTCTTCCAGCAGTACCTGCGCGACGGGCGCAGCGACGAGACCCCGAGCTTCCCGCACAGCATCGAGCTGCGGACGCTGGCGCAGACCGGGATCGTCGGCGCGCTGCTGCTGTTCGGCGCGTTCGCGGCGGCGCTGGCCGCCGTGTGGCGCGCGCTGCGGGCGCGGCCGGCCGACGACCTGCGCGCCGCGGTGGCCGGCGGGGCCGGGATCGCGTTCGTGTACTGGTTGGTCCACGGGTCGGCGGACTGGTTCTTCGAGTACCCCGGCTTGAGCGTCGCGGCGTTCGCGATGCTCGGGCTGGCCGCATCGCTGGCGCCGCGGAGGGGGACCGTCCCCATCGAGGTGGCCGAGGGTGCCGGCGACCGGGGGACCGTCCCCGTCCTGTCGCGCCCGCCCGCCGCGATCCTCGCGCCGGTCACCGCCGTGCTCGTCCTCGCCGCCGTGGCGCTGTTCGGGCTCTGGGGCTCCGACCACGAGGTCAAGGCCGCGGCCAAGACGTACGCCAAGACCCCGAACGCCGCCTACGAACGCCTCGACCGGGCGCGCACGCTGGACCCGTTCTCGGATCGCGCCGACTCGCTGGCCGGGAGCATCGCCGGGCGGCTCGGCGACCTCGGCCGCGCCGACGCCGGCTTCGGCCGGGCGCTCTCGCGCGTGCCCGACGACCAGTACGCGACGCTCGAGCGCGGCGTGATCGCCTCCGCCGCCGGCCGGCGCGCCGAGGCGCAACGGCTGCTGACCCGTGCCGCGCAGCTCGCGCCGCGCGACCCGACCACGCGCGAGGCCCTGAGGATCGTGCGCTCCGGCGGAACGCTCGACCTCGCCGCGGTCAACCAGCGCATCCTCACCGGGGCCCAGCAGGTCGCCCGCTGAGCGGACCGACCGTCCCTCCTGATCTGAGTCCATTGCTACCTTGAGCCGATCTTCACGCCCATGAACCGCCTCGCCACCCTCACCGCCGTCCTGCTGTCGACCCTCGCGCTGCCCACCGCGGCGCTCGCGGCCGGCGACGACCCGCTGTTGAGCGGGTACGGCGGCCCCGGCAGCGGCGACCAGGCCGTCCTGGGCGGCGGCACGATCGGCGGCGGCGGCAAGGGCGGCGGCTCCGGCTCGTCGGGCGGCGGCGCCGGCGGCAGCCTGCGCGCGGCCACGCCGAGCGTCCCTGCGACGCCCGCGCCCGCCACGCCCGCGAGCCCGACCACGTCGAGCGCGTCGAGCGGCGGCTCGTCGTCGGCCAAGCACACCAAGAGCGCCAGGCACCACCGCGCGCACCCGTCCACGCCCGCCGCCGCGACGCACACGTCCTCGACGGCCACCAGCGGCGCCGGCACGTCGACGAACCTCCCGCAGCGCGCGACCACGTCCATCCGCGTGGACCGCTCGTCGGCCGGCACGTTCCCGCTCTCGACCGGGGACCTCCTGCTGGCGCTCGTCGTGGCGCTGGCGATCGCGGCGCTGGCCGTCGCGACCAGCCGCCTGTCCCGCGGCGCCGCACAGGCGTCCGACGCCCGCGGCTGACCCGCCGGGCTACTCTCGGGGCGATGAGGGCGCGCCGCGTCGGTCTCCCGCTGGTCGTGGCCGCCGGTCTGGCGGCCCTGATCGCCGTCGCCGGCACCGGCCTGCTGCGCCACGCCGACCGCTCCGACGCATCCACCGGCTACCCCGACCGCCCCCTCCGCTCCGCCGCGGGCGCGCATGGCCCGGTCTGCGATCGCGTCGCGGCGCTCAGCGGCCATGATCGCTCGCGCGGGACGGCGGACGCCCCGTTCCGCACCGCCGGGCGCCTCGTCTCGGCCCTCCGGCCGGGCCAGACCGGCTGCCTGGGATCCGGCACGTACCGCGAGGACGTGACGCTGGCCCAGCACCACGTGACGCTCCGGGAGCGTCCCGGCGCGCGGGCGACGATCGTCGGGCGCCTCTGGGTCAAGCGCGGCGCCGACCACGACACCATCTCCGGGCTGACGCTCGACGCGCGCAACCGCCGCGGGCTGCCGTCGCCGACGATCAACGCCGACGACACCGAGCTGGTCGGCAACGTGATCACCGACCGTCACACCACGATCTGCCTGCAGATCGGCTCGCCGCGGTACGGGCGAGCGCACCGCACGGTCGTCCGCGAGAACCGGATCCACGACTGCGGCAAGCGTCCGTCGGCCAACCGCGACCACGGGATCTACGTCGCCGCGGCCGATGACACGCGCATCGTCGACAACGTCATCTACGACAACGTCGACCGCGGGATCCAGCTCTACCCCGACGCGCAGCGGACGCTCATCGCCGGCAACGTCATCGACGGCAACGGCGAGGGCATCATCTTCTCCGGCCAGGGCCGCGTCGCCTCGGCCGGCACGACCGTCCGCAACAACATCATCGCCAACGCGCGCATCCGCGCCGACGTCGAGTCCTGGTACCCGCACGGCTCGCGCCGCGGGCGCGGCAACGTCGTGCGCGCCAACTGCCTGTTCGGCGGCCGGGGTGGGGTGGTCGACCGCGCGGCCGGCGGCTTCGTCGCGATCGGCAACACCGTCGCCGACCCGGCCTACGTCAACCGCCGCAACGGCGACTTCCGCCTCGCCGCCGGCAGCCGTTGCGCGCAGCTGCTGGCCCGCAGCCGCGCCCCCGCCGGCCTCGACGGGCAGCCCCCGACGGGCTGGGTCAGCCAGCCGCTGCCCGCACGCACCGTGGGCTGACGGGCCCGCGACGGCGCGCCGACCGGTCTACGCGCCCTCGGGGCCCTGGCCCGCGAGGAACGCCGTCAGCGCCGAGGCCTCGCGCTCCAGCGTGTGCTCGCGGACGAGCGCCGCGCCGGCGCGGACCAGGCGCTCGCGCAACTCCGGCTCGTCGGCCACCCGCCGCAACGCGGCGACCGCCGCGTCCGCGTCGCCCGCCGGGATCAGCAGCACCGCGTCGCCGACCGCGGCGGCCACGCCCCCGACATCGGTCGCGACCACCGGCAGGCCGGCCGCGAACGCCTCGAAGAGGACCTGCGGCAGGCCCTCGGTCCACGAGACGTGCAGGAAGACGTCGGCGCCGCGGTAGAGCTCCAGCAGGCCGCCGTCGATCGGCACGTAGCCCTTGAGGTCGGCCCGGTCCTGCTGGCCCAGCGCGGCGAGGCGCGCCTCCAGCTCCCCGCGCATCGGGCCGTCGCCGACGACGTCGAGCTGCCAGTCGCGGTCGCCCGGGCCGTCGCCGCCGCCGCCCCCGAGGCGCGCCAGCACGTCGGCGAGCAGCAGCGGGTTCTTCTCGCGATCGAGCCGCCCGACGCTCAGCACGCGGACGGGATCGCCCAGCGGCCGGGCGAGCGCGACGCCGGGATCGACGAGGTCGGCGTCGGCCACGAGCGACACGGTCAGCACGAGCAGCCGCCGCGAGCCCGCGTAGTGGCGTCCGAGGTCGGGCCCGACCACCGCGACCGGCAGGCGCTTGGCCATGGCCCGGAACGTCCACTCCATCGCGTCGGCCGTGCAGTGGATCCAGCGCTTGCCGGGGTGGCGGCTGCGCACGTAGGTCGGGAGGTCCTGGCGCACGCCGAGCACCACGGTGCGCCCGCGCAGGAGGGCCAGCGCGGCGAAGCCGATGGCCTGGATGTAGGGGCCGAGCAGCCACACCGTGTCGACGTCGCGCAGCAGTCGCCAGAACCGCACGCCGGAGCGCGCCAGCGAGCCGGCGACCGCGACGGGCTGGGTGAGGCTGGCGTAGAACGGGAGGCCGACGAGCTCCACGTCGTCGGGCAGCGGGTAGTGCGAGCGGCCGGGCTCGGGGTCGAGCCGGCCGACCAGCACGAGCCGGTCGACGTGGGGCGCCAGCGCCACCATGAAGCGCACGAACGCGCGCTCGCCGGAGACGCCGGAGGCATCGCGACGGTAGGTGTAGTCGGTGTAGACGGCGACGCGCACGGCTCAGCGCGGCTCGCCGCCGTGGAGGTTGGGCGCGTGCACCGGGCCGGTGTAGGGCGCTTCGTCTTCAGGACGCCGGATGCCGATCGCGCGCAGCACCGCGCGCGCGGGGAAGCCCCAGCGCCGCGCCCCCTCGAAGAAGCCGAGGCCGTGGGCGAGGTGCATCGTCGGCAGGACCGCGGGCAGCAGCGCGGCCTCCAGCGGCCGTCCGCGCACGGCCGTCTGGGCGGCGGACGCGCCCAGGGCGGCGGCGTAGACCCCGGCCCCGATGCGCGCCAGCGTGCGCAGCGGGCGCGGCGCGACGACGGCCGCCGCAGCCGTCAGCACGAGGACCGGCGGCAGCAGGGCCGAGCGGCGCAGGCTGTCGGGGTGGCGCAGCGCGGTGCGCGCGCGGTACTGCCCGTACTGGCGGTACTGCCGGAACAGCCCGCCGAACGCGTCGCGCGGGAGGTAGTCGGCGGCCATCGCGGGGACGCAGACGATGCGCTCGCCGTTGCGCAGGAAGCGCGCGGCCAGCTCGGAGTCCTGGTTGCGCGGCCAGCCCTCGTCCCAGCCACCGTGGCGCAGGACGTCGTCCCGGCGCCAGACGCCGCAGAAGACGCCGGTGTCGAGATCGAACTCGGGGCTGTCGTCGCCGTCGGAGGCCCACTTGCGCGAGGCGCCGCGACCGAGCGGGCTCTCCAGCGCCGCGACCGCGCTGCGCGAGACCCGCCCCCGGCCGCGGGGCCGCTGTGGGCCGGCGACCCACGTCGTGTCGCCGCGCTGCAGCCGCTCGATCCCGCGGGCGAGGTAGTCGGAGCCGAAGTACGTGTGGGCGTCCATGCGCGCCACGTACTCGCCCCGCGCCTCGCGCAGGCAGACGTTCAGGCCGCTGGCCGTCCCGCGGTCGGGGTTGCCGAAGACGCGGATGCGATCGTCGGTGCGCGCGAGCGCCTCGAGCCGGCTGCGGGTGCCGTCGGTCGACGCGCCGTCGGCGAAGATCAGCTCCAGCCGCCCGTCCAGCTCCTGGGCCAGCATGGCCGCGACGGTCGCCTCGATCGTCGCCGCCTCGTCGAGCACCGGCACGAGCACGCTGACGGCGACGGGAGGCGTGGGGGGCGGCGGCATGCGAGATCCGTCCGGTCGGACCTGCCGTCGTCCCGGGCTTGACCTAGTATGGAGCAATGGACGATAGGTCGGTCCCTGGTCGATCGACCACCGAATGGCTCCGGCCCCGCACCGAATCCGAGGGACTGGTGCGCTACATCGCCACCGTCCGGGAGCGCTGGTGGCTGGTCGTCCTGACGACGGTCGTCGCCGTCGCGCTCGCCCTCGCCTACGTCCTGATCGCGCCCAAGGTCTACGAGGGCGAGGCGGACATGCTCGTCACGCCGGTTTCCAGCAGCGACGCCACCACGGCCGGCCTGGGGCTCATCGCGGACTCCAGCGACCCGACCCAGGACATCTCCACCGCGGCACGCCTCGTCGCGACGACGTCGGTCGCCAAGCTCGTCAAGGACCGCCTGCGGCTCCCGGGCACGCCCGAGGAGATCCTCGGCGACATCGTCGTCGAGCCGATCGCCCAGTCCAACCTCGTCGCGGTGCGCGCCAGCCAGAGCTCGGCCGCCGACGCCGCCCGCCTGGCCAACGCGTTCGCCCAGGCCGCGGTCGACGTGCGGACCACGCAGCTGCACCAGGAGATCGCCGCGCAGCTGCCGCAGCTGACCGAGCGCCTGCGCGCCGGGCAGGCCGCGCTGTCGCCGCGCGTCTCGGCGCTCACCTCGCTCTCGGCCGGACCGGACCCGACGATCCGCGTCGCGACGTCGGCCAGCCCGCCCACCAGCGCTTCGGCCCCCAAGCCCAAGCTGGCGCTCGCCGCCGGGCTGCTCGGCGGCCTCATCCTCGGCCTCGGCGCCGCGTTCGCCTCCCAGGCGCTCGACCCGCGGCTGCGCCGCGAGGAGCAGATCCGCGAGCTCTTCCGCCTGCCGCTGCTGGCGCGCGTGCCGAAGCTCGCCGTCGCGCGGGCCGGCCAGCCGGTCCCGCCGTCGATGCTCTCCTCCGCCGCGGTGGAGGCCTACCGGACGCTGCGCGCCACGCTCACGGCCGCGGGCGACGCCCGCTCGGTGCTCGTCACGAGCTCGACCGCGGGCGAGGGCAAGACCACGACCGCGGTCAACCTCGCGTTCGTCCTGGCCCAGGCCGGCCACAAGGTGATCCTCGTCGAGGGCGACATGCGCCGCCCCAGCATCGTCGAGAGCCTCCACGTCCAGCCCACGACCGGCATCGGCGCGGTGCTCATCGGGTGGGCCCGCCTCGAGGATGCGCTGCTGACGACCGAGGAGTACGGCGAGAACCTGTCGTTCCTGCTGGCCGAGCGCGCCGGCGGCTCGCTCGCCGACCGCCTCTCGCTGCCCGCCGCGCGCCAGCTGATCGCCGACGCCGAGCAGATGGCCGACTACGTGATCGTCGACTCGCCGCCACTGACCGAGGTCGTCGACGCGCTCCCGCTCGCCCAGCGCGTCGACACGGTCGTGATCGTCGCGCGCGCCGGCGTCAGCCGCCTGAACCGCCTGCGCGACCTCGGCGACATGCTCGCCCAGGGCGGCATCACGCCGGCCGGCGTCGTGCTGA
The DNA here is from genome assembly GCA_036009425.1 of Baekduia sp. Lineage (GTDB taxonomy): Bacteria > Actinomycetota > Thermoleophilia > Solirubrobacterales > Solirubrobacteraceae > Baekduia. The sequence goes on along the minus strand of DASYLT010000090.1, from coordinate 19,628 downwards.
CAGGAGCCGAGGGCATCCCGGACTCCCCGTACTACTTCGACGCCGAAGCCCCGCCGACCCCCGTCAGCTGAGCCGCATGGTCGCGCGCCTGCGCACCTCTCCGGTTCCGCTGCCGCTGATCGCCCTCGCCGCCGCCGCGGCGGTCCTCGTCGGGGGCGTCAGCGGGGTCAAGCCCGTCTACGGCGTGGCGGTCGCGTTCGGCCTCGTGTTCGTCCTGGTCGTCGTCGGCGACCTGATGCTCGGCGTCTACGCGATGGTGCTGTTCTCGTTCCTCGAGACGCTCTCGCAGTTCGGCGGTCTGAGCGTCGCGAAGGTCGTCGGCCTGGTGCTGGCCGTGTCATGGCTGGCGGTGATCGGCAGCGGACGCCGCGACATCCGCAACATCCTGACCGAGCGCCCGGGGCTGACGTACCTGCTGATCCTGTTCCTCGGCTGGACGGCGGCGTCGCTGATCTGGGCGCCGGTGCAGGGCGACGCGGTGACCAGCGTCACGCGCTACGCGCTCAACGCCATCCTGATCCCCATCATCTACACCGCGCTGCGCGACCGGCGCGACGCGACGCGCCTGCTGGCCGTCGTGGTCGGGGGCGCGGCCGTCGCCGCGGTGTCGGGGATCATCTCCGCGCCGGGCGCGGCGGCGGACGCGACGCGCGCGACCGGCACGGTCGGCGACGCCAACGAGCTGGCGGCCGCGCTGGTCATCGGCATGGCGGTCGCCGGTGCCTTCGCCGTCAACCGCCATGTGGCGGCGCCGTGGCGGCTGCTGTCGCTGCTGGCCGCCGGCCTGTGCCTGCTCGGGATCCTGCTGTCGCTGTCGCGCGGCGGGCTGCTCGGCCTGGCGGCCGCGGTGGTCGTGGCGATCTTCGTCGCCGGGCGCTGGCGCCCGCAGGTCATGGCCGGGGCGACCGCGGTGGTGGTGATGGCCGTCGGGTACTTCGCGCTCTTCGCCTCGCTGCCGGCCAAGGAGCGCGTCACCAACGTCGGCGGCGGCACGGGCCGCGTCGACCTGTGGACGGTCGGGTGGCGGATGGTCCAGGACCATCCCGTCCGCGGCGTCGGCACGGGCCAGTTCCAGACCTCGTCGGTGCACTACCTGCTGCAGCCCGGCGCGATCCAGCGCGGCGATTTCATCCTGTCGCAGCCCAAGGTCGCCCACAACACCTACTTGAACATCCTCTCGGAGCTCGGCGTGATCGGCGCGGGGCTGTTCGGGGCGGTGCTGCTCTTCTCGCTCGGCTGCCTGATGCTGGCGGCCCGGCGGCTGCGCGCCGACGGCGACGAGGGCCTGGAGATCCTCGTGCGCGGGCTGCTGGCCGGCGTCGGCGGCTACCTGGTGACGCTGCTGTTCATCTCCGAGAACTACTCCAAGCTGTTCTGGGTGGTGTTGGCCCTCGGCCCCGCGCTGCTGGCCGTCGCCCGTCTGCCGCGCCCGGACCCGCCGGCGCCGGAGGACGCCGCCCGGCCGGCGGGCGAGCCACGCCTCGCGGTGCCCGCGTGACGGCGGCCCGGCCCGGCACGATCGTCCAGGTCACCAACTGGCACAGCTCCTACCTCGGCAGCTTCATGCTCAGCCAGCTCGCGCTCGCGCGCGCCGTGCGGGAGCGCTTCGGGCTGGAGACGCATCTCGTGCTCGGAGCCGGCGGCGGTGCCCAACCGTGGACGGCCGACCTCGAGGCCGCCGGCGTGTCGTGGTCGGAGCTCCCGCCGGGCGACCTCGCGGCGCGTGAGCACCTCACCGCGCTGCTGGCCGATCGCGACGGGCGCCTCGTCCACAGCCATTTCACCTCGAGCGACCTGGCCGCGGCGGCGGCGGCACGAGCGGCGGGCGTGCCGTGCGTCTGGCACGTGCACACGGGCTTCCTGGGCTACTCGCTGCGCCAGCGGATCAAGGACCTGTGGAAGATCCGCGCCGTGGCGCGCCGGTCGGTGGACCGGGTGATCGTGGTCGGTGCGGGCCTGGGCGAGCTGGCCGCTCGCCGGGGCGTGCGGGCGTCCACGATCGTCGTGATCCCCAACGCGCTGGAGCTCGACCGCTTCGCCGATCTCCCCGGCCGGGATGCGGCGCGCGGGCGCCTCGGGCTGGCGCCGGACGCCACGGTGGTGCTCGCGCTCGGCTGGTGGCCGGAGGTCAAGGGCGTCGACCTCGTGCTCGACGCGCTGGCGGCGCTCGCCGCCGACGCCTCGGCCCGGCCCGTCACGGCCCTCCTGGTGGGCGAGGACAAGATGTACGCGTTCATCGACGAACGCCTCGGGGGCACCGACCCGGACTGGCTCGTGCGGTCGCGCTTCGTCAGCGATCCCGCGTGGCTGTACGCCGCCGCCGACCTCTTCGTGAGCGCGTCGCGGCACGAGGGCCAGTCGTTCGCCGCCGGCGAGGCGCTGGCCTGCGGACTGCCGGTCATCCTCTCCGACATCCCGGGCACGAAGCTCTACGAGCAGGCGGCCGGCACCACGACCTTCGCCAGCGGCGACGCGGCCGGCCTGGCCGCCGCGATCGCCCGCACCGTCGCCATGGGGGAACCCGAGCGCGCCGCGGCGCAGCAGGCCAACCGCGAGTGGGCGCAGGATCACCTCAGCATGGAGCGCTGGAGCGACGCCGTCTGCGGCGTCTACGAGGAGCTGCTGGCGCGCTGACCCGTCAGGCCGCCGCACCGCGCCGGCCGACGATGCCGCGGACGATCGCGAGGTCCGCCGGGCGCAGCTCCCGCACCGCGACCAGGATGCCGAGGTAGACGACCGGCAGCAGCACGGCACCGATGGCCATCCGCCACAGCGCCACCTCGCCGGTGCCCAGCGCGGCAAGCATCGCGCACGCCGCCCCCGCGGCCAGCAGCGTGCGGCCCACCGTCAGCAGCAGCGGCCGCAACGGCAGCCCGACGCGGCGGTGCAGGATCCACAGGTGCGCGGGGACCCACACCGCGTAGGCCGCGCTCGTGCCGATGCCGCCGGCCACCACGCCGACGCGCGGCAGCAGGATCACGTCGACGGCGACGTTGACGGTCAGCATCGCCACCGCGATCGGGACGCGGCTGGCCGCCGCGCCGAGGTAGTTGACGCCCAGCGTCGCCAGCTGCGCGACGCCGGCCAGGAACACGTAGGGCACGAGCGCCCGCAGGACCGCCGGCGCCTCGGGGAACTTGTCGCCGAACAGCACGTGGAAGATCGCCTCGGGCCAGACCAGCAGGGGCGGCAGCAGCAGCACCTGCAGGATCACCAGGTAGCGCAGCGTCGTGCCGAACAGCCCGACGTCGGGGCCGCCGTCGCCGTGCCGGGCCAGCCGCGGCGCCACGGCCGAGGCGGCTGCGGCGGCGGGGTAGTCGAGGAACGCGGCCAGCCGCATCGGCAGCTCGAAGGCCGCGACCTGCGCGCCGCCGCCCAGGAACGCGGCGACCAGCAGCACGTCGACGCTCGCGAACACGCGGAAGGCGGTGTCGACGGCCAGCAGGGGCGCGGCGTAGGTGAGGATCCGCCGGCGGGAGACCACGGTCGGCGTCCCGCGCCGGCGCCAGAGTGGCCCCAGGACGCGGGCGGCGACGGCCAGGCCCAGCGCCAGGCCGACCGTGTAGCCGAACGTGCGGCCCAACGCCGCGCCCGCCGCGCCGCCGCCGAGGACCACGAACGCGATGCTCGAGGACGCCTCCAGCAGGCTCTCGGACGAGGCGATCAGCAGGCGGTAGCGGATCTGGCCGATGGCGTCCAGCGCGCCGAAGAGCAGCAGGAACGTGCTCTGCCCCACCAGCGACACCGCGACGATCCGGACCGGCCCGGTGGCGCCCTCGTTGCCGAAGGCCGAGCAGATCGCCGGGGCCAGGGCGAAGAGCGCGAGCGCGGTGCCGACGCTGAGCCCCAGCTTGAGCTGCAGCGCCGTGCTGAAGATGTCGCGCACCGCGGCGCGATCGGAGCGGTGCTCCGCGATGAACCGGCCGGCGGAGGCCGAGACGCCGAGGTCGGCGGCGAGCGTCACAAGCGTTGCGATGCTCACCGCGAAGGCGAAGTGACCGTAGTCGTCGGGCGACAGTGCTCGACCGAGGAAGATGGTCAGCACCGCGGTCAATGCGGCTCCGACCATCTGGGCCGCGAACGCGAACCCGGCATTGCGGCTGATGCGGTCCGGGTTCACCGGCCTCGGGCTCCGCGGGCGTGCGAGGCGCAACCCGGATCGTGGGACCGCAGGGGCAACGCGGGGGTCAGCTCACGGGCGTGGGAGACCACGAGCCGCTAGGATGACGCGCCTCTACGGGCGGGGCGGCCAGCATGTCGGGATTGTACGTGGACGTGCGGTCAGCAGCACCCGTATCCGCCCCGATGAGCGATCTCCTGGCCCTCTGCTACCACGCGGTGAGCGACCGATGGCCGGCCGCGCTGTCGGTGACGCCGGACGCCCTGGACCGCCAGCTGGCGCGGCTCGCGCGGCGCGGCTACGTTGGCGCGACCTTCAGCGCGCTCGTTGCCGAGCCCGCGCCGAAGCAGCGCACGGTGGCCGTCACGTTCGACGACAACTACCGGTCCGTGCTCGAGCTGGCCAAGCCGATCCTCGACCGCTACGGCTTCCCGGGGACGCTCTACGTGCCGACCGACTGGGTCGGCGACCCGCGCCCGATGTCCTGGCCGGGCATCGACCGCTGGGTCGGGACCGAGCACGAGCACGAGCTGTGCAGCCTCACGTGGGACGAGCTCCGCGCGCTGGACGCGGCGGGCTGGGAGATCGGGTCGCACACCTGCTCGCACCCGCACCTGACGAAGGTCGACGACGCGCAGCTCGCGCACGAGCTGCGCAGCTCCAAGGCGCAGATCGAGGCCGAGCTGGGCCGGCCCTGCACCTCGCTGGCCTACCCCTACGGGGACTGGGACGAGCGCGTCCACGAGGCTGCGCGCGACGCTGGATACGCGGCCGCGGGCACGATCCCCCGCATGCTGTACCCGGCACGCCCGCTGGTCTGGCCCCGCACGCCGATCTTCCACGTCGACACCCAGGCGCGGTTCACGCTGAAGGTGTCGCGCACCGTCCGCCGGCTGCGGGCGCGGCCGCGCGTCGTCGCCCTGGCCCAGCGCCTGCCCTGGCTGTGAGCGGCCCCGCGGCGTCGTCGGCCACCCGGGTCGCCGTCGTGCTCGACGGGCCGCGCCCGCCGGCCTGGCAGGCCCGGGCGCTGGAGGGCCTGCGGGCGGCGACGGGCGTCGAGGTCGTCGCGGTGTGCCGGGTCGCGGGACCGCGCCCGTCGCGGGCGGCACAGCGGCGCCACGCGCTGGAGCGCCGCCTGTTCGGCATCGGCGCCGGCGCCGACGCCGTCCTGCCGGTCGAGGTCCCCGACGCGGGCGACCCCGGCGGCGCCACGGACCTCACCGTGTGGCTGGCCGGCGCCGCGGCCCCGGCGCTGCCGGCCGGGATGCGGCGGCTGGAGCTCGTCCACGGCGACGGCGCCCGTCCCGCCGTGGAGACCTTCGCCTTCGCCGCGGCCCGCGGCGCGCGCACGGTCGTCACCGAGGCGTGGCTGCGCACGGGCGGCTCCGACGACGTCGTCGTGGCCCGCACGACCTCCGGCGTGCGGGTCTTCTCACCGGTCGTCACCGCGACGTTCGCGTTGTGGAAGCTCGCGGCGCTGGTGCCGGTCGCCGTGCAGCGGGTCGCGGCGGGCGCCGCCCCGGAGGCCGCCGCCCCGGTGCCGGCACCAGGCCCGGAGCCGGTCTCCGAGCCGCGGCTGCTCGCCACGGTCCTCGCCCGCTGGCTGCGCATCACGCTCAACCGCGTGCTGTTCCGGCGCCCGTGGGCGGTCCGCATTCGCCGCCACGGGCCCGAGCCGACGCGGGGCTGGGAGGACGGCGGCGACGTGCATCCGCCGTGGCGTCGCGGCCACCTCTACGCCGACCCCATGCTCTTCGAGCGCGGCGGCGTCCACCACCTGTTCGTCGAGGACGTCCCGCCCGGCAGCCCCCGAGGCGTGATCTCCCACGTCGCCCTGGACGGCGACGGCCGGGCACTCGGGGAGCTGGAGCCCGTGCTCGAGGCCGCCCACCACCTCTCCTACCCGTTCGTCTTCGCCCACGGCGACGAGGTGTTCATGATCCCCGAGACCGCAGCGGCGCGGCGCGTCGAGCTGTGGCGCGCCGATCCGTTCCCGCACGCCTGGCGGCGCGAGGCCGTGCTGCTGGAGGACGTCGAGGCCGTCGACGCGACCGTCCTGGAGCACGACGGGCGGCTGTGGATGTTCGTGGGCATCGCTGCCCCGGGCTCCAGCACGCTCGACCAGCTGCACCTCTTCTGGGCCGCCGATCCACGCGGTCCGTGGACGCCGCATCCGCGCAACCCGGTGGTCTCCGACGCGACCTGCGCACGGCCGGGCGGCCCGGTGTTCCGGCACGACGGCGAGCTCGTGCGCCCCGGCCAGGACGGGTCCCGGCGCTACGGCGGCGGGCTGTCGCTGCGTGCGATCGACGTGCTGAGCATCGAGGCGTACGCCGAGCACGAGGTGGGCCGGATCGGGCCGGAGGACGTGCGCGGCGGAGCGCACGCGACGCACGCCTACACGGTCGACGGCCGCTTCGAGGCCATCGACGTGCGGCTGCGCGAGCTGCGCATCGCACGCCGCCTCCGCGGTGCGCTCCGCCGATCATAACCGCTCACTGTCGCTGTCCGGACGTGGTCTGGACGTTTCTCCGATGGTGACGGGGTGCGGCTCATAACGAGAGCGACGGGCGTCGACACATGCATGCAGACGCCGCCGTCTCGACAAAGGCAAACCATCCGCGAGGGTGGGACGCAAAGCAACGGAGCTCCCCGAGCCAGCCGAGCTGCCGAAGGACGTGCATCACGGGAGGGCGGGTCGTCATCCATCACTCGATCCCCGCGAGCCCCCCGACATGCGTCTTCCTCTTCCTGTCTCAGTACTGGCGATCGCTGCGACGACCGCCCTCATGGCCGGCGTCCCGGCGGCCTCCGCCGCCACCACCTGCACCAAGGTCGCCTCGACCACGGGCAGCGACGCGGCCGCCGGCACCGACGCGGCGCCCTACCGGACCGTCGCCAAGCTCAGCGCCACCCTGACCGACGGCCAGACCGGCTGCCTGCGCGCCGGCACCTACCGCGAGGACACCACGGTCTCGGTGTCCGGCATCACCCTGACCTCCTACCCGGGCGAGCGCGCGACCGTCGCGGGCCGCTTCTGGATCAAGCAGGGCGCCGATCGCGTCACCGTGACTGCGCTGAACATCGACGGCCAGAACGCGGCGCTGCTGCCGTCACCCACCGTCAACGGCGACGACGCCCACTTCCTCGGCGTCGACGTGACCAACCACCACACCGAGATCTGCTTCTCGGTCGGCTCCTCGTGGGGCCGCGCGCAGCGCACGGTCATCCAGGGCAGCCGCATCCACGACTGCGGCAAGCTCCCGTCCCAGAACCAGGATCACGGCATCTACGTGTCCGAGGCCGACGACACGCAGATCCTCGACAACGTCATCTACAACAACGCCGACCGCGGCGTCCAGCTCTACCCCGACGCCCAGCGTACGGTCGTCCGCGGCAACATCATCGACGGCAACGGCGAGGGCATCATCTTCTCCGGAGCGGGCAGCACCGCGGCCGGCGGAACGGTCGTCGAGGGCAACGTCCTCTCCAACGCGACGCTCCGCACCAACGTCGAATCCTGGTACCCGGCGGGCACGCCCGCCGGCAGCAGCAACGTCGTGCGCAACAACTGCCTCTGGCAGGGCGCCGGCGGCGTGCAGAACCTTTCGGCCGGCGGCTTCACGATGAGCGCCAACAAGGTGGTCGACCCGCAGTTCGTCAACCGCGCCGCCGGCGATTTCCGGCTCAAGGCCGGCAGCGCCTGCGCCGCCTACCTCGCCGGCAGCCGCGCCCCGGCGGGCCTGACCGGCCAGTCGCCGCTCGACGCGCTGGACCCGGCCGGCGACACGACCGCCCCGCCGGCCACGCTGCCGCCCGCGACGGTCCCGCCCGCGACGACGCCGCCGGCGACCACGCCGCCGGCGACCACGCCGCCGGCCACGACGCCGCCGGCGACCACCACGCCGCCGGCCCCGACCAAGCCGCCGGCGTCGACCACGCCGACTCTCCCGGCCAAGGTCACCTACCAGTGCACGTGGACCAAGACGAAGTCGGGGAAGAAGATCCGTCGCTGCGTGCTGGTCCCGGTCAAGGCGAAGGCCGCCAGCGTGACCACCGCTGCGGCGAAGGCGAAGGCGACCGCCGCGGCCAAGGCGAAGGCCAAGGCCAAGGCCAAGGCGAAGGCGAAGGCCCGCTCGGCCGCTGCCCAGCGCCACGCCGCCAAGGCCTAGCCCTCGCCGCAGCGCCGCCGGACCGCTCCGCGCCCAGCCGGCCGCGGAGCCGCCGCACGCCGGCGGGGGAGCCGCCGCTACGATGCGCCCTGCTCGTCTGAGGCGGGCGAGTCTCCGATGAGCGCTGCCCCCCGACCGGTCCACGTCGTCACGCTGATCGACCTCGTCGCCGAGGCCGGTGGTGCCGAGACGCTCGCCGTCGAGCTGGTCCAGCGCCTGGACCCCGCGCGCTTCCGGCGCACGCTGGTCCTCTACCGCCAGATCACCGAGAGCAGCCCCTACTTCGCCGGGCAGGCGCGGATCATCGCGCGCCTGCAGGCCGACGGGGTCGAGGTGGTGATGCTCGAGGGCCGCGACCGCCGCGACCTCGCCTCGTGGCGCCCGCTGATCCGGCTCCTGCGCAGCGGCGACGTCGACGTCCTGCACACGCACAAGCACGGCCCCAACCTCTGGGGCAGCCTGCTGGCGCGCCTGGCGCCCCGGGTGGTCCTCGTCTCCCACGAGCACACGTGGTCCTTCGAGGGCCGCCCGCTGCGCAAGCTGGCCGACCGGTGGCTGATCGCCACGCGCGCCGACGCGTTCCTGGCCGTGTCGGAGCTCGACCGGCGCCGGATGATCGACATCGAGGGCGTGCCCGCCGACCGGATCCGGCTGCTGCCCAACGGCATCCCGCCGGTCGTCGTGCAGCCCGGCGTCGACGTCCGCGCCGAGCTCGGCATCCCCGCCGGCGTGCCGCTGATCGGCAGCGTGGGCGTCTTCCGGCCCCAAAAGGACTTCGGCACGCTGCTGCGCGCCCACGCGCTGCTGCGCGAGCGCCTGCCCGCGGCGCAGTTGGTCCTCGTCGGCGACGGGCCGGAGCGCCCGGCGCTCGAGGCGCTGCGGGCGGAGCTGGGGCTGGCCGACGGGGTCGTCTTCGCCGGCTTCCGCTCGGACGCCGTCGGGCTGGCCGCCGGCTTCGACCTCGCCGTCAACTCGTCGCTCTTCGAGGGCGCGTCGCTGGCGATCCTGGAGTTCATGGCCCTCGGCGTGCCCGTGGTGGCCACCGCGGTCGGCGGGACGCCCGAGCTGCTGGACGGCGGCGGCGCGGGCGTGCTCGTCGCGCCGCAGGATCCGCCGGCGCTGGCCGCCGCGATGGCCGGCGTGCTCGAGGATCCCTCGCGCGCCGCCGCGCTGGCCCTGGCCGCTCGCGAGCGGCAGCACGACATCTACAACATCGACGTGCAGGTCCGCCGGCTCGAAGCGATGTACCGCGAGCTGCTCGCGGCGCGGCGCTCAGGCTAGGACCGCGCGGTGCGGGCGCGCAGGCGCGCCCAGGGCCACTGCCGCGACGGGGCCGGGCGCGGCGGGGCGGGCATCGGCGGCAGGCGTCCGCCGTCCAGGATGGCGGCCGGCACGGCGCCGGCCAGCCACGGCAGCTGGGCCGTGACCTCGGCGCCGAGGTCGGTCGCCGCGGCGACCGGTCCGGCGATGCCCGGGGGCCGGCGGCGGACGTCGTGCATGTCGCTGGCCAGGTTGTGGACGAGCCCCTCGCGGAACGCGCGGACCGACAGCCGCCGGGCGCGGTCGCCGAACTCGCCCGACAGCGAGCCCGCCGTCAGCGACATGAGCACGCCGGCGCCGGCCAGGTGCTGCAGCTGCGTCGGGTCGCGCTGGAACTGCGGGCTGCGCTCGGGGTGGCCGAGCAGCACGCGGAAGCCGCGCTGCACGGCGCTGCGCAGCAGCGGCTCGGCGTCGCCGGCCGAGGCGCTCAGCGGCGCCTCCAGCAGCAGGTAGGGGCCGCCGCCCAGCGCCAGCGCACGCAGCTCGTCGTCGTCGAGGTCGGCCAGCTGGTCGAGGGCGATCTCCGCGCCCGGGAGGACCGTCAGGGGGACGTCGGCCTCCTGCAGTGCCGTGTGCAGGCCCTCCAGCGCCCGATGCACCCCTTCCGGGCGATTCGGGTAGCGGCTGGACACGTGCGGCGTCGCGACGACGGTGTCGATGCCCGCCTCCACGGTGGCCCGCGCCAGGGCGACGGCCTCCTCCAGGTCGGCCGGGCCGTCGTCGATCCCGGGGAGGATGTGGCAATGCAGGTCGATCACGATGTCCATCAAGCGTAGTAGGCGCCGGGGACTCGGCTGTATCCTCACGCCGGTCTTGCCTGCGCTCCGACGTACTCTCCCCGTGCTCGCCCCGCTGGTCGCGGGCCTGGCGCTCCTGACCCTGGCCACCGCCGCCTCGGCTGCTCCGCTGATGGGCGTGCAGGTCGACGCCGTCCGCAGCGCGTCCGGTGCGGCCTCGCAGCTCGAGGCGGTGCGCAACCTCCACGGCAAGATCATCCGCGTCGAGGTCAGCTGGGCGCGGCTGGAGCCGCGCGAGCAGGGCACCTACGACGCCGAGGAGCTGAAGGCCGTCGACCGCATCGTCGACAGCGCCGCGGCCCGCGGCATCAAGGTCGTGATGTTCGTCGACCGGACGCCGTGCTGGGCGTCGACGTACGCCAAGAAGAACTGCTCCGCAGGATCCGACAACGACATCAACGACTTCGCCACCACGCGCTACCAGCCCGAGAAGGCCGAGCAGCTCGTGCCGCTGTCGACGTTCCTCGTGCAGCGCTACGGCGCCAAGCTCGCGGCCTACGAGGTCTGGAACGAGCCCGACCAGGCCAACGAGAAGTACTGGGCGGGCCCGCACAAGGTCGTCAACTACGTCGCGCTGATGAAGGCGCTCTACGCGCCGCTGAAGGCCGCCAACCCGGCCCTGCAGGTTCTCGGCGGCTCGTTCGTCGGTGCCAACGGCGCCTGGCTGAAGGCGATGTACGCCGCCGGCGCCAAGGGCTACTACGACGGTCTGGCGGTCCACTTCTACGACCTGCCGCTCTACTCGCTGAAGCAGACGCGCGCCGTGCAGGTGGCCAACGGCGACACCAAGCCGATGTGGCTCTCGGAGTTCGGCTGGACCAGCTGCCAGGGCAGCAAGGGGCACACGGCCGGCGTCGACCACCCGTGCGTCACGCAGTCCACGCAGGCCTCGGCGCTGTCGGACGTCTTCCGCGCGATCGCGCACACCGACTGGATCAGCTCCGCGGTGATGTACACGCTGAAGGACTCCGACGACGCGTACCAGTTCGGCCTCATCAGCCGCCGGGGCGCGCGCAAGCCCGCCTACAAGTCGGTCCGCAACGTGCTGAGCGGCAAGTCGGGCGCGCTGCGGCGCCCGACGATGGCGCTGCGGCGCTCGGGGGCCTCCGTGCTGGTCTCCGGCAAGGGCTCCCTCGCCGACGCCTATGTGCTCCGCGTCTACCAGGGCCAGACCCTGCGCTACCGCGCGCTGATCCGCGTCAGCCGCTTCGGGAGCTACGCCGTCAAGCTGCCGTCCGTCCTGGGCACCAGCGGCCTGCGCGTCCGGCTGACGTCGGACTGGTCGGGCCGCTCCGTCACGCGTCAGCGCTAGGCGCCCGTCCGGCAGGGTTCGGCAGATCCCGCGGAACGCGCTCGCATCTGGCGAGGCGCTCCGCGAGCTGCCGGAGGTGCTGCTAGCCCTTGACGGCGCCCTTGAACGCCGACGCGGCGCTGAACTTCGGGGCCTTCGAGGCGGCGATGTCGATCGTCTCGCCGGTCTGCGGGTTCCGGCCCTGACGAGCCGAGCGCTCGGTGACCGAGAACTTGCCGAAACCGGCAATCGCGACGTCGTCGCCGGCCGCCACACGGGCGGCCAGGATCTCGAACGTCGACTCGACCGCGCGCTTGGCGTCAGCAGCGCTGAGGTCGCTCTTCTCGGCGACGAGGCCGGCGAGATCGGTCTTGGTGATGTTGGCCATCTGGATTCCTCCTGTCGTCCGCGCCGACATGGCGCGATGCGGCATGGTGCCCAACGAACCGGTCGGCATGCGTTGCGGTGTCAGTCGGCGGGCCTCGCGACGAGCGGTCTGAGGGCCTCCAAACCGCGTTCCCAGAGCTCGTCGACCGCCGGTCCAGCAGGGAGTCGGTCGTTCAATTCGAGCATCACCATGCCGTGGGCGAAGGCCCAGATCACCCGTGCTGAAGCCAAATCTGCCCCCGTGAGGGTCCGGATCGCGTCGCCGGCGCGTTGCTCGGCAGCGGCCACGTCGGGGACGTGACGGTCGAGTCCGCGGGCGTAGATCAGGCGATAGACATGCGGATGGTCCAATGCCCAGGTCCGCCACGCCTCCGCCATGGCCGTCAGCGGGTCGCCGCCGCCGCGGAGGGCCGCCGCGGTGACCTCGCCCTGCTCGTCCAGGCCCTGTGCGACGATGGCGTTCTCGAGCGTTCGCTTGTCGGCGACGTGCTCGTAGAGCGACGGCGCGCGGATGCCGATGGCCGCCGCGACGTTGCGCATCGAGAGCGCGTCGGGACCCTGCTCCTCGAGCAGGCGCCGGCCCGCCGAGACGATCTGGCTGAGGCGCGAGCAGGAGGGATCGTGGCCCATCGGGGAGCGATCATGCCAAGTCGATCCTGGCGCGTGCGCGCTCGTCGGGCGGGCGCTACGCCCGGCCGGTGTCACGGCGGAACGCGCGGGCGGCCGCGGCCGTCAGCACGACGCTCCAGAAGGCCACCACCAGCCAGCCGGCGAGGCTCCACGCGTGGCCCCCGAGCGCGACGCGGTTGGCCTGCACGAGCCAGTACGAGGGCAGTCCCTGCGCGACGTCGTGGACGAAGCCGCTCTGCCCGAGCGGGAACCACGTCCCGCTCAGCAGGGCCAGCAGCGAGGTGCCGCCGCCGATCGCCGGCCCGATGGTCTCGGTCGTCAGCAGATGTCCGAGCAGGACGCCCAGCGCCGCGAACGGGATCAGGCCGACGAGGATCAGCATCGTCATCGCGATCCACTGGCCCGCGGGCAGCCGCACACCCAGGAGCGCGCCGGCGAGGTAGAGCGTCCCGAGGCTCAGGAGGGCCATCGTGTAGGCGATGACGACCTTGGCGCGCAGGTAGGCGGTGGCCGACAGCGGGCTGATGCGCAACTGGCGGTTCCATCCGGCGGCGCGCTCGCTGGCGATCCGCGCGCCGGTGCCGAGCATCGCGGTCATCGTGCCGAACGAGGCCATCGACACCATGAAGTACACGGGCGCCGAGAGCCCGGTCCCCTGGAGGTTGCTCTCGCCCTGGTTGGGCCCGGCGATGACGAAGTACAGGACGAGCGGGAAGACGAGCGAGAACAGGAAGAACCGCTTGTTGCGGAAGGCCCGGACGGTCTCGAAGCGGGTGTAGTCCAGGGCGGTCATGCGGCTGCCTCGGTTTCGGTGTCGGTGTCGTCCTCGACGTCGCCCGTGAGCTGGAGGAACGCCTCCTCCAGCGCCGCGCCGCTGATCTCGATGTCGCTCGTGGCCGGATGGCCGACCAGCAGCGCGCGGATCGCGACGTCGGAGTCGGTGCAGCGCAACGTGATCGACGCGCCGCGGCGCTCGGCGCCGGCGACGCCGGGCAGCTTCTGCAGCGCCTCGACGTCGGCGTGCGGCAGCGTCGCGCGGATCGTGCGGGACCCGACACGCGCCTTGATCTCGGTCGGCGGCCCGTCGGCGACGATGCGGCCGCGCGCCATCAGCACCGCGCGATCGGCGAAGTCGTCGGCCTCCTCGAGGTAGTGCGTGGCGAAGACGATGGTCTTGCCGCGGGAGGCGAACTCGCGCATCGTCGCCCAGAAGGCGTGGCGGCCCTCGACGTCCATGGCCACGGTCGGCTCGTCGAGGACGAGCAGGTCGGGGTTGCTGACCAGGGCGACGGCGAACCGGACGCGCTGCGACTGGCCGCCGGAGAGCTTCTCGGTGCGCTGCCGCGCCGTGGACTCGAGGCCGGTGAGGTCGAGCACCTCGTCGACGTCGAGCGGGCGCGGGTACAGCGAGGCCATCATGGCGACGAGCTCGCGGACGGTCAGGTGGCGCAGCAGCGCGCCGGTCTGCAGCATCGCGCCGATGCGACCGGCGGCGATCGCCTCTTCCGGCGTGCCGCCGAAGAGCGACACCGTCCCCGCGTCGGGGCGGGCGAGCCCGAGCAGCATGTCGATGGTCGTGGACTTGCCTGCGCCGTTGGGGCCGAGCAGCGCGACGGTCTCGCCGGGCGCGATCGCGATGTCGACGCCGCGCACGGCATGCACCGCGCCGTGCGCGGTGCGAAACGACTTGACGAGCCCCTGCAGCCGGATCCCGGCCTCGGCGGCCGGGGTGGTGATGGACGCCATGCACAGCACTGTGGCGCATCCCGGCCGCGGCAGGGATGCGGCCACCTCCCGGGCCGGACATGACGGGCGTCACCCGGCGCCGGTGCGCTGCGCCTGGCGCTCGAGGTCGGACGCGGCGTTGTCGTCCTGCTCCAGCGCGGCCGTGCGGGCGCTCTGGGAGCGGCCCATCGCCAGGACCTCCTGGTCCATGAGCGGCACGATCTCGGGTGCGCGCCGGGACGTCTCGCGCTCGCCGAGCTTCGTGGTCAGCGCCGGCTTGAGCCAGCGGATGACGTTGACCCAGCGCGGCACGTTGATCCGGGTGCGGCGCTTGGCGATGCCGTCGGCGAACGCGTCGGCGCACTTGGCCACCGACGTCGTGTTGCCGAGGGGGCCGGGCAGCGCGTCGAGCATCTTCTGGAAGGCGGTGAGGTCCTGCTTGGCGTCCTGGACCATGGGGGTGTCGATCCACGACATGTGGGCGCTGCCCACGTCGACGCCGAGGTAGGCGACCTCGGCGCGCAGCGCGTTGGCGAAGTGCTCGGCGCCCGCCTTGGACGCGTTGTAGGCGACCAGGCCGGGCGCGGCCGCGTAGGCGGCCCGCGACGACACGACCAACACATAGCCCTTGCGTTCGATGAGCTGCGGCAGCGCCGCGCGGACGGTGTGGAAGACGCCGTTGAGGTTGACGTCGACGACCCGGCGGAAGGTCGCGGGGTCGACGGCCAGGACCGAGCCGTAGCTGGCGATGCCGGCGTTGGCCATGACGACGTCGAGGCGGCCGAAGGTCGCGATGCCGTGGGCGACGGCGGCCTCCATCTGCTCGAGGCTGCAGACGTCGCCGACGATCGAGGTGGCGCTGGCGCCGAGCTCGGCCTCCAGCGCGGCCAGCGGCGCGCGATCCAGGTCGACGAGGACGACCCTGGCGCCCCGCCGGACCAGCCGGCGTGCGGTCTCGGCGCCGACGCCGCGCGCGCCGCCGGTGATGAGGACGACCTGACCCTTGAGCTTGCTCATGGACGCAGACCTACCCTCAACCGCGCTGAACCGAGCCCATGATCGTCGCGGTGAAGTCCGCCATCCGTTCGGGGCTGAACCGCTCGGGATCGCTCAGCACGAGTTTCGCGCCCTCTTCACCGAACCCGATCAGCAGGCGGGAGAACAGCTCGGTGTCGAGGCCCCGCGGGCCGCCGCGCCGCTCGATGCCGTTGGCCGCGACGGGCTGCAGCAGGGCGACGAGGCCGGCGCGGACGCGCGTGAGCGTCTCGCGGAGCTCGGGCGGCGCGCCCTCGACGGGGAAGAGGGCCAGGCGCCAGGTCTCCGGCTCGTCGCGGACCATCGTCAGGAAGCTGCGCAGCGCCTCGATGAGGACGGTGTCGGGGTCCTCCTCGAAGTCGATGTCGGGGATGACCGCGCGGATCTGGCCGACGGCGCGCTGCTCCGTGCGCTCGATCAGGGCGTGCAGGAAGCCCTCGAGGTTGCCGAAGTGCGAGTAGATCACCGTGCGGGCGATCTGGGCCTCGCGGGAGACGCGGTCGATCGACACGGCGCCGTAGCCCTCGCGCAGCACGAGCGTCGAGAGGACGTCCAGGAGCTGGTCGCGGCGCTGCTGCGCGGACATGCGGCGGGCGGGGGTGCTCATGGCTGCTTCGAGAGTGTCAGACGGCGCGGCAAGCGGATGTACACAACTGTACGTACAGTCGTGTACATTTCGCGGCCATGCTCCTCGCCGCCGCCGACACGCCCTCCGCGGGCGCTCCCCTGCAGCAGGTCTTCATCGCGTCGATCTTCGCCGCGCTCACCACCGCGGTGCTGCTGACGCTGATCATGCGACACCGCAGCGGACGGTCAACGCTGCTGACGCGCGGCGGCGCGCTGAGCGCCCGCCTGCTGGGCATGGAGCCCTGGGCGGCGATGCCCTTCCTGATCGGCACGGTCGCCCTGGCCTCCGGCGCGTTCGGCGTGTTCTGGGACATCTCGCTGCACATCGACGTCGGCCGCGATCCTGGGCCGCTCGCCAACCCCGCGCACTACTTCATCCTCTTCGCGCTGTACGGCGTGTTCGCCGCGGGCCTGGTGTCCTGCGCGCTGCACGAGCGCGCCGAGCGGCCCTCACCGGTCGCGCTGACGCTGCCGGGTGCGGCCGGCCTGACGGTGCCCGTCGGCGGCGCGCTGCTGATCGCCTGCGGCGCGTTCGCGCTGACGGGCTTCCCACTGGACGACTTCTGGCACCGCATGTTCGGCCAGGACGTGACGCTCTGGGGCCCGACGCACCTGGTGATGATCAACGGCGCGATCCTCTCGGTGCCGGTGCTCGCGGTCCTGTCCTTGGAGGCGCGCCGCGCCCGCCGCGCCGACGCCGAGCCGTCGCACGCGCCGGCACCTCCGCTCGGCCCGCAGACGGTCTCGCTCGCCGAGCAGATCGTCCGCACCCTGCTGCCGTCGGCACTGCTCTTCGCGATCGCGTTCTGGGCGACCGAGTTCGACTGGGGCATCCCGCAGTTCCGCGTGGTCTGGCATCCGCTGCTGCTCGCGCTGGCGGGCGGCCTGGCGCTGACGACCGGCCGGATCGTCCTGGGCCGCGGCGGCGCGCTGCGCGTCGTGGCGACCTACCTCGCGATGCGCGGCCTCGTCGAGGTCGGCGTCTGGATCCTCGGGCGCTCCGTGCCCTCGATGCCGCTGTTCGTCGTCGAGGCGGCGGCGGTGGAGGGGCTGGCGCTCGTCGTGCGCCCGCAGGGTGCCGCGCTGCGCTTCGGCGTGCTGGCGGGCGCGCTCTGCGGCACGCTCGGCTTCGCCGCCGAGTACGCGTGGACGCACGTCTGGAGCCCGACGCCGTGGACCCCATCGCTCCTGGCCGAGGGCATCCCGACCGCCCTGCTGGCCGGGATCGCGGGCGGCGCGCTGGGCGCGCTGCTGGGCTCGGGTCTGCGCCGCGAGCTGCCCGTGCGGGCCGTGCGGCGTCGGGTCGGCTACGCGGCCGCGGCGGTCCTCCTGGCGCTGGGCGCGAACGCGCTGATCATCCGCAACCCGAGCGACCTGACCGCGACGGTCCAGTTGACGCCTGCGCCAGACGGCGACGGGACCCATCGCCAGGCGATCGTCACCGCGCGCTTCTCCGAACAGGATCGGGCGCGGCACGCGGAGCTGCTGTCGGTGCTGGCGTGGCAGGGCGGCCGCCGCGTCGTGGAGCGGATGCACGAGGTGGCGCCCGGCGTCTGGCGCACCAACGGCCCCGTGCCGCTGTACGGCGACTTCAAGACCAACCTGCGCATGCAGAGTGGCCGGGCGTTCGTGGCCCTGCCCTTGCACCTGCCGCGCGAGCCGAGCATCCCGACGCCTGGAGTCGTGCGCCCGGCGCACTTCACCGCGACGTTCGTCTCCGACGTGGACGCCATGCAGACCGAGCGCCGCGACTACGTGCCGGGCTGGCTGTGGACGCCGAGCGCGCTGCTGATGTTGGTGTTCTGTGGGCTGTTCGTGCTGGGGATCTCGGCGGGGCTGGCGCGAGTGGCGGAGGATGACGGGGCGGCGGACGGTGGGCGGATGGAGCGCCTGCGCGGCGCGGGTGTGCGGGCGTGGGCGACGGCGGCGGGGACGCTGGTGCGCTGAGGGTCATTGGCGCTCAGCGCTGGCGCTGGTCGTGGTGCGTCGCGTGGTTCGTCGGCACTGACAGGGAGGTTGGTGTCGGGCGCGGCCGCCGGGTGTCCTCCGCGGGCGTGGGGCGGGGTCGTTCGGGCACGAATCGTCTGTGCTCGGAGACGGATGGCACCCCGGGGTCGCATATCGACCCCTAAGTGCCATCCGTCCTCGCTCGAGGTCGAAACGCACCTGGACCCCGAGATGCAACGTCCAGATGCGTCTCGCCCCCGGCGCCGGTGTCGCTCCGCGGCCAAACGCATCTGGACCCCGAGATGCAACGGCCAGATGCGTCTCGCCGCGTGGCGCCGGCGTTGCGCCCCGCGCCCACGGCAGACCGACCACGCCGGCACGGCACCTCGCCGTCATTGCCGACGAGCCACGCACCGCAGCACGATGAGCGCCCGCGCTGAGCGCCACGACGCCACGCAGCACCGACAACACAAACGCCCTTGACAAAAATAGTTGTCGGTGAGAGATTGCTCTCGTGCACGACGTCGCCGTCATCGACGATCCCGCCGCCGCCGAGGCGTCGCTCGATCCGATCCGTTCCCGCCTGCTGGCCGAGCTGGCCGAGCCGGGATCCGCCAGCACGCTGGCGGCGCGCGTCGGGCTCACCCGGCAGAAGGTGAACTACCACCTGCGGGCGCTCGAGCGTCATGGCCTGGTGGACCTCGTCGAGGAGCGCCGCAAGGGCAACTGCACCGAGCGCGTGCTCCAGGCGACCGCCGCCTCCTACGTGATCTCGCCGACCGCCCTGTCGGCGGTTGCGCCCGATCCGTCGCGTCAGCCGGACCAGCGCTCTGCGCGCTGGCTGCTCGCGGTCGCTGGGCGCATGGTCCGCGAGGTGGGTGAGCTCATCACCGGCTCGAGCGTGGCCGGCAAGCCGCTGGCCACGCTCGGGATCGACAGCGAGGTGCGGTTCGCGTCCGCCAAGGACCGGGCCGCGTTCGCCGTCGAGCTGGCCGACGCGGTCAACGGCCTCGTCGCGAAGTACCACGACGAGGCCGCCCCCGGCGGGCGTCCGCACCGGTTCGTCGTCGCACTGCATCCGACCATCACCACCAACAAGGAGACCCAGTCATGAGCCGTGCCTTCGAGATCACCCGCGAGGTCGATCTGCCGGCCGCCCCCGACGACGTCTGGACCGCGATCACCGCCGATACCGCGGCCTGGATGTTCCCGACGGGGATGGAGATCCCCGCCGGCGCCGCGCCGCCCGAGGGGGCGCCGGTCTCCACCTGGGACCCGCCGCACCGCCTGGTGATCCGCATGGAGTCGCCGGACGGGACCTTCAACGCCCTCGACTACGCGATCGAGGCGCGCGATGGCGGCACCGCGCATCTGCGCTACGTCCACAGCGGGATCCTCGCCGACGGGTGGGAGGACCAGTACGACGCCGCCGACGGCCACACGGACTTCTACCTCCACACCCTCGGGCAGTACCTCGAGCACTTCAACGGACGCCAGGTCACCTATGTCGGTCAGCCGTCGGACGGCATCAACGGACCCGAGGCGGCCGGAACGCCGCACGCGATGGATGGGCTGCG
>DASYLT010000089.1:0-11018 GCA_036009425.1 Baekduia sp. | reverse complement strand
CGGCGTGGATTCTCCCAGACGGGGTTACAGCTTGACGTCCGCCACCATCGCGACGAACAGCAGCGCGAGGTAGAGGAGCGAGAACAGGTACAGGCGCAGCGCGGCCTTGCGGGTGGCCTGGCGCTGCAGCAGCACGGCGAGACCGACGAACACGACCCCGAGAGCCAGCGACGCGAGCAGGTAGACGGCATCGAGCCCGCCGCCACCGCAGAACGGCAACTGCGTGACGGCGTAGAGCAGGACGCTGTAGAGCACGATCTGGCGGCGCGTCTCGTCCTCGCCGCGCACGACCGGCAGCATCGGCACGCCGACCTTGGCGTACTCGTCCTTCATGAGCAGCGACAGCGCCCAGAAGTGCGGCGGCGTCCAGAAGAAGACGATGGCGAAGAGGTAGATCGGCAGCCCCGTGAGCCCGCCGGTGACGGCGGCCCAGCCGACGAGCGGCGGCACGGCACCGGCGGCGCCGCCCCAGATGATGTTCTGCCAGGTGCGGCGCTTGAGCCACACGGTGTACATCAGCGTGTAGCCGAGGAAGCCCGAGAACGAGAGCGACGCCGCGAGGACGTTGGTCGTCAGCGTAAGCCAGACGAAGGACAGGATGGCCAGCCCGATGCCGAACCACAGCGCCGTCGCCGGGGCCAGGCGCCCGGCCGGGATCGGCCGGGTGGCCGTCCGCGCCATCTGGGCGTCGATGTCGCGGTCGTACCAGTGGTTGACCGCGCCGGCGCCACCCGCCGACAGGTAGCCGCCGATGCAGGTCGCCAGGATCAGCCACACCGACGGCGTGCCCGCCACGAGCATGGTGGTCACCGTCGTCAGCAGCAGCAGCGACTGGACCTTGGGCTTGGTCAGCGCAAGGAGGTCGGCGGCGACCTGACGGACGCCGGACGCCGGCAGTGCGGCAACGGGTGCGGGGGACGCCTCCATGGCGATTGGCGAGCCTACCGCTCGGCCCTAGTGCTCGCCGCCGCCGTGCGCCGAGAGGCGACCGGCCTCGACGGACGTCGGGGCGGCCGCAGCCTCGGTGCCGCCGGTCTGGGCGAGCACCTGGCGGCGGATGTCCTTCATCGGCTCCACCGAGCGGATGCGGGGGACCGAGTCGAAGTTGTTGACCGGCGGCGGCGACGTCGTGAACCACTCGAGCGTGTTCGCCTTCCAGGGGTCGGGGCCGGCGATCGGGCCGCGCTTGACCGAGATCAGCACGTTGATCGCGGTGACCAGGATCCCGAGGCCGAGGATGAACGCGCCGATCGTCGAGATCATGTTCAGGACGGCGAGGTCCCTGATGTCGGAGTACTCGTAGATCCGTCGCGGCATGCCCTCCATACCCGCGGAGTGCTGCACGAGGAAGGTGGTGTGGAAGCCGATGAGCATGAGCCAGAAGCTGGTCTTGCCCAGCCCCTCGCCCAGCAGCCGTCCCGACATCTTGGGGAACCAGTAGTAGAGGCCCGAGAAGATCGCGAAGACCGCGCCGCCCATGAGGACGTAGTGGAAGTGCGCGACGATGAAGTAGGTGTCGTGCAGCTGCCAGTCGACGGGGAAGACGGCGACGAAGATGCCGGTGATGCCGCCGATCAGGAACGTCCCGATGAAGCCGACGGCGAACAGCAGCGACGTCGTGTACTCGATCGTGCCGCGCCACAGCGTGGCGATCCAGTTGAAGATCTTGACGCCCGTCGGCACCGCGATGAGGAAGGAGCTCATCATGAAGAAGATGAGCACCAGCGACGGGCTCGGCGTCGTGAACATGTGGTGGGCCCACACGAGCAGGCCGAGGAACGCGATGACCAGCGTCGCGGCGGCGATCGCCTTGTAGCCGAAGATCGGCTTGCGGGCGAAGACCGGGAGGACCTCGGAGATGATGCCGAAGCCCGGCAGCACCATGATGTACACCTCGGGGTGCCCGAAGAACCAGAAGAGGTGCTGCCACAGCAGCGGCGAGCCGCCGTTGGTGGCGTCGAAGAAGTGCGTGCCGAAGTGGCGGTCGGTCAGCAGGAGCGTGACCGCCCCCGCGATGACCGGCAGCGCGAGGATGAGCAGCACCGCGTAGGTCAGGATCGTCCACACGAACAGCGGCAGGCGGCCCCAGCCCATGCCGGGCGCGCGCATGTTGGCGATCGTCACGTAGAAGTTGATCGCGCCCACCAGCGAGCTCAGGCCCGTGAGGTGGATGAGGAAGATCCAGGCGTCGACGCCGCCGGAGGGCAGGTACGCGGTCTCGTTGAGCGGCGCGTAGCACGTCCAGCCGCACTCGGGCGGGCTGAAGAACAGCGACACGTAGAAGACGATGCCGCCCGCGGCCAGCAGCCAGAACGACAGGGCGTTGAGCTTCGGGAACGCCATGTCGCGCGCGCCGATCATCAACGGCACGAAGTAGTTGCCGAACCCGGCCATGACCGGCACGACGAACAGGAAGATCATCGTCGTCCCGTGCATCGTGAACAGCGCGTTGTAGGTCTGCGGCGTCAGCAGGTCGTTGTTGGGGACCGCGAGCTGCAGGCGGATGAGCAGCGCCTCGACGCCGCCCAGGATGAAGAACCCGAACGTCAGGACCAGGTACATGATCCCGATGCGCTTGTGGTCGGTGGTGGTGGCCCACGACGTCCAGCCGGTGGGGGCGGGATCGATCCGGTGCGCGACGCCCTGCGGGAGCGGCGCGACGCTGGGGGTGGTGGGAGCTTCGACGGTGGCGGCCATGCGAGTCAGTCAGGTCCTCGGGACTACGGGTTCTGGGTGGAGGAGGCGTCCGTGGGACGCGCCGGGTTCTGGCCCGGAGCGGCCGGCCCGGCCGGGTTGCTGTTGGCGGTCGAGCCCTCGAGCTGCTTGCGCTGCTGCGCTGCCGCCTGCTCGGCGGCCTTGATGTCGGTCTTGCGCTGCTCGAGCCAGGCCTGGTACTCGTCGACCGACACGGCGCGCACGCGGGCGGTCATGTTGGCGTGGTTGCGGCCGCAGAGCTCGGCGCACTGTCCGAAGAAGACGGTGCCGCCCGGCTTGGTGGCGAACTTGCCCGGGACCTTGAACCAGGTGTGGTTCGTGTAGCCCGGGATGGCGTCGAACTTGCCGCCGAGCTTGGGGATCCACCAGGAGTGCGCCACGTCCTGGGCCTCGATGTCGAGGGTCACGGTCGTGTTGACCGGGACGACCATCTCCTCGTAGGAGAACGGCGCACCGAGGTTCTTGCCCGACTTGCAGTCCGCGGCGTAGGTGTAGCGCCAGATGTACTGCTGGCCGTTGACGCAGATGTTCAGTGACTTGCCGTTGGGCGGCAGGCGGCGGCTCGTGTCGGCCACCTGTAGGCCGTCGGGCGAGCTGTCGGGCGGGTTGCGGATGTCGTCGAGCTTGATGAACGTCAGCGTCGCGAGCACGACGAGGATGACGGCTGCGCCGACGGTCCAGCCGATCTCCAGCCGCGTGTTGCCGCGGATCTGCGCGGCCACCGCGCCCTTGCGCGCCTTGAACTTGACGACCGAGTAGATCAGCACGCCCTCGACGCCGATGAACACGATCAGCGCGATGGCGAACGTCGCCTTGTAGAGCCAGTCGATGTCGTCGGCGTTCTTCGAGCCGCCCGACTCGGGAGAGAACAGATCGGCCGAGGCGATCGGGGCCAGCAGCAGGGCGCCCGCCACGACCACCAGCAGCGTGAGGAGCAGTCGGCGTGACATGCGAGAGGCCATCACGGTGTCCCCGGCGGAAGGTGTCTTGAGTGCGCGGCGCGAAGTCATGAGGTTGCGAAGGCGGGAGGTGTCCAAGGCGGCGGGGATTCTATTCATGAACCGGCCCGAGACGGCCGCCGGCCGACGGGGGCAGGCGCGGGCGGACTCGGTTCGGCACCGTACGGGTGTTCGATGTCGCATGCCGGACGGTCATCGGCCCTGGAACTGCGCCGGGCGCTTCTGCAGGAACGCGGTGACGCCCTCGACGAAGTCGTCGCTGTGGGTCATGTCCCGCTGCACGCCGGCCTCGAGCGCCAGCTGGTCCTCCATCCCGGTGAACAGCCATGCGTTCAGCTGCCGCTTGATGCCCGCGTGGGCGCCCGTGGCTCCGGTCGCCAGGCGATCCATGAGCGCGTCGACCTCGGTCTGGAACGACGCGTCGGGGACGGCGCGGTTGATCAGCCCCCACTCGGCGGCCTGCCGGGCGCCGACGCGCTCGCCGAGCATCGCCATCTCGGCGGCCCGGGTGAACCCGATGCGCTCGGGGACGAAGAGCGACGAGCCGCCGTCGGGCGCCAGGCCGATGTTCACGAACGCCAGCAGGAAGTAGGCCGACTCCTTGGCGAGGACGAGGTCGGCGGCGAGGGCGAGCGACAGGCCGATGCCGACGGCGGGGCCGTTGACGGCGGCCACGACGGGCTTGGGCATCGCGCGCACGCCCATGATGATCGGGTGGTAGCGCTCCATCAGCGCGTGGTGGACGTCGGGCCGGCCCTCTGGGGTGAGCTCCTCGTCGCCGAGGTCCTTGAGGTCGGCGCCGGACGAGAACCCGCGGCCCGCGCCCGTGATGCAGACGGCGCGCACGCCGTCGTCCTCGGCGACCTCCTCGACGGCGGCGCGCAGGTCCAGGCCGAGCTGCTTGTTCCACGCGTTCATCGACTCCGGCCGCGACAGCTCGATGGTCGCGGCGCCGCCGCGCCGGTGGACGTTGACGGTCGCGCGCTCGGTCATGGGGCGTGATCCTATGGGCGCGACCTACGGGACCAAGGGGATCGTCGCGCCCCCGCACCGTCGCCCGGCCGCGTTACCGTGAAGGTATGGCCGACAGACCAGTCATCGGACTCTGCGCCGCGGTCGAGCGCGCACGGTATGGCGCATGGGACACGCCGGCCCACCTGCTGCCGCGCGAGTACGCCGACGCCGTGCAGCGCGCGGGCGGCATCGCCCTGCTGCTGCCGCCCGACCGGCGCGCGATCGAGCACCCCGACGAGCTGCTGGACCTGCTCGACGGACTGATCCTCGCCGGCGGCTCCGACGTCGACCCGGCCGCCTACGGCGCCGAGCCCCACCGCGAGACGCTCGGCGTCAACCCCGAGCGCGACGCGTTCGAGCTGGCGCTGGCCTCGCGCGCGGTGCAGCGCGACCTCCCGTTCCTCGGGATCTGCCGCGGCATGCAGGTGCTCAACGTCGCCCGCGGCGGAACGCTGCTGCAGCACCTGCCCGAGAGCCATGGCCACGAGGACCACCGCCGGACGGCGGGCAGCTTCGACGGCAACGACCACCTCGTCCGCCTGGACGCGACGTCGCTCGCCGCGCGCGCCGCCGGCGAGGAGTCGCATCGCACGCTGAGCCACCACCACCAGGGCGTCGACACCGTCGGCGAGGGACTCGTCGTCACCGGGCACTCGGTGCTCGACGACCTCCCCGAGGCCATCGAGCTGCCCGACCGTCGCTTCGTGCTGGGCGTGCAGTGGCATCCCGAGGTCGACGAGACCAGCCGGCTGATCGCCGCGCTGGTCGAGGAGGCACGGGAGCGGGCTGCGGAGAGCGCCGAGCCCGCCGGCGCCGCGTAGGCCGGGTCAGGCGGGCAGGTCGATCCGCGCGAGCTCGGCCACCGCGAACGGCGGCGGCTCGGTGCTGGCCCGGTAGTCGCGCAGCGCGTCGTCGCCGAGCCGCGCGAACGCGGCCTCCACGAGGTCGACGTAGGCGCGCTGCACCAGGACCACGCCGGCGCCCCGGCGGCCGTCGGCCACGCGCCGGCGGCCCTCGTCGCGCCCCACGTAGGTCCAGACGGGTCGGTCGCCGGCGGCCGGCGGCGGGTCGATGCCCTCGCTCACCTCCACGCGCCGGTACTGGCGCTCGCGCGCGTCGAGCGCGGCGAGGGCGTGCTCGTCGACGGGCAGCAGCCCGCCGTTGACCGCGGTGCCCCGAGCGGGCTCGAGGTCCAGGAAGGCGATCGCCGCCGCCGGCCGGGTGCCGTCGGGCTCCTCGTAGACCTTGTACCCGGGCAGCGCGACGCGGTTGTCCATCGCCACGCCCCAGACGCGCCGATGGTCGCGCAGCGCCGCCGGCCGCCCTGCCGTGGTGACCAAGGAGCCGTAGCCGAAGACGTGCCCGACGGTGCGCACGCTCGTGGCGGCCGACCCGCCTCAGGCCAGCTTCGTGGTCGTTCCGCCGCGCACGAGCGAGACCGACAGCACCTTGGGAGTCCCGGCGCTGGAGGTCCAGTCCTGCTGCGCGGTGAACTGCGAGTAGCCCGTCGGGGCGGCGAACGACACGGTGCTGTCGCGGCCGGCGGGGATGGCGTAGGTCCGCGTGCCCACCGTGACGGTCTGGGCGGCGGGTCCGCCGCGGTAGCGCACCTGCACGGTCGCGCGAGCATCGAGCCATAGCGCCCCGGTCAGCGCGGGACGGCAGGTGATCGGCGCGGACGTCGGCACGATGTCGGGGCGGTCGGGACGGAAGCCCGGCGTCTGCCGCGGACACGGCAGGACGACCAGCGACTGGGCCCGGGGCATCGCCGCCGGCGCCACCTCGACGATCCGGCCCACGTTCGGGTCGCTGGCCGAGGCGATCTCGTCGCGGAACGTCAGCCGCGCCGACGGGTCGTTGATGAGGAAGCGATGGGGTGTCGGGCCGCAGCCCGGCTGGAGCTGCAGCTGCCCCGACAGGGCGAACCGGAACGAGCACTGCTTGCCCTCGACGCGACGCCCCGTCAGGCCGGCGACCGGCACGAAGGTCTGCGTGAGCTTGCGGTTGAAGAAGTCGATGTCGTCGAACTGCGGCGCGTTCTGGGTGACCCCGAGCAGCGCGACCGGGCCGCTGGCATGGTGGTCGACCCATTCGAGGTCGGCGGGCATCACGCTCCGCAGCGCGTCGCCGGTGCGCGTCATCTGCCACCAGCTGGCCTGCGACTGGACGACCAGCACGGCACCGATCACGGCGGCGAAGACGAGCGCGGCCCGTGCCGGGTCGCCGGCGCGCCGGATCAGCACCGCGGCGACGGCGACCAGCGCCAGGGCGGTGAGCGCGAGCAGGAGCCCCTCGCTGCCGCCGAACAGCTGCTGCAGCCGGTACACGGTCGACCAGGTCGATCGCTCTTCGCCCATCTCGTGCACCGCCGGCCGCGCCAGCAGGGTGAGCGCGAGGAGGCCGGCGAGGATCAGCGCGGGACGCGTCATCAGGCGCGGGCGGACCATCAGGACGGTCGCCAGGATGAGGGCCAGCGGGACCGCGTAGGTGACGTAGCGGCCGATCCCCGAGACCGCCGGCGGATAGCCGGCGAGGAAGAAGCCGCTCTGCACCGCGGTCGCCAGTGCCGCGGGCCAGAAGACCGCCAGCAGCGGGCCGGTGGCGTTGTCGCGCCACGCCCGCGGGGACACTACGGCGCCGGCGGCCAGCAGCACCGGCGCGAACGCGCCGAGCGCGACCAGCTCGAGCAGCTGCAGCCCGGTCTTCGACAGGATCTGGCCGAACTCGGGGCGCAGGTCGAAGTAGCCGGAGTAGTCGCCGGTAACCGACGGCGCCGCGAGCGCGATGATCGCCAGTCCCAGGAACGCGACGCCCATGGTCAGCAGATAGGGGCGATGGGCCAGCAGCCGGGCGCGGCGCTGCTCGGGATCGCGCAGCGCGTCGAGGAGGAAGGCGATCAGCAGCGCGGGGACGAGCACCGCAAGCTGGATGCGCGCCCACGTGGCGAGCACCAGCAGCGCGAGGGCGACCCACCCGAGGCGGCTGCCGGGGCGCCGCAGCGCCATCACCGCGACGCACAGCGCGCCGGTCGCCAGCGGGAAGGCGAGCACCTCGGTCACCGTCTCGGCGCTGGTGAGCATCCACGTGCCGAGGACCGAGAGCACCGCGGGGATCAGCGCCAGCCGCGGGCCGACGAGCTCGCGCGCCAGCAGCCACACGGGAACGATCTGGGCGCACAGCGCCAGCGTGCCCAGCACCTT
Organism: Baekduia sp.; assembly: GCA_036009425.1. Classification (GTDB taxonomy): domain Bacteria; phylum Actinomycetota; class Thermoleophilia; order Solirubrobacterales; family Solirubrobacteraceae; genus Baekduia. The sequence continues at coordinate 3,130 of DASYLT010000089.1, read as the reverse complement.
GGACGCGTGGTAGGCGTCGACGGTCGACTGGAAGAGGGCCCACGCCGGCGTGATGAAGTACACGTACAACGCGGCGGACTGGCCGACGTGCTCGCCGCGCCAGTCGAAGCCCTGGCCGTCGGCCAGCGAGCGTGCGAGGTGCGAGTAGCGGAACTCGTCGGGGAAGAGCACCGGGAGCGGGGAGTGCAGCGCCAGCGCGCTGTACAGGCCGGCCGCCACGACGTAGAGCGCGGCGAGCAGGAGCCACGGCGCCGGGCCGCGAGCGGCCGGTGGCTCGGGAGCGTCGGGGTCGTGCCGCGGAGCGGCTGGGGACTCGACGGCCCGCACGGTGCTCATCCCCACCAACTCTAACCCGAGCGCCTGCCGTTCCGGCAGGGGACGGTCCCACCCATCCGGATGGGGACTGTCGCCGTGCGCGCGGGGTCGGGGCTGTCCCACGCGTGCGTGGGGCGCTCAGGCCGCGGCCTGGCGGCCCACGGCCTGGGCGACGCCCGCGCGGGCGCGGCAGACCAGCGCCTTGCTGGCGCCGGCCGACACGCCGAGCACGCGGCCGATGTGCGAGTGGGAGCGATCCTCGAGCTCGTGCATGACCAGCGCGCGGCGCTGGCGCTCGGGGAGGGCCTCGACGCCCCCGACGACCTCGTCGAGGCGCTCGCGGCCGGCGATCATCGAGACCGGGCCCGGGCCGCGGTCGGCCAGCACGGCCTCGTGCGGGTCGAGGTCGGTCGTGCGGTTGGGCTTGCGCAGCTGGTCGAGGCAGCGGTTGCGGACGATCGCGTGCAGCCACGGGCGCAGCGCGATCTCGGCGTCGTTGTTCTGCATCGAGCGCAGGCCGCGGACGAAGGCGTCCTGGACGCACTCCTCCGCGTCGTGGTGGCGGCCGCCGAGCACCTGGCGGGCGTAGGCCGTCAGCTGCGGCTCGTAGCGGCGGACGATGGCGGAGAAGGCGGCATCCGAGCCTGCACGGACCGCGGCGACGAGGGCCTCGTCGGTGGCCGAGCCGGCGCGCGGGGCACGCGCCTTGGAGGGGGAGGTGAGGACCGGGTTCATGCCCATCATGGTCGCCGCGACGGGCGTGTCGCGCCAGCGACCCCGGGGCTACGGCTTCCACACCCCAGGTGAGATGGATCCACACCTAGGGCTAACCTGCTGGGCCGTGTCCGAGGACTCTCCGCTCGCCGCCCACGCCGCATCGCCGGCCGAGCTGCAGGAGCGCCTGAGCGCCGAGCGCGCCGGCGACCCGTACCTCGTCCTGCGCGACGGCGCCGGGCGCCAGCAGCTGCTGCGCCTGTCCGGGGAGCGCCTCAGCGTCGGCCGCGGCGAGACCAACGACGTCCCGCTGCCGTGGGATACCGAGGTCAGCCGGCTGCACGCCGAGCTGGAGTGCATCGCGGGGGAGTGGACCGTCGTCGACGACGGCCTCTCGCGCAACGGGACGTTCGTCAACGGCACGCGCATCTCGGGCCGCGCGCGGTTGCGCGACGGCGACGTCGTCCGCATCGGCCGCACGACGCTCGGCTACCGCCGGCCGGACTCCGAGGAGACCTCCGAGCACACCGTCGTGGCCGGGGAGCCGGTGGCGCTGGGCGACCTGCCGCCGACGCAGCGCTCGGTGCTCGTCGCGCTGGCGCGCCCCTACAAGCAGGCCGAGTTCGCGACGCCGGCCACCAACCAGGAGATCGCCGAGCAGCTGCACCTCAGCGTGGACGCGGTCAAGGCCCACCTCCGGTCGCTCTTCCAGAAGTTCGGCATCGAGTCGCTGCCCCAGAACCAGAAGCGCTCGCGGCTGGTGGCCGAGGCGTTCCAGCGCGGGATGCTGACGCAGCGGGATCTGTAGGGGTTCTCGGTGCCCGCGTTCGTGGCGCCCACCGGGGTGGGCCCGTTGGCGGACGCGGGACGTCCGCGGACAGGCCCACCGTCAACGGTCTCCCGCCAACGCGCGGGGTGGGCCCGTTGGCGGACGCGGGGCGTCCACAGACAGGCCCACGTCAACGGTCTGCCCAGTTGGTCCGAGGTCACCTCCGTTCATGCCCGAACGACCCCGTCTCCGGCGCCCGCGGCAGACCGGCCGCGCCCGAGCCACCGCCAACTTCCCTGTCACTGCCCCGGACCACGTCCCACGGCACCACCAACATTCGCGCTGAGCGCCAACCCTGCAGGGCACGGTTCACCCGCCACCCAGCTCGATCCGCGTCACCGACGCGCTGCCCAGGTTGGTCACCCACGCGCTGTTGCCGTGGGCGACGATCGCGAACGGGTTGCGCCCGACCGGGATCGGGTCGCCGACCGGCTTGCCGGTCCGGGCGTTGAGGCGGACCACGGTGTCGTCGAGGTTGCTGGCAACCCAGACCGTGTGCTGGGAGACGGCGACGCCGAGCGGGCCGCGGACGTTGAGCGGGTTGAAGATGCCGTTGGTCAGCGACCGGTTGTTCTGCAGGACCGTGCCGTCGTCGAAGTTCGTGACCCACACCTGGTTCTCCCCGAACGCCACGCGGTGGCGGCCCAGGCCGATCGTCGAGCTCTTGCGCTCGCCCGACTTCGGGTCGACGCGGCTCAGCCGGTTGCGGCGCCGGTTGGGCACCCAGACATAGCCGCCGCCGACCGCGATGTCGCCGATGCCCTCCTGACCGAACGGGATGACCTTCGTCTCGCCGCCGCCCGGCAGGACCTTGATGATCGACGACGGCGGATCGGTCGACTTGATCGCCCGCCGCCCGACCCAGACCGCGCCCTCGCCGGCGGTGACCACGTCCGCCTCGCCGTCGCCGAGCAGGCGGTCGCCCTGGACCTTGCCGCTGACGGGGTCGATCCGGACGAGCCGGCTCTGCCTGCCGTTGGTGACCCAGAGCGACCCGAACCCCGCGGCGACGCTCGTCGTGCCGCTGGACCACGGGAGCTTGATGGAGCGCCGAGCGCCCTCGCCGTCGGCCGGCAGGCCGATCAGCCGGCCGGTGCGCACGCTGGTGACCCATACCCGCCCGCGCGCGTAGGCGATGGAGTTGGGCCGGGGGTCGACGGCGGCGGCCTTCGCCGCGCGCGCTGTCCCGGTCGCGGGCGCGGCCGGGGTCGTCGACCCGGACGTCTGCGCGCGCCCGCCGTCGCCGCGGCCGCTGGTGACCAGCAGGACGGT
>DASYLT010000088.1:0-15862 GCA_036009425.1 Baekduia sp. | reverse complement strand
GTTGCGCAGCCGCGCTGCGACCTCCTCGCGGGTGAGGCGCTCCTTCTGCTCTACCTCGAAGATGTCCATGGGCTCTCCGTCGTCGTGGGTTTGGTGGGCAGCGTGGCCATCGGCTCGCCGTGCGCGGCGGGCACGGGATCGCGTCCGGCGGCGATCCGGGCCAGCGCCCAGGCGCTCTGCCCCATGCTCTCGGGGAGCATCGCCGACGGCGAGGCGCCGGGGTGTGCACGCGCGATGCGCACGCGCAGGACGCCGGGGCGGATGTGGAAGCGCAGGGGCGGCTCCAGCGTCGCCGCCTCGCCGTCGATGCCGGCGGGCACCGAATGGTTGGCGTCGACCTCGAAGACCGGTGCGGTCCACTCGCGCCACGGCCGCTGCGGCAGGCGTCCGCCGTCGCCGCGCCCGCTCGGAGCGCCCGCGATCGTGATCCCGAGCCGGCCGTCGTCGATCAGCGGGCGTGTGCCCGACCCGACCGCGCGGCCCAGCCGGTAGCGGTTGTTGGAGACCAGGATCGCGGCTCCCGAACCGTGCTCGTGCCCGCCGGGTCCCGTCCACCGCAGGTCGAGCCCGGTGGCCTCGGGGCCGAGCAGGTCGGGCACGGTGTCGAGCAGCGTGCGGAGCTTGGCGTCGCGGTAGCCCTTGCGCTGGACCGCGTCGGCGTAGAGACCGAGCGAGACGTTGTTGACGAAGACGCGCCCGTTGACGTCCGCCAGGTCCACGCGGCGCTCGCCGCCGTCGACGAAGGCGTCGAGCGCCCCGACGACGTCGTCTCGATCGACGCCGAGGTCGAGCGCGAAGTGGTTGCGCGTGCCTGCTGGCACGCAGGCGTAGGGCAGATCGCGTTCCGCGGCGATCGCGGCGACGACGGCCTGCGAGCCGTCGCCGCCGGCCATCGCCAGCCCGTCGGCGCCGCCGGCGACCGCATCGCGCACGAGCCGCTCGAGGTCCCACGGCGGACCGAGCTCGATCGGCTCGATCCCGCGCGCCCGAGCTTCGTCGGCGAGCGCGAAGCGCTCGGCCTTGCCGCCGCCGGACTTGGGGTTGAAGAACAGCACCGGATGTCGAGGCGCCGGCACGCCCGGGAGGTGGGCGTGGGCAACGAACGCCGCCCGCGCGCACGCGGCGCTCAGCACGAGCGCGGCGACGACCAGCAGCTGCTCGAGCAGGCGGTCCCCCAGCAGCAGCAGGATCGCCGCGGCGAGCCCGATCACCCCGACCGAGAGGCCGGCGACGCGGACCGCGCCTCGTCGCAGGACGCCGTACCAGGCCGCAGCGCAAGCGACGGCGACGCACGCGAGCGCGATCAGACCGCGGGGGAACTCCTGGACCGCGACGACGACCGCGAGCCCGAACCCGCCCAAGCCGAGGACCAGGGCCCCGATCGCCGCGGTCCTCCGTCCGGTCATAGGATCCTTCATGCGTGGATCTCCCTTCCGACGACCCCGTTGCGCCGCCGCGAGTTGCCCGCTGGCTGGATGACGCCCAGCGGGTTGACGTCGCCCTCTACGCGGCGATCGCGCAGACCCCGACGCCCGCGCTCGACCGCGCCATGATGCGGCTCTCCGAAGCCGCCGACTACTCCCGCCTGTCGCTGGCATCGGCCGCCGTCCTGGCGGCAGCCGGTGGTCGCCGAGGGCGGCGCGCCGCCACGAGCGGCCTCGCCTCGGTCGCGGTGACGGCGACCGTCGTCAACCTGGGCTTCAAGCCGTTCGGCCGCCGCCGGCGCCCCGACCGGGTGACCGCGCAGGTCCCAGTCACCCGTCACGTGCGCATGCCGGGCTCCACCTCGTTTCCGTCGGGCCACTCCGCTGCGGCGTTCGCCTTCGCGACCGGCGTCGCCCATGTGCTCCCGACGGCGGCGATCCCGCTGCGCGCACTGGCCGCCCTCGTCGCCTACTCGCGCGTCCACACCGGCGTCCACTACCCCGGCGACGTCGTCGCCGGCGCGCTGGTGGGAACCGTGCTCGCCGAGCTCACGACGCATGCGCTCGACCGCCGCATGGGCCGCTGGGCCGCCCCGCCGTCATGAGGTCGATCGGCATGTCGCGCACGCTGCACATGTCGAACACACTCACCGAACCCGTCCTGGCCGGCATCACCCGAAACGCATGAGGACCTACTGGGCCGACCCGGGTCCCGGGAGGCCGAGGCCCTGGATCAACCCATCGCCATGAACTTGCCCACGCCGGCCTGCATCTCCTGCGCGTTCATGACCGGCGACAGCGTGATCTTCGCGTCCAGGCCCTGGAAGAACGGCTCCGCCGCGGGTGGGATGTCGCTCGAGTCGGTCATGTCGAAGATGATCAGCGCCGTTCGCATCCCGTGCTCGGCGGTGAAGTAGGCGGCCTCCGCCTTGAGCGCTTCGAGGGACGAGGCCATGATCTGCGGCAGGCTGCCGTCCTTGATCGCGTCGTTGCCGGCGCCCGTCGGCATCTGCACCTTCATCAACATGCGCATGCTCGCGCTCCTCGCGTTTGAGGGCCTGGCCCGCGTGAGCGGCGAACGCGTGCCGAGGCACCGCGCCGGCCCGGACGGACCACAACCCGAACTGCGAGCGAGCGCCCCGAGGCACCCGCGACGCGACGGTACGCCCGTCGAGCAGCGCGCGTCAAGCGGTCCGCGTGCTGCCGTCTTGCCTCGCCCGCCTACAGCCCGAGCTTGCCTGCCACGTTCCCGACGCCGCCGCCGAGCAGGTCCTGAGGGTCGATGCCGAACTTCGAGAGCAGGTCGGCGTGCTTCTCCGGGTCGACCTGGTCGGGCAGCTCGCTGCTGGCCTGATCGGCCTTCTCGCCGCCGGCGCGCTGCCGGATCAGCTCGATGATCTTGTCCTTGGGAATCTCCATGGCGGGAGGCTCCCCGCGAAGGCGGAGTCCGGAAACGCCAGCCGGTACTCACGTTCACCTGGTCGCCTCGAACGCCGGCGACAGCCGCTCGTGGATCTGGCCCACGACGACCGATCCCTCGCCGACCGCGGACGCCACGCGCTTGGGCGAGCGGCTGCGGACGTCGCCGACGGCGAACACGCCCGGCACGCTGGTCTCGAGCGGCAGCGGCAGCGGGATCGTGTCGTCCTCGGCGGCGTGGCGGCCGGTGAGCAGGTAGCCCCACCGGTCGCGGGCGACCTCGTCGGGCAGCCAGCCGGTGTGCGGGTGGCCGCCGACCAGCACGAACAGCCCGCCGACCTCCTCGTCGGACTCGGTGCCGGTGCGGTCCTCGCGGACGGTGACGCGCTCGAGCCGGTCCTCGCCGGCGCCGCCCACCACGCGCGACTCCAGCCGCACGTCGATGCCGTCGTGGGCGTCGATGACCCGCACGAGGTAGTCCGACATGCTGTCGGCCAGCGACGTGCCGCGCACGATCAGCGACACGTGCGACGCGTGCCGCGCGAGGTGGATCGCCGCCTGGCCGGCCGAGTTGCCGCCGCCGACCACGAGCACGGGCCGGTCCACGATCGCACGCGCCTCCGAGACCGACGCGCCGTAGTAGAGCCCCGCGCCCACGTAGCGCTCCAGCGCCTCGACGCCGAGCCTCCGATAGGAGACGCCGGGCGCCAGGACGACCGCGCCCGCGGTGACCTCCGAGCAGTCCGACAGCTCCAGCACGTGCCGGTCGGGACCGGCGTGCAGCGCGAGGACCTCGCGCATCACGACGAACTGCGCGCCGAAGACCCACGCCTGCTGGTAGGCCCGCTGGGCCAGCTCGCCGCCGCTGACGCCGCGCGGGAACCCGAGGTAGTTGCGGATCAGCGAGCTCGAGCCGGCCTGACCGCCCAGCGTCTCGCGCTCGACTACGAGCGTGCGCAGCCCCTCCGACGCCGCCGAGACCGCCGCGGCGAGTCCGCCGGGCCCGGCGCCGACGATCACCACGTCGAAGTCGCGATCGCCGGCGACGTCGGTGCTGACGCCGTACGCGGCGGCGAGCTCGGCGTTGGACGGGTCGACCATGGCGTGGCCGTCGAAACGGACGACCACCGGGCGATCCTCTCCGGCCAGCGCGGCGGTGCGCAGCAGCGTCCGCCCGCTCGCCGAGTCGGAGTCGTAGGAGCTGTGCGGCACGCCGTTGCGGGTCAGCAGGTCGCGCAGCTGGTGGCCACGCGGCGACCAGGGGTCGGCGACGAGCGAGAGCTCCTTGCCCTCGCCCGAGGTCCGCGACCACTCGTGCAGGAACTCGGCGACGGTGCGGTGAAACAGCTCGTCGGGCGACCGCCACGGGCGCAGCACGTAGTAGTCGACGTGCCCGAGCGCCATCGCCTGCAGGACCGCGTCGGCGGTCGCGCGCCGGCCCCAGCCGCCCCAGTCGATCAGCAAACCGCGCTTGGCGTATGGCGCGAGGGCGCGGACATGGGCCAGGACGTCGGCGTCGTCGCCGAGCACGAGCGCGACCGGCACGCCGTCCGTGCGGGCCTGCTCCAGGTGCGTGAGGCCCGCCGCCGCGGTGCGCTCGACGGCGATCGCGTAGTCGGCGCCGTAGCGCCGCTGCAGCTCGCGCTCGATGCGGCAGCGGGCGGCCTCGCCGGCCTCGATGACGAGCATCAGCGCCGGGACGTGTGCGGACGGTTCCGCGATCATCGTTCGTACCTCAGGTCGGTTCGCAGGCGGGTGAATCCCGCGCGCAGGAACGCGGCGGGGGAGACGGCGGGGTGCGGCGCCGGGAGGCGCAGCGTGAGGGCCGCGGCGGCGACGGCCGCCACGGTGGTGAGCGCGAAGAGGGTGGCGGCGTGCTCGCTGCCGTGGCCCAGCAGCGCGCCGAGTAGGAGCGCCGCGACGATGCTGCCGGCGTAGCGGCCGGTGGAGAAGAGCCCGGAGGCCAGGCCGGCGTCGGCGGGGTCGACCGCCTCGATGGCCGCGACCTGCAGCGGCGCGTTGGCGAGGCCGAGGCCGACCCCGCCGGTCAGCAGCGCGGCCACGAGCCAACCGGCCGACGGGGCGTCGCCCATCGCGGCGAGGACTGCGGTGGTGATCGCCAGCAGCGTGAGGCCGGCGGCCGCGGGCCCGCGCGAGCCGACGCGATCGGCCAGCCGGCCGCCGAGCGGCGCCACGACGACCATGCCGAGCGACAGCGCGGCGAGCGCGGCGCCCGTGGCGCCCGCCGACCAGCCCGGGCCGTCGGCGATGACGATGGGAAGCGCGAGCAAGGCGGTGTACATGGCCAGGTTGCTCAGCCCGACGGCGCCGGTGGCGGCGACGAAGACGGGAGCGCGCAGCGGGCCGGTCCAGGCGCGGGCGCGGTGGCGGGCGCCCCGCGCGGCCGCCCCCGGGGTCGGGCGATCCGCCGGCAGCGTGCGCACGGTGAGGATCGTCGCGGCGAGCACGACGGGGAGGTTGACGAGGAAGATCGACCGCCAGCCCAGGGCGCCGACCAGCACGCCGCCGGCAACAGGGCCGACGGCCGCGGCGGCGCCGATCACGGAGCCGAGCACGCCGAACCCCGAGGCACGGCGGCCCTCGGGCAGGGCCTGGCGCAGCAGCGCGACGGCGTTGGGGAGGACCAGCGAGCCCGCGGCGGCCTGGCCCAGCCGTGCCACGACGAGCAGCGCCAGCGACGGCGCCACGCTGGCGGCGGCCGACGCGACCGCGAACGCGGCGAGGCCGGTCAGCACCATGCGCCGCCGCCCGTGGCGGTCGCCGAGCCGGCCGGTGAACGGTCCCAGGGTGGCCATGGCGACGACGTAGGCCGTCACGAGCCAGCTCGACGCCGCGACGCCGGCGCCCGTTCCGGACGCGATGTCGGGAAGGGCGACGGCCAACATGGTGGAGTTGAGCGGCAGCAGCGTGCCGCACAACGCCACCGCGGTCAGGACCGCGCGATCAGATGATGATCCGGACGACACCCGCGGCCCCGTCGACCTCGATCGTGTCCCCGTCGCGGATGATCACCGAGGCCATCGCGGCGCCGACGACGGCCGGGATGCCGTACTCCCGGGCGACGACGGCGCAGTGGCTGAGCGCCCCGCCGGTGTCGGTCACGACGCCCGCGACCGTCGCGAAGAGCGGCGTCCAGGGCGGGGCCGTGGTCTGCGCGACGAGGATGTCGCCCGGCTGCAGGCGTCCCGCCTCGGTGATCGAGTGGATGATGCGGGCGGGGCCTCGCACGACGCCGGCCGAGCCCGGCGCGCCGCGCAGCTCGTCCTCGTGCTCGGCGGGGGCCGGCGGCATCCCGAAGAACTTCCCGACGAACCGGCCGAAGGCGTCGTCGGCGGGCGGCTCGGGCGGCGTGGTGCCCAGCACCGGCGGCGGCTGCAGGGCCCGGCGGGCCTCGAGCTGGGAGGTGCGCTGCGCGACCGTCGACCGAAGGTCGCTCCCGGGCACCGCGAGCGTCCCGCGCAGCTCCTCGGGCGTGAGCTGGAACACGTCCTCGGGCACGTCGAGCGCGCCGTCGGCGACGAGCCGGCGGCCGGCCTCGAGCAGCACCTGACGCAGGTGGTGCAAGGTGGTGTTGTCGATCCAGAAGTTGTGGTCCTCGGTGATGACCGTCGCGTGCTGGGCGGCGGCGAGCATCGCCTCGAACTGGCCGACGATCGCCGCCGGGTAACCCGCGAGGCGGGCGCGGGCCTCGGCGATCGCCTGCTCGCGGCCGGCCGCGGCGGCCTGCGTCGTGACGGCCGGCGCGTGGTCGGCATCGCGGCGCAGGAACTCGCGCAGGCTCTCGATGACCGGTGTCGGGTCCTCGATCCAGCTCGGCGCGACGATCGTCCACTTGTCGGCTCGGCGTCCGTAGAGCGCGAGGTACTCGCGGAGCTCGGCGAGGAACGCCCGGCCTTCCGCGGTGGCCTTCAGCACGCCGGGCACCGCAGCAGCGTCGTGCTCCTCGATGGCAGCGCGGACGGCGTCGACGACGAGCGCACGGCGGCTGAGCTGCCACAGCGCCTGGCCGACCTCGACGGTCATGTTCGGCAGGCCTTCGAGCAGCTTGTAGGAGTCGAGCGGGCCGCTCTCCGGGAACAGGCCGCGGTAGAGCTCGTCGAACTCGCTGATGGCGAGGTAGACCGGGAGCACGGTCTCGAAGTGGATCTCCCACATCCGGCCCAGCCGCTCCCACGTGTCGTCGAGGTGGGCGACGAGCGCCGCACGGCCGGCGCCGGCGAGGTCGAACGTCTCCCAGCCGGCGAGCAGCTGCTGGACCTGGGGGAGCATGTCCTGCGCCCAGAACGCCTCGACGCGGCCGATGACCGCCATGATCGCCGCCTCGGCCGCCTGGCCGCGCGCCGCCAGCTCCACGGGGGTGCCGGTCACCGGCACCATGGACTGGTAGTGGTAGCCGTTGACCGACGCCACCAGCACGCGCTCGATCGGCGCGTTGTAGACCCCGACGCCGTGGCTGAACCCGCGCTCGAGGCTGCGCTTGAGCATCGCGGCCTCCATCGGCCCGACAGGGTCGGGGAAGTGCATGGGGTCGTGCTGCCAGAACAGGCCGGCATCGGCCGGGTCGGACCAGACGACGGGGAACGGCGGCGGAGCGTCGGGGACGATGGGCTGGGTGATGTTGGTGCTCATGCTGCCTCCAGGGCGGAGAGGGTGGTGATGGGTCGGCACTGCAGGAGATGAAGGCGTCCGCCGGCCCAGGCGACCTCGAGGTCGACGGGCAGGCCGAGCTCGCGCTCGAGGGCCACGGCCAGGGCGGCGACCTCGCGGGCCTGCTCGTCGTCGATGGACGGCAGGCGGCGCAGCGGCGCGGGGATGTCGACCTCGGTGCTGCCACCGGGCGTCTGGACGGTCATGCGGCGCTTGTCGGCGATCGCGCGGCGGACGACGGCCAGCGACGGACGCGCCACCGCCCACTCGTCGGGCGTGACGGTGCCGCCGACGACGCTCTCGCCCAGCCCGAGCCCGGCGTTGATGAGCACCTCGCACGTGCCGGTCGCGATCGGGTTGCGGCTGAAGACGACCGCCGACGCGTCGGCGGGGACGAGCAGCTGGACGAGGACGGGAAGCGGGCCGGCCGGCGCGGCGATCCCGTGGGCGGCGCGGTAGGCCAGTGCGCGGTCCGTCTCGCCGGAGGCGCGTGCTGCGGCGACCGCCTCCAGCAGCGCGACGACGCCGCGAACACCGAGGAACGTGTCGTGCTGGCCGGCGAAGGAGGTCTCGGCCCCGTCCTCGTCGGTGGCCGACGAGCGGACGGCGACGACGGGCTCGGTGGTGCCGGTGGCGGCTCCGAGCAAGGCATAGGCCTCGGCGACGGCGCCGGCCTCGATCGCACCGGTGACGACGAAGCCGTCGGGCACCGGATGCCGGGCGGCGAGCCGGGCCAGCGCGGCGGCCTTGCCGCCGGTGCGCCGCGGGTCCGCCGCGGCCTGCTCGTCGAGGCGGAGGATCCCCGGGCGGTGTGGCGGCCGGTCGGAAGGCGAAGGCATGGCCTGCACACCTTCGCGGCCGTTGCGGGCCGTGGGAACCGGGGTGCCACGAGAGAGCGAGGTTCGGTTGTTCGCCGCCGAGTCGCGGGCCGCGAATGCCTGGTGCCTGGGAACGCGTGAGGCGAGATCGCCCCATGCCTAGTCACCGCGGAACCATGTCCTGGTCCGGCTCAGGGGCCGTCACCTCTTGCGCCGTCACTCCGTGACGCCCCCGGAGCACCGTGCCCAATATCGCGCGATCAGGCGATGCGCCTCCGCACCGCCGCGGCGAGGCTGGAGCACGCACATCCCCACACGGTGCGGCACCCAGGCGCCGCACCCGCCCACCAGTGAAGGAGCCTTGCATGACCGTGCAGACGCAAGTCGTCCTCGAGCCCGCAGCCCAGGAGCTCGCCGACGCGACCGCCAAGCCGACGATCCTGATCGATGCCGGACCCGAGGGCGCCCGCAAGATCCTGAACGACCTCCAGTCCGGCCCGATCGACAAGCTGCCGATCGACGAGGAGTGGATCACCGTACCGGCCGCCGTCGGCGACGCGCGGGTGCGCATCGTCAAGCCGCAGGGTGCCACCGGCATGCTGCCGGTGATCGTGTACATGCACGGCGGAGGATGGATCCTCGGCAACGCCGCGACCCATGACCGCCTGGTGCGCGAGCTGGCCGTCGGGGCGGGCGCGGCCGTCGCGTTCGTGGAGTACCCCAACTCGCCCGAGGCGCACTATCCCGTGGCGATCGAGCAGGGCTACGCGACCGCCCAATGGATCGTCCGCGACGGCGCCTCCAAGGGCCTGGACGCCAGCCGCATGGCCGTCGCCGGCGAGTCGGTCGGCGGCAACATGGCCGCCGCGCTGTCGCTGATGGCCAAGGATCGCGGCGACGTGACGTTCGTCCACACGTCGATGTACTACCCCGTCACCGACGCGGCGATGGACACCGACTCCTACAACGACTTCGCCGGCGGCTACTACCTCAGCCGCGACTCGATGGAGTGGTTCTGGGACGCCTACCTCCCCGACGTCGATCAGCGCTCGGAGATCACCGCCTCTCCGAACCAGGCCAGCATCGAGCAGGTCACGGGCCTGCCGCCGACGTTCCTGTGCGTCGACGAGGCCGACGTCCTGCGTGACGAGGGCGAGGCCTACGCGGCCAAGCTGCGCACCGCCGGCGTGCCGGTGACCACCGTCCGCTACGACGGGGCCGTGCACGACTTCATGTTGCTCGACTCCGTCAGCCACACCAGGGCGGCTCGCGCCGCGACCGCCCAGGCGACGTCCGTCCTGCGTGGAGCGCTCGGCACCGACTGAGCGCGACGGCTCACCGGCGGCGCCCGCCGCCGGTGAGCCGCCCCACCGCCGCACGGCTCGTCTACCGCGGGTGCATGCCCCCGTCCAGGGCGATGACCTTGCTCGTCAGGTAGTCGTTGCGCAGCATCGCGAGGGCCATGTCGGCGACCTCGGCGGGGCGGCCCATGCGCCCGACCGGGATGGCGCGCGCCAGGAACCCCGGGTCGTCGGGCAGCATGTCGGTGTGCTCGATGAGCGCCGGGGCGATGGCGTTGACCGTGACCCCGGCCGCGGCGACGCGCGCGGCCAGGTGGTGGGTCAGGCCGTGCAGGCCGGCCTTGGAGGCGGCGTAGTGCGGACCGACGATGCCGCCGGTGAAGGCGGCCACCGATGAGACGAAGAGCACCCGACCCCAGCCGCGGTCGAGCATGCCGGGCAGCACGCGGCGCGCCAGCAGGTACGGCGCGCGCAGGTTGATGGCCAGCGTCTCGTCCCACGCGCCGGCGTCGATCTCGTCGAACGTGCCCCGGTGGGCGAGGCCGTGGTTGGCGACCAGCACGTCGACGGGCCCGAGCTCGGCCTCGACGGCGTCGACCAGCATGTCGGACGCGCGCGGGACGAGCAGGTCGGCTGCGATCGCGCAGGCGCGGCCGCCGTGCGCGGCGATGTCGTCGGCGATCGCCTGGGCGATGTCGGCGCGGTCGCGGTAGTGGACGGCCACCGCCATGCCCTCGGTGGCCAGACGCCGGCAGAGCGCCGCGCCGATCCCACCGCTGCCGCCAGTGACCAGGACCACCCGACCGGAGAGCATCGTCGCCGCAACTTACACGGCAGACCGTGTCATCGAGGGAACCGACGAGCTGGTCGCCATGATGTCCTAGGGCCAGGCCGGCGATGTCGAGAACCCGCCGCCGGCTCCGACCGGTTCATGAGCGGCGTCCGTGGTGGGCGCCCCGGCCACAGGAGCGACCAACATGAAGTACATGCTGTTGATCTACAACAATGCGGCAACCATGGCGGCCATGTCCGAGGAGGAGCGCACCGCGATCTTCGGCGCGGTCGACGACATCATGGGCGAGCTGACCGAGTCGGGTGAGCTGGTCGGCGGCGAGGCGCTCGCCGATCCGTCCAACACGAAGACCGTGCGCGTCCGGGACGGCGTCCCCGCCACCACCGACGGTCCGTTCGCGGAGTCCAAGGAGCAGTTCGCCGGGTACCTGATGGTCGAGTGCGAGACGCCCGACCGCGCGGTGGAGATCGCGGCGCGCTGGCCGGACGCGAGCCGGTGGGCGATGGAGGTGCGACCGGTGATGAGCGCCGACGGCCTCGAGATGTGACCGGCGCGACGCGCGTCGAGGATCTGCTGCGCGGCCTCGCGCCGCAGGTCCTCGGCACGCTCGTCCGGCGCCACGGCCAGTTCGACGCCTGCGAGGACGCCGTCCAGGAGGCTCTGCTGGCCGCCGCGCTGCAGTGGCCGCAGGAGGGCCTGCCCGCCAACCCGCACGCCTGGCTCATCACCGTCGCGTCGCGACGCCTGACCGACCAGTGGCGCAGCGAGAGCGCGCGCCGCGGCCGCGAGGACGTCGCCGCGGCGCAGGAGCCGCCGGGCGCGCAGGTCGCACCCGCGCCGGGCGACGACGCGGCACGGGGCGACGACGAGGACGACACGCTGACGCTGCTGTTCCTCTGCTGCCATCCGGCGCTGTCGGGCGCTTCGCAGGTCGCGCTGACGCTCCGCGCCGTCGGCGGCCTCGGCACGGCCGAGATCGCGCGGGCCTTCCTCGTGCCCGAGGCGACCATGGCCCAGCGCATCAGCCGGGCCAAGCAGCAGATCAAGTCCTCCACCATCCCGTTCGAGCAGCCGGCCGGGGATGAGCACGGCGAGCGGCTGGGCGCGGTGCTCCACGTCCTGTACGTGATCTTCAACGAGGGCTACACGGCGAGCTCGGGCGCCGACCTGCATCGCGCCGACCTGACCGCCGAGGCGATGCGCCTGACGCGCGAGGTGCGGCGGCGGCTGCCCGCCGACGGCGAGGTCGCCGGCCTGCTGGCCCTCATGCTGCTGACCGACGCGCGCCGCCCGGCGCGCACCGACGCCGACGGCGCGCTCGTCCCACTGGCCGAGCAGGACCGCACGCGCTGGCATCGCCCGTCGATCGACGAGGGCACCGCGATCGTCACCGAGGCCCTGTCGCAAGCGCCGCTGGGGCCCTATCAGCTGCAGGCGGCGATCGCCGCGATCCACGACGAAGCCCGCAGCGCGCAGGACACCGACTGGCCGCAGATCGTCAGGCTCTATGGGCTGCTCGAGCGCCTGGCGCCCAACCCGATGGTCACGCTCAACCAGGCCGTCGCGATCGCGATGGTCGACGGCCCGCGCGCGGGCCTCGCGCGGCTCGCGGCGCTGCAGGACGACGGGCGCCTGGCCGAGCATCACCGCCTCGCCGCGGTCCGGGCGCACCTGCTCGAGCAGGCGGGCGACATCGCCGCGGCGCGCGACGCCTACCGCGCGGCCGCGCGCGGCACGACCAGCCTCGCGGAGCAGCGTTACCTCGACGCGCGCGCCGACCGGTTGCGCTGAGCGCCGGCGTCGCGGTGCGGGCCCCCGATCGGGCGCCGCGTCTCAGTGCATGCCGTCGCGCCCCATCGCCTCGTCCGGCGTCGCCGCGTACTCGAAGTGCTCGGTCAGCGCGGCGGCCTGCAGGAAGCGCTGCACCGCGAACGAGCCGCGGACGAGGACGAGCCGGCGCCCCGCGCGCCGGGCGCGGCGACGGGCCGCGAGGATCCGCGACATCCCGGCGGAGTCGAGGAAGTCGAGGTCGCGCAGGTCCAGGACGAGGCAGGACGACGCGTCACGTTCCGCGTGACGCACCTCGTCGTCGAACCGATAGGCGTAGGCGAGATCGAGCGACCCACTCAGACGGACGCTGACCGCGCCCGTTCCCAACTGCTGGACCGTCAAGTCGAAGCCGTGCATTCGGCGACCCCCAGGTTGACGTTGCGCGCGGGGGTACCCGCCGCGGACGGCGGCAAACAGTCGTTGCGCCGATACGCTCCGGCGCCTCGTGCTGCTGGCCGTCCCCAACGTCTCCGAGGGCCGCGACGCCGCGACGGTCGTCGAGATCGGCGACGCGTACGTCGCCGGCGGCGCCCGGCTGCTGGACACGCACGCCGACCCCGACCACCACCGGGCGGTGCACACGCTGGCGGCGCCGCCCGGGGCGCTCGCGGGCTCGATCGTCGCCGGTGCCCGCGTGGCGATCGAGCGCATCGACCTGCGCTCCGAGCGCGGCCTGCACCCGCACGTCGGCGCGCTGGACGTCGCGCCCGTGGTGTTCCTCGACGAGGCCCGGCGCGGCGCCGCGTGCGCCGAGGCGCTCACGCTGGCCGAGCGGCTGGGGGAGGAAGCCGGGCTGCCCGTGTTCCTCTACGGCCTGCTCGCGGGCGGGCGCACGCGCGCCGACCTGCGCCGTGGCGGCATCGCCACGCTCACCGCACGCATCGCCGCCGGCGAGCTGCATCCCGACTTCGGCCCCGCCACGCCGCATCCGACGGCCGGTGCCGTCCTGGTCGCCGCGCGCCCACCGCTGGTCGCCTTCAACCTCGAGCTCGCGCCGCCCGCCACGCTGCAGGACGCCAGGGCGATCGCGGCCGCCGTGCGCGAGGGCGGCAGCGATGGGCTGCCGGGTGTGCGCGCCCTCGGCCTGCAGCTGACCACCCAGGGCGGGAAGGTGCAGGTCTCGACCAACGTGGAGGACCATCGCGGCGTCCCGCTGGCCCGCCTGGTGGCCGCGGTGGCGCGCCACGCGACGGTCGCGGGCTGCGAGGTCGTCGGGCTGCCGCCGGCCGCCGCGTTCGAGGGCTTCCCCGCCGACGTGCCGATCCGCGGCCGCCGCACGGTCGAGGAGGCCCTGCAAGAGCTATCGTCCTGAGCATGGCCCAGACCAAGCGCAAGCGTCGCACCAAGCACCGTGGCAACGCGGCCGGCATGGTCGAGGCACGCGGGCGCACCAGCGGCAAGGTCCCGCCCGCCAAGGGCGGCAAGGGCGGGGCGCTGCGGACCGACCGCCTCGACCGTCCGCCGTCGTGGCGCTCGGCGGCCAACCGCGCCGCGATCGCCACCATCCTCTTCATCGCGGTGATCACGCTCATCGGGCAGGCGATCGGCGTCGCCATCGCCATCGGCGCGTTCATGTTCTTCACCTACATCCCGTTGGGCTACTACACCGACTCCTACATCTACAAGCGGCGCCAGGCCAAGCGGGCCGCAGGGAAGCTGTAGGCCGTGGACGTCCGGATGTTCACCGTCGGCCCGGTGCAGGAGAACAGCTTCCTGATCCGCCGCGACGGGAGCGACCGCGCGCTGCTGGTCGACCCGGGGGAGGAGGCGCCCAAGCTGCTGGGCGCCATCGAGGCCCTCGGCGTGACGCTCGACGCGATCCTGCTCACGCACTGCCACTTCGACCACGTCGGCGCCGTCGCGCCCGTGGCCAAGGCCACCGGCGCGCCCGTCTACTGCCCGCAGATCGAGGTCCCGATCCTGCAGGACATCATGGCCTACGTGCCATGGGCCGGCTTCGGCCCGTTCGAGTCATGGGACCCCGAGCACACGGTCGCCGGCGGCGAGCGGCTGAACCTCGCCGGCTACGACATCGACGTGCTCTTCACGCCCGGCCACAGCCCGGGCCACGTCACCTACGCGATCGCCGACGGCGACGAGCCGACCGCGCTGTTCTCGGGCGATGTGTTGTTCCAGTCCTCGATCGGCCGCACCGACCTCCCCGGCGGCGACCACGCCACGCTGCTGGCCTCGATCGGCACGCTGCTGGAGCGCTTCGAGGACGACACCGTGGTGCACCCCGGGCACATGGGCCTGACCACGCTCGGCGCCGAGCGCGCGGCCAACCCGTTCCTGTCCGAGCTCTCGCAGCAGTCGTGACCGAGAAGCCCCAGGCGCCGCGCGGCACGTACGACGTGCTGCCCGAGCAGGACGCCGCGCGCCGCGCGGTGGAGACCGCTGCGCGCTCGATCCTCGGCGGCGCCGGCTACCGGCGCATCGAGACGCCGATCTTCGAGCACACCGATCTCTTCGCCCGCGGCGTCGGCGCGTCGACCGACATCGTCCAGAAGGAGATGTACACCTTCGAGGACGCCGGCGGGCGGTCCATGACATTGCGCCCCGAGGGCACCGCGCCGGTCGTGCGCGCCTATGCCGAGCACGGCATGCACAAGGCGCCGCAGCCGGTGAAGCTCTGGTACCTCGGGCCGTACTTCCGCCAGGAGAAGCCGCAGGCCGGGCGCTTCCGCCAGTTCTGGCAGGTCGGCGCCGAGGCGATCGGATCCGACGACCCGGCCGTCGACGCAGAGGCCATCGTCCTCCTGCACGCGCTGGTCCGCGAGTTGGGCGTCGAAGGCGTGCGGCTGCGCCTCGGCTCCCTCGGCACCCCCGAGACGCGCGCCGACTACCGCGAGCAGCTGGTCGCCTACCTGCACGCCAACGAGGACCGGCTCAGCGCCGAGGCCCGCGCCCGGATCGACCTGAACCCGCTGCGCGCGTTCGACGCCGAGGATCCGGGCACGCGAGAGGTCATGCAGGGCGCACCGCTGCTCCTGGACCAGTTGACCGCCGAGGACGCCGACCACTTCGCCGAGGTGCGGGCACGCCTCGACGCGGCCGACATCGCCTACGAGATCGATCCGACGCTCGTGCGCGGCATCGACTACTACACGCGCACGCTGTTCGAGTTCACCTCCGACGCGCTGGGCGCCCAGTCCGGCGTCGGGGGCGGCGGACGCTACGACGGCCTGGGCGACGCGCTCGGCCTCGGGCACCTGCCCGGCATCGGCTGGGCGGCGGGCGTCGAGCGCCTGCTGCTGGCCGGCGAGCACCGGCCGCAGCCCGAGCCCGTGACCGAGCTGTACGTGGCCGGGACCGACGTCCCGGCGTTCGCGCTGGCGGCCGAGGCGCGCCGCGCCGGGCTCAACGTCCAGCAGGAGCTGGCGGGTCGCTCGCGCAAGGGCCAGATGAAGCAGGCATCCCGCACCGGAGCGCGCTGGGTCGCGATCCTCGACGACGAAGGAACGTTCTTGAAGGACATGGAGACGGGCGAGCAGCAGGAGCTGGAGGCGACGGCGGTCGTCGCCGCAGTCCTGAAGGGACGGCACTTCGCATGAGGCAGCCTCCGCGCCCCAACGGCTACCGCGACACGTGGGCCGGCGATCTCCGTGC
>DASYLT010000087.1:0-41035 GCA_036009425.1 Baekduia sp. | reverse complement strand
CGCGCTGCTCGACGAGGCCGACCAGGTGCGCGCGGCCGCCGAGCTGGGCGCCGCGCTCGACGACCTGCGCGACGCCATGGGCCGCCCGCTGGCGGCGACCACGCGCGTCGTGGCCTCCAGCCTGCGCGACGAGCTCGTCCGTCTCGCCGCCAACGCGCCCGACCACACCATCGAGGTCCGCTGGCAGGAGGGCCTGACGATCCCCGAGGCCTTCGAGGCGGTGACCCAGTCGGTCCTCGGCGAGGCCATCCGCAACGCCCGCCGCCACGCCTCGCCCGGCCAGATCGAGGTGGCCGTGCGCGGCGACGCCGACACCGTCGAGCTGGAGATCACCAACGACGGCGTCGGAGCCGCCCAGCGCGGCGGCGCGGGCATGGGCCTGCGCATTGCCGCGTTCGAGGCCCTGCAGCACGGCGCGTCCTTGACCTTCGGCCCCACCGGAGCAGAGCATTGGCACGTCCGCCTCGTCCTCCCACGACCGGAGCCCGCATGACCGACCGCAACCTCCGCGTCCTCGTCGTCGACGACCACCAGGTCGTGCACTGGGGCCTGCGGCTCATGCTCGGCCGCCTCGACTGGGTCGAGCGGTGCATCCCGGCCGCGACCGGCGCCCAGGCCACCGAGTTCGCCCGCCGCTACGAGCCGCACGTCGCGCTCGTCGACCTGTTCGTCGGCGAGGAGTCGGGACCCGAGATCGTCGGGATGATCCGGGAGGCGTCGCCCAACACCCGCGCGCTGCTGTACTCGGGCGCGGGCCGGCTCTCGGCCAAGGCGGCCCGAGCCGCCGGCGCGCACGGCTTCATCACCAAGGAGCGCGACGCCGCCGAGCTGGCCGACGCGATCCGGCGCGTCGGGCGCGGGCTGACCGTCTTCGACGACGCGGCGCCGTCGGGGATGGTGCTGACCGACCGCGAGCGCCAGGTGCTCGAACGCGTGGCGGGCGGCATGACCAACGCCGAGATCGCCGTCGAGCTGCACCTCTCCCCCAACACCGTCAAGCAGCACGCGTCGGGGATGTTCCGCAAGATCGGGGCGCGCAACCGCACCGAGGCCGTGCAGCGCGCTCAGCGCCTCGGCCTGATCTCCTAGTTGTAGGTGTCTCCGAAGGTCCGCCGGGCACCACCGCATCGGGTGCACTTCGGGACATCGTGCTCGTAAAGCGCGGAGACAGCGGGGAACCTGAAGTCGTGCTGCAACCCTCAGGCCAAGAGGCATGATGAGCGTCGTCTGCGGCCGTTACGACGCCGCCTTCACGCTCGACGACCCCGACGCGCTCGTCGGCGCGGCCTTGAGCTGCCCCGCGTGCCTGGACGCGACCACGCGCCTGGCGGTCGGGATGCGGCGCAATCAGCTCGACGCGCGCTGCACCTGCCTGGCGTGCGGCAGCACGTGGTCGCTGACCCTCGCGCCCCAGCAGGCGCTGCGCCTCAGCCTCGACCCGCCCCGCAGCGCCGACGTGCACTTCAGCGCCCAGCTTCCGCCCGCGCTGATGCCCCTCGACCTCGACGATCTCGATGCGTGACCACCGCCGCGGTGGCCTGCTGCTGACCGGCGCCTCCGGCTTCGTCGGCCAGAGCCTGCTCGCGCGCTGGCTGGCGCGCACCGACCGCCCGGTGACCGTGCTCGTGCGCGCCGCCGACGACCGCGCCGCCCAGGCGCGGATCGAGGCGCTGCTGGCCGACGGCCCGCCGCGCCGCGCACCGCTGCGCGCGCTGGCCTCCGACGTCACCGACTGCGACCCCGCCGACGTCGTCGCCCGCGTGCGGGCCGGCGGCCACGACGTCGACGAGATCATCCACTCGGCCGCCTGCGTGCGCTTCGACCAGGAGCTCGACGACGCTCGCGCGGTCAACGTCGCCGGGACCGCCCGCATGGTCGAGGTCGCCCAGCGGCTGCACGCCGAGCGGCCGCTGCGCCGCTACGTGCAGGTGTCGACCGCGTTCGTCGCGGGCGCCCACGCCGGGCCCTTCGGCGAGGGCGACCGCCGCATCGGCCAGGACTTCCGCAACACCTACGAGCAGTCCAAGATCGAGGCCGAGGAGCTCGTGACCGGCCCGGCCGGCGCCGGGCTCCCGCTGCAGATCGTCCGGCCGAGCATCGTCGTCGGCGACCGCGAGTCGGGCTGGACCGCGGCGTTCAACGTGCTCTACGTGCCGCTGCGGGCGCTCGTGGCCGGCGCGGTCGACGCGGTCCCCGAGCAGGACGAGGGCCTGCTGGACGTCGTGCCCGTCGACTACGTCGCCGACGGCCTGCTCGGCCTCGCCGACGCACCGGCCGACGGCCGGACCTACCACCTGACCGCCGGGCGCCACGCGATCACCGTCGGCCAGCTGGCCGACCTCGCGTGCCGGGCGACCGGGCGCAAGCCGCCCCCGCGCGTGAGCGCCGAGACGTTCGTGCAGACGCTGTCGGCCACGGCCGCCGGGCGCGTGCTGGCCGCCAACCTCGGCGACTACCTGCCCTACCTCGACGTGCGCACCACCTTCGACGCCGCGGGCGCCGAGGCGCACCTGGCGCCGCGCGGCATCCGCGTCACGCCGGTCTCGGACTACCTGCACCGCCTCATCGCGTTCGCGCAGGAGCGGCGCTGGGGCCGGCTGCGCCGCGTGCGTGGCGTGGCGCCCTCGCTGACGACGGGCTGAGGGGCGGCGGGGTGCTGCATGTCGTCTAACCCGCGTATATGAGGGGTTAGACGACACGGATCGCTGTGAGATCACGATTCGTACCCGAACGAACCAGCACCACCGGAACGCCGACCCACGGCACCGCCCACCGGCAGCTAGGCTCCCCCGCTCATGGCCCGCGCTCCCGTCCTCACCCCCCAGGCCGACGACTTCCCCCAGTGGTACCAGGACGTCCTGACCAAGGCCGAGCTGGCCGACAACGGCTCGGTCCGCGGCACGATGGTCATCCGCCCGTACGCCTACTCCATCTGGGAGCGGATGCAGGCCGAGGTCGACGCGCGCATCAAGGCGACCGGTGCCGAGAACGTGTACTTCCCGCTCTTCATCCCGGAGTCGCACCTCAAGCGCGAGGCCGAGCACGTCGAGGGCTTCAGCCCCGAGCTGGCGGTCGTCACCCACGCGGGCGGCAAGGAGCTGGCCGAGCCGATCGTCGTGCGCCCGACGAGCGAGACCGTCTTCGGCGAGTTCATGGCCAAGTGGATCCAGAGCTACCGCGACCTGCCGCTGCTGCTCAACCAGTGGGCCAACGTCGTGCGCTGGGAGCTGCGCCCGCGGATCTTCCTGCGCACCAGCGAGTTCCTCTGGCAGGAGGGCCACACCGCCCACGCCACGCAGGCCGACGCCGCCGCCTACGCGCGGCGCATCCACTTCGAGGTCTACCTCGCGTTCCTGCGCGACGTGCTGGCGATGCCCGTGCTCGTCGGCATCAAGACCGACACCGAGCGCTTCGCCGGGGCCATCAACACGATGACCTGCGAGGTCATGATGCGCGACGGCAAGGCGCTGCAGATGGCGACCAGCCACGAGCTGGGCCAGAACTTCGCGCGCGCCTTCGAGATGGAGTTCAGCGACGCCGAGGGCGAGCGCCGGCTGGCGTGGACGACCTCGTGGGGCAGCTCCACGCGCATGGTCGGGGGCCTGATCATGGGCCACGGCGACGACAGCGGCCTGCGCGTCCCGCCCGTGCTCGCGCCGATCCAGGTGGTGGTCGTCGCGGTCAAGGACGACGACGAGACGCGCCCCGTCGTCGAGGCCGTCGAGCGGGAGCTGCGCGACGCCGGCGTCCGCGTGCGCGTCGACGCCCGCCCCGCGGGCCTCGGCCGGCGCCTGACCGAGTGGGAGCTCAAGGGCGTGCCGGTCCGCGTCGAGATCGGTCCACGCGACCTCGCCGAGGGCGTCGTCTCGGTGGTGCGCCGCGACACGGGCGAGAAGGCCGCCGTGCCGGTCGCCGGAGCGGGCGCCGCGGCCCGCGACCTGCTGGCCGTCGTGCAGGAGAGCCTCGCCGAGGAGGCGCGCACGCGCGCGGCCTCGCTCACGCGCGAGGTCACCACGATCGAGGAGGCCCTCGAGGCCGCCGAGACGGGCTTTGCCAAGCTGCCGTGGAAGTCGGTGGGGCCCGAGGGCGAGAAGCGGCTCAACGCGAAGGCCGTGTCGGTGCGCTGTCTGCAGACGCCGGACGGCGGCGTCCCCGACGACGCCGAGGCCGACGACCTGGTCGCGGTCGTCGGGCGCAGCTACTGAGGTGACGGCGCGCTGAGCACGTCAGGGTCGGCGCCGCGGGCCGGGCGGCTATGCCGACCGCAGCGCGTCGGTCGGTGACAGGCGGGCGGCGCGCGCGGCCGGATACAGCCCGGCGGCGGCGCCGATGACCAGCGCGGCGACGAGGCCGCCGGCCACCGCCTCCGGCGGCACCACGGCAGTCCACCCGCGCGCCCGCGCGTAGCCGCCGGTGACGAGCGCGCCCCCGGCGACCCCGGCGAGCCCGCCGGCCGCGGCCAGCAGCAGTGACTCGACGACGAACTGCGTGCGCACGTGGCCGCGCGTGGCGCCCAGCGCGCGGCGCAATCCGATCTCCGAGCGCCGCTCGAGCACCGAGATCACCATGGTGTTGGCGATGCCGATGCCACCGACGAGCAGGGCCACGGCGCCGAGGCCGAGGAACAGGCCGGTGAGCGCCGAGTCGGCGGCCGCGCGCGCGGCCAGCGCGTCCGACGGGCGGCTGACCTGGACCTCCTCGGGATGCTCGGGGTTGACGGCCGACGGCACGACCCCGCGCACGTGCGTCACCGCCGACGGGTCGGCGCGGAGGTAGACCGTGGTTGCCGTGCGATCGGCGCCCAGCTCACGCGCTGCCGCCGCGTAGCCCACGAGCACCGCGCGGTCGATCTCGGGCGCCAGCTCCAACGGGCGCAGGATGCCGACCACCGTCCAGCTCCGGCCGCCGATGTGCACCAACATGCCGGGACGGTCGATGCCCAGCCGTTCGGCGGCCATCGCGCCGAGGACGACCGCCGGCGTGCGGACGGTCGCGGCGTTGAGGAACCGTCCACGGGCCATCGTGCCGCCCAGCGTCGCCAGCAGCCCGGCATCGGCCGCGTCGACGGTGATGCCGCCGGTCTCGTCGGGATCGATGCGGTCGCTGCGCCGCACCGTCGCGTCGAGCCCGCGGACCGAGGCGACCGTGCTGACGCCGCCGAGCCGCGAGAGCACCTTGCGCGTCCGGCGCGGCAGCGTCGCCTCGCTGCCGCCGAGCGTCTGCCCCGGCGCCGCGGTCAGCAGGTTGGTGCCGAGCCGATCGAGCTGGTCCAGCAGCCCGGCGCGCGAGGAGGCCGACAGGCCGAGCACCGCGACCATGCTGGCGATCCCGATCGCGATTCCCAGCGCCGAGAGCGCCGCCCGCAGCCGGCGCGTGCGCAGGCCGACGGCACCGACGCGCAGGACGTCGGCGGCCAGGAGACGGGAGGTCATCGGTCCTCCTCGACGCGGCCGTCGCGCAAATGCACGCAGCGCGGGAGCCCGGCGGCGATGTCGCGCTCGTGGGTGATGACGACGATCGTGGTGCCCTCGCCGTGCAACTCGCGCAGCAAGGCCATGATCTCCGCGCCGGAGCGGGAGTCGAGGTTGCCGGTCGGCTCGTCGGCGAAGACGATCGCGGGCCGCGCCACGACCGCCCGCGCGATCGCGACGCGCTGCCGCTCGCCGCCCGAGAGCTGCCGCGGCCGGTGCGTCATCCGGTGCCCGAGGCCGACGCGCTCCAGCGCCCGCTGCGCGGCGACCGCGCGCTCGGCCGCGGGCGTGGCGCTGTAGAGCATCCCCTGCGCGACGTTCTCCAGCGCGCTCATGCCGTCCAGGAGGAAGAACTGCTGGAAGACGAAGCCGATCCGGCGCGCGCGCAGGCCCGCCAGCTCGCGATCGTCGAGGTCGTCGACGTCGGTGCCGGCGATCGCCACGCGCCCGCGCGACGGCCGCTCCAGCGTGCCCATGACGTGCAGCAGCGTGGACTTGCCCGAGCCCGACGGTCCCACGATCCCGACGAGCTCGCCGTCGCCGATCGCGAGGCAGACGTCGTCGAGCGCGCGGACCCCGCCGGGGTAGTCCTTGGTCACCTCGTCCAGGACGAGGCTCATCGCGGCACCACGACCCGCGCGCCCTCGGCCAGGGCCGCGGCGGAGACCTGCACCCAGCCGTCGGCGAAGGCGCCGAGCGTCACGGGCACGAGGCGCCGGGAGCCGCTGAGCTCCACGGCGTACGCCGCGGCGCCGGTGGCCACCAGCGCGGTGACGGGCACGGCCAGGACGCCCTTCGTGCTCCCCGTCGCGAGCGACAGCGTGACCGGCGCGCCGTCCAGACGGCCTCGGCGCCGATCGCGGAGCGCGACCGTCAGCCCGACGGTCGCCGCGGCGCCGTCCTGGCCGGCCTTCGCGACCGTGCCCACGTCGGTGATGGCCCCGCGCACGACGCGCCCGTCGGGGAGCGTGACGCCGACCGCGTCGCCACGCGCCAGGGATGCGACCAGCCCCGCGTCGACCTGGGCGGTGACGACGGGCGTGGTGGCGGTGAGCAGGGTGACCGGCGCGTTGGGGCGCGCGGCGTCGCCGACCTCGGCGCGGTGGGCGCCGACACGCGCGCGCCCGTCGCTGACGACGACGTCGGCGCGGCGCAGCGTCCCGGTCTCGTCCAGGCCGCGGTCCTCCTGGAACTGCTGCACCGCGGAGGTGGTCGCCGAGGTCCAGTCGACGTCGACCGTCCCGGGGTCGTAGCCCAGCGCCTGGAGGTTACGCTCCAGCTGGCGGACGTCGGAGCCGTCGGAGACGCCGGGGCCGAGGTCGCGGTACATCGGCCGGAGGCCGTAGAGCACCCATGCGGTCGCCTCGGCATCGATCGACATCAGCGACTGCCCGCGCCGCACGACCGTCCCTTCGGCGCGCAGGCGCGTGATCGTTCCCGCGGCCGGCGCCGCGACGGTCTGCGTGCCGGTGTAGCCGAGCGTGCCGTCGACGTCCCGGCGGTCGACCAGGTCGCGCCGCTCCACGGCCACGGAGCCCAGTGGCACGCCGTCGTTGGCGGCGGGGGTCGCGCCGTGCCCGTCGGGCAGGAGCAGCCAGGTGGCGGCGGCGCCGGCCGCCAGGACCGTCAGCGCCGCGGCCGCGACTCGCCCGGCCCGCCCACGCCCGCGGCGGCGCGAGCGTTGCACCTCCGCCGTCGCGCTCACGGCTTCTTCCCCATCGGCCCGGCCTTCTCCGTCTCCGCGAGCAGCGGGTGGCACGCGGTGTCGGCGGCCTTGAACACCGGTGAGTCGGGCCTGATGCCCTTGCCCAGCGTCATCCTGATGCCGTTGCCGCTGACCTGGGGGTCGGGCATGTTGATGCCCTTACCGCGCATGCATCGGGCGTAGGCGACGAAGGCGTCGCGCTGCTTGGCCATCGCCGCGGGATCCGGGGCTCCCCCGCCCCCACCGCCCTGCTCCATGTACTTGGCGCACGCGTCGTTGGCCTTCTTGGCCGTGGGGTCGTCGGGGCCCTTGTCCTTGCCCGGGCCGCCGCCCTTCATCATGATCCCGCCGTCGGCGGTGCGTGTGGGATCGGCCATGTCGACCCCGTGGTCGCGCATGCACTTGGCGAACTTCAGGGCGCCGTCGAAGCCCTTGTCCTGCCGGCCGGCGGCCGACCCGCCGGTGTTGTCGTCCTTGCCGGACCCGCAGGCGCCGAGGGCGAGCGCCGCCGCCACGGCGGCGAGGAGGAGCGTGGTTCTCGTCATGTGGGCCATGAAGCCGACTCAACATGAGAGGTTGCTGAACGCCGCAGAGGAGCGCGCTAATGAACGCCTACGCGGGCAGCCGCAGGCGCAGCACGGTGCCGCCGCCCGGCGCCGCCTCGGCGATCACCGTTCCACGATGCGCGTCGGCGACGTGCTTGACGATCGCCAGGCCGAGGCCGGAGCCCGGCAGTCCCCGCGCCGACGGGGCTCGGTAGAAGCGGTCGAAGACGTGCGGCAGGTCGCTCTGGGCGATGCCGGGCCCATGGTCGCGCACGCTGATCTCGTGATCGGCGACGTGGACCTCCACCACCGCGCCCGGCGGGCTCCACTTGACGGCGTTGTCGAGCAGGTTGCCGACGGCGCGGGCGAGCCGCGCGCGCCGGCCCCATACGACGCACGGCGCGGCCGTCAGCTCGAACGTGATGGCCGGGGCGTGCCGGCGCGCGCGCTCGACGGCCGTGGCGACGAGCTCGTCCAGCCGCAGGTCCTCGGGCGGGTCGCTCGCCCGCTCGCCGGGGCGCGCGAGATCGACGAGGTCGCCGACGAGGACGGTGAGATCCTCGAGCTGCGCGCGCGCCGAGGTGAGTATCGCGGCGCGGTCGCGCGGCGGAAGCTGCGGCGCGTGCTCGAGCAGCTCGATGTTCGCCCGGATCGCGGTCAGCGGTGTGCGCAACTCGTGCGACGCGTCGGCGACGAGCTGGCGCTGGGCGTCGCGCGAGGCTTCCAGCGCCGCGAGCATCGCGTTGAACGCCGCGGCCAGGCGTCCGGGCTCGTCGTCGACGCCGACCGGGATGCGGTGGTGCAGGTCGCCCGTCGCCGTGACCCGCTCCGCCGCGCCGGTCAGCCGTGCGAGCGGTCGCGTCGCGACGCGCGAGACGGCGAGGCCGAGGGCCGCGGCGAGGCCGGCGCCGCCGAGCATCACGGCGCCGAGCAGCCAGCGCAGGCGGCCCAGCGTCGCGTCGGCCTCGGTCAGGGGGCGGGCGATCTGCAGCGCCTCGCCCGTCGGACCGCGGCGCGTGAGGACGCGCAGGTGCACGCCGTCGACGGTCGCGTCGCGCAGGAACGCGCCGCGCCTGCCGGCCGCGACCGCCTTGACGGCGTCGGTCACCGGCAGGGGGCCGCCGGCGTCCTCGGGAAGGATGGTCCTCCCGGTGACGAGCGTCGCCTGCGCGATGCCCTTGGCCGCCCCGAACGCCGAGTCGGGCACCTGCACCCGCACGCCCACGCCGTCGACGCGGGTGACAGGGCCGCTCGCGCCCTCCTTCGTCTGCGCCCGGATGAACGTGACCTGCGGCATCGTCCCGCGCAGCCCCGCGTCGACGCTCGCCCGCAGGTCGCGGCGCACGATGATGTAGGTGATGGTCACCGCGAGCGCGATCGCCAGCGCGACGGCCACGGCGGCCAGCAGCACGATCCGGCGCCGGAACGTCATGGCCGCGGCGCCCGCAGGACGTAGCCGACGCCGCGCACGGTGTACAGCAGCCGCGGCTCGCCCCCGACCTCCGTCTTGCGCCGCAGATAGCCGACGTAGACCTCGAGCGAGTTCGATGCCGGCCCGAAGTCGTAGCCCCACACGCGGTCGAAGATCTGCTCCCGCGTGAGCACCTGACGCGGGTGGTGCAGGAACAGCTCGAGGAGCAGGAACTCGGTGCGCGTCAGCTCGATCAGGCGCTCGCCGCGGTGCACCTCGTGTGCGATCGGGTCGAGCTCGAGGTCGCCGAAGCGCAGCGTCCGGCGGTGATGCAGCCAGCCCGAGCGCCGCAGGAGCGCGCGCAGCCGCGCCAGCAGCTCCTCGAGCGCGAACGGCTTTGGCAGGTAGTCGTCGGCACCCGCCTCCAGGCCGGCGACGCGATCGCCGACGCCTTCGCGGGCGGTCAGCATCAGCACCGGAGTGCGATCCCCGGCGTCGCGCATCCGGCGGCAGACCTCCAGCCCGTCGAGGCCCGGCATGAGGACGTCGAGCAGGACCGCGTCCGCCGGCGCGGCGGCCTGGCTGCGGACCGCCTCGCGCCCGTCGGCGGCCAGTGCGACCTCGAAGCCCTCGACCCGCAGGATCCGCTCCAGCACCTCGCGGACGGCGGGTTCGTCGTCGACGACCAGGACGCGCATGCGGCGGCATCCTCGCCGACGAACCTGAACGGGAGGTGAGGAACGCGCGGCGGCACGGGAACACCGCGAGAACTTCGAGGACGGGTGGTTCTGCGCGTTCGTGCCGCAGCTCGCGGCGTGCGTCTGGATCAGATCGTCACGTAGCGCCGCGTGACGGGGGCCAGCTCGGTCTCGTGCAGCAGCGCCAGCAGCCCGTTGTCGAGGCCGTTGCCGAGGCGGCGGACGCGGGCGAAGAGCATGTCGGCGTCGCGCGTCTGCTCGGTCAGGGACTCGAGCACCGCGCGATTGTCGGAGTCCGAGAGCAGCGCGATCCACTCCTCGTAGGCGGCCAGCGTCCGGGCGCCGGGCTCGGCGAGGCCGAGGTGCAGGAAGGCGCGGGCGAGGCGGTCGGTCGCCAGCTCGGCGAACTGCTCGTCGAGGAAGTCCACCATGTCGCCTGCGCGCACGTAGTGGCAGAGCAGCACCGGCAGCAGCCCGCTGACGTAGAGCAGCTTGCGGCTCGTGCGCAGCTTGGCGTTGCGCATGACGAACTTGTCCTCGCCGGAGGGCGCGCGCGTGTCCTGCGCGACCTTGCCCTCGAAGTCGACGGCGATCGTCCGCCAATAACGGATGATGTCGTTGAGCAGGAACCGCGGCGGCCGGTGCGAGCGCGACTGGCGCGACAGGTAGCGCTCCAGCACGCGGCGCTTGACGTGCTGGTGGATCCCGGGTCCGGTGACCGCGACCGACTCCAGCAGCAGGAGCATCCGGCGCGTGAGGTTGGCGCTGTCGTCCTCGGCCAGCCCGATGTGGTCGACCAGCCGCCAGGCGTGGAAGGCGCCGCCGAACATCTGCTGGCCGCCGGGCGGGGCGCCCTCGTCCTCGAGCAGGAGCCGGATCGTCTCGACGGCCCGCACGACGGCCGGGTCGTCCAGCGCCAGCTCGGGATCGTCGACCACCAGCGCCCAGTCGATGTCGCTGTCGCCGGTCAGCTCGCCGCGGCCCCAGGACCCGAAGAGCACGAGCGCGGTGCGATCCGGCAGCGCGGCGTGCGCCACCTTCTCGCGCAGCGCGGCGATCCGGGCGGCCGTCGACTGGCGGGCAGCGAGCAGCGTGGCGAACCGTTCCGGCGCGCCGGGCAGCTCGGCGAGCGCGCCCGCGGGGCTCGCTATCGGTCGGCCAGCGGAGCTTCGAGGATCCACGGCACGTCCCGGCAGCGGTCCAGCAGCGCGGCGAACCGCTCCTCGTCGGCGGCGGTCAGCGGCTGGTGATGGCAGCCGGCGTCGAGCGACGAGAGGTGGACGTGGCGCAGCCGCGCCCCGTGGTGGTCGAGGATCTCGCGGGCGACGCCGAGCGTCGGGTCGATCGACGCCGCGTGCGGCACGTCGAAGCACAGGCCCGCCGCGGGCAGCGCGGCGAAGAGGTCGTCCAGCTCGGCCGCGGTGCGGCCGGTCGCCTTGCGCGCGTCCATGTTCTCGAGCGCGAGCGCGGACCCGAGCGGCCGGTAGGCGCGCGGGTTCTCGATCGTGTCGGGATGGACGACGATCGCGTCGACGCGCGTGGCCAGCCGCCCGAGGATCGTGACGAGGTCGGGCTCCGAGAGCCGGCGGCCCTTGGTCGGCGCGTGGACGCTGACGAACAGGAACGGCAGGACCTGCGCGTCCTGCAACAGCTCGACGAGCGACGGCAGCTCGGGCTCCGACAGCGCCGACAGCTCGACCGCCAGCGTGGAGGTCGCGACGGCCTGCTCCAGCAGCGCCGGCCAGTCGCCGTGATCAGCGGTCATGTAGCCGGTCGACGCCCCGACGGTGAGGTGCCCGGCGACCTTCGGTGATGCGGGGGCCAGCGCCGGGATCATGGTCGCCGACCATAGCGGCGAGGTCAGACGGTCTCGAGGGCCGAGCCCGCAATCTCCAGCGATTACACGGGCAGCGGCTGCGGCGCCGCCGCCGGCACGCCCGACGCGAACTCCAGCACGTCGTCCTCCAGCGAGCCCAGGCGCAGCAGCGCGGTGTCGCGCGCGTAGTTCTGGTGCAGGCGCCACGGCGACTTCAGCCCCTGACGCGGGAACTGGTCGATCGACCGCTTGACGTAGCCCGACTTGAGGTCGATGAACGGCTGGGTCGCCATGCCGGCGTCGTGGTTGCGCGGCGTGACGTGCTGGTGTCCGTGCTCGTCCATGTGGTTGAGCAGGCGGCAGACGTACTCGCAGGTCAGGTCGCACTTCAGCGTCCACGAGGCGTTGGTGTAGCCCAGCGCGATCGCGAAGTTCGGCACGTCGCTCAACATCATGCCCTTGTAGCCCAGCGTCTCGGGCAGCACGATGTCGCGCCCGTCGACCGCGAGCTGCATGCCGCCGAGCGCCAGCATGTTCAGGCCCGTCGCGGTGACGACGACATCGGCCTCCAGCTCGGCGCCGGAGCCCAGCCGCAGGCCCGTCTCCGTGAACGTGTCGATCGTGTCGGTGGCGACCGAGGCGTCGCCGTGGCGGATCGCCCGGAACAGGTCGCCGTCGGGCACGAGGCAGACGCGCTGGTCCCACGGGTCGTAGCTGGGCGTGAAGTGCGGGTCGATCGCGTACCCGTCGGGCAGCTCCCGCTCGAGGCCCTTGCGGATGAGCGCCTTGACGAGCTTGGGCGCACGCCGGCTGGCCTGGAAGAAGATGGCCTGCAGCAGGACGTTCTTGGTGCGCACGATCGGATAGGCCACCTTCGCCGGCAGCACCCGCCGCACGAGATCGGCGAACGGGTCGCGGCCCGGCAGCGAGAGGACGTAGCTCGGGGAGCGCTGCAGCATCGTCACGTGCTCGGCCTTCGCGGCCATCGCCGGCACGAGCGTGACCGCGGTCGCGCCGCTGCCGACCACCACGACGCGCTTGCCCGCGTAGTCGAGGTCCTCGGGCCAGTGCTGCGGGTGGACGACGGTGCCGGCGAAGTCCTCGATGCCCGCGAAGTCCGGGGTGTAGCCCTCGTCGTAGCGGTAGTAGCCGGTGCAGTTGAACAGGAAGCCGGCGGTGAGCTGCGCGGCCTCCCCCGTGTCGGTCCGCTGCACCTCGACGGTCCAGCGTGCGTCGGCCGACGACCACTCGGCGCGCACGGCGCGCTGGCCGAAGCGGATGTGGCGATCGATGCCGTGGTCGCTGGCCGTCGAGCGGACGTACTGCAGGATGGACGGGCCGTCGGCGATCGCCTTGGCCTCCTCCCACGGGCGGAACGAGTAGCCCAGGGTGAACATGTCGGAGTCCGACCGGATCCCGGGATACCGGAACAGGTCCCAGGTCCCGCCGATGGCGTCGCGCGACTCGAGGATCGCGTACGACTTGCCCGGGCAGTTGGCCTGCAGGTGGTAGCCCGCGCCGATCCCCGACAGGCCCGCACCGATGATCAACACATCGACGTGTTCGGTCTCCATGGACGGATCATGCTGCACCGCGGCGTCAGACGTCGCGCACGCTCATCGCGGCGTGGCCTGGCCGACGCCGGTCGGCCGCGCCGGCGATCGCACGATCAGCACGTCGCACGGCGCGCGATTGGCGACGGCGTCGGCGGTGCTGCCGAGCACGCGGCGCACGGCGTCGGAGCGGTCGCCGGCGCCCACGACGATCATCCGGGCGCCCTCCTCCTCGGCGACGTCGGCCAGCACGAGGCCAGGGTCGCCGCGGCGGACGTGCTCGTAGGCCTGCAGCCCCTCTCCGCTCAGCGTCCGGGCGGTGTCGGCCACCGCCGCACGGATCGCGTCGCTCTCCCCGAGCAGGAGCGGGTGGACGCCGACCACGTGCACGCTGGCGCCCGACACCGATGCCAGGCGCGCCGCCGTCCGTGCCGCCGCCCCGGCGCCCGACGAGCCGTCCACGCCGACGACGATGCGGTTGCCGCGGGGATCGGCCAGCGCGCCGCGCCGCCGCGGCACGACCAGGTCCAGCAGCGTGCGCGCCGGGACGAGCGACCCGGCGGCGAACTCCTGCAGCAGGCGCAGGACGCGCAGCCGGCGGTCGGGACCGGGCGTCAGGGCGATCTCCAGCTCCACCTCACGACCGGCCGACCGCCGCGTCGTCGTGCCCAGCCGCTCCAGCACGCGCATCGCCTCGACGTTGGTCGCCAGGACCGGGGCGACGAACCGCTCGATCCCCTCCTCCTGCGCCCGCTCGACCAGGGCCTCCAGCAGGGCGGTCGCCACGCCGCGGCCCTGCCAGTCGTCGGTGACCACCATGGCCGGCTCGGCCCGTCCCGGACCGGTCCGCACGAAGCGTGCGACGCCGACGCCCGCGCCCGTGTCGGCATCCAGCGCGACCAGGGCCTCGTGGTCGTGGTGATCGACGCCGGTGAGGTAGGTCAGATCCCGCGCGCTGAGCTCGGCGACCGGCGTGAAGAACCGCCGGAAGCGCGACTCGGCGCTGAGCCGCTCGAAGCCCTCGGCGAGCGCGTCGCGGTCGGCCGCATCGATCGGGCGGATGCCGATCTGCGAGCCGTCACGCAGCTTCACCCGCCGCATCGGGACGCCTTCAGGTCGCTCGGGCCGCCGGCGGCGGGACCTCGATCTCGCGCTTGAGGATCTTGCCGGTCGGGCCCTTGGGCAGGTCGTCGACCACCCACACGGCGCGCGGGTACTTGTAGGCCGCGACACGCTGCTTGACGAAGTCGCGCAGCTCGTCGGTCGTCGCCGCCACGCCGTCCTTCAGGGACACCGCCGCGCCGACCTCCTCGCCCAGGTCGTCGTGCGGCATCCCGACGACGGCCGCCTCGCGGATCGCCGGATGCTCGTAGAAGACCTCCTCGATCTCGCGCGGGTAGACGTTGTAGCCGCCGCGGATGATGAGGTCCTTCTTGCGGTCGACGATCGAGAAGTAGCCCTCCTCGTCGACCACCGCGATGTCGCCGGTGTGGAACCAGCCGTCGCGCATGACCTCGGCGGTCGCGTCGTCGTTGCCCCAGTAGGACTGCATGACGAACGGGCCGCGCATGACGATCTCGCCCGGCTCGCCCTGGGCGACCTCGTCGCCGTGATCGTCGACGACCATCATCTCCGTGCCGCCGACCGGCAGGCCGATCGACCCCGGCTTGCGCTCGCGGTCGGGCAGGTTGAACGAGCCCATGCCGGTCGTCTCCGACAGGCCGTAGCCCTCCAGAACCTTGCACCCGAAGGCCTCGTCGAACCCGCGCAGCACCTCCACCGGCAGGGCCGAGCCGCCCGAGACGCAGAGCTCCAGCGACGTGACGTCGAACCGGTCGCGGTCGGGGTGATGCAGCATGGCGGTGTACATGGTCGGCACGCCGGCGAACGTCGTCGCCGCGTCGCGCTGGATGACCTCCAGCGCGGTGCCGGGGTCGAAGCGCGGGATGAGCGTCATCAGGCCGCGCGCCCGGACGGTCACGTTCATCACCGAGTTCATGCCGAACACGTGAAAGAGCGGGAGCGTCGCGACGGTCACCGAGTCCGGGTCGGCGCCGACCAGGTCGCGGGCCACCTCGGCGCCGGAGGCCAGGTTGGCGTGCGTGAGCGTCGCGCCCTTCGGCGTGCCGGTCGTGCCCGACGTGTAGATGATCACCGCGGGGTCGTCGTCGGCGCGCTCCGCCGTCTCCTGGACCGGCTCGGCAGCGCCGAGCCGCTGCTCGAACTGCCCGGGCTCGATCAGCACGCAGTCGGCGCCGGCGCCCTCGCTGCCCGCCTGCGCGGCCTCGCCGAACCCGTGCCACGCCAGCATCACGCGCGCTCCGGCATCCGACAGGTGGAACTGGACCTCGCGGCCCTTCAGCAGCGGGTTCATCGGGACGACGACCGCACCGAGGCGCAGCGCGCCGAAGTAGGCGATCGGGAAGTAGGGCACGTTGGGGAGCTGCAGCCCGACGCGATCCCCCGGTCCCACCCCCATGCTGCGCAGCAGGCCTGCGGCGCGCGCCACCCCGGCGTCGAGCATCGCGTAGGACAGCACCAGCTCGTCGAGCTTGACCGCGGGCCGCTCCGGACCATCGGCGACCGCGGCATCGAGCTCCCCTGCGAAGTTCGTCATCAACAACCCCTTCGTGCGTGACCGGAGCGCGCCCGCCCCGGGGGCCGGCCCGCCTTGCGTGTGGGGCCGGTCTACCCAGCCAGCGTGCGATTGACGTGCCGCCGGGTCACTCGGCGGCGAGCTGGCGCAGGTTCGTCCGGGCGACCTCGACGAGCTCGTCGCCGTTGCCCGACAGGATCGTGCGCGCGGCGTAGAGCGTGAACCCCTTGATCTGATCGGTTGTGATGGCCGGCGGCAGCGACAGCTCCTGCCGCGCGGTGACGACCTCGATCAGCGCCGGCCCGTCGTACGCGAACGCCTCGCGCAGGCCGTCCTCGAGCCCGGACGATCGCTCGATCCGCACGCCGTGCAGGCCGATGGCGCGGGCCACCTCGGCGAAGCTCGGGTTGTCGAGGTCGGTGCCGAACGTGACGATCCCGCCGGACTTCATCTCCAGCTCGACGAACGACAGCGAGCCGTTGTTGAAGACCACCACCTTGACCGGCAGGCGCTGCTGGCGCAGGGTCAGCAGGTCGCCGAGCAGCATCGCCAGGCCACCGTCGCCCGAGAGCGCGACGACCTCCCGGCCGGGCTGGGCAGCCTGTACGCCGATGGCCTGCGGCAGGGCGTTGGCCATCGTGCCGTGGTTGAAGGACCCCAGCAGCCGGCGACGGCCGCTCATCGTCAGGTACCGGGCCGCCCAGACGACGGGCGTGCCGACGTCGGCCAGGAAGACGGCGTCGTCGGCGGCGAGGCGGTCGATGGCGGTGGCGACCGCCTGCGGGTGCATCGGCGTGGGGTCGCCGCGCTGGCCCGCGGCGGCATCCAGGCGCCGGCGCGCCCGCCGGTAGTGGGCGATCATCCGCTCGAGGTGAGCCGAGTCGCGGTCGCCGGCCAGCCGGGGCAGCAGGGCCGGCACGGTGTCGCCGACCTGCCCGACCAGCGGCACGTCGACGGGGGTCCGCCGGCCGATGTTCTCCCCGCGGACGTCGACCTGCAGGATCGTGGCGTCCGCGGGCAGGAAGTCGCGGTAGGGGAAGTCGGTGCCGAGCATCAGCAGCGTGTCGCAGTGCTCCATCGCCCGGTAGCCGGATCGGAAGCCCAGCAGGCCGGTCATGCCGACGTCGTAGGGGTTGTCGTGCTCGAGGACGTCCTTGCCGCGCAGCGTGTGGACGATCGGCGCCTGCAGGGCGCCCGCGAGCTGCACGACCTCGTCGTGCGCGCCCGCGCACCCGGCGCCCGCGAGGATCGTCACCTGCCGGCCGGCGTTCAGCGCGGCCGCCGCGGCGTCGAGCGAGCGATCGTCGGGTCGCATGACCGACGCGGTCGCGCGAATCGCCCGCACGCGCCGCTGTTGCCCTCCGGCCTGCGCGAGGAAGATCTCTCCGGGGACGACGATCACAGCGACGCCGCGACGCTCGAGCGCCGCCCGCATCGCGATCTCCAGCATGCGCGGCAGCTGCTCGGGGATGCTCACCAGCTCGCAGTACACGCTGCATTCGCGAAACAGCTCCTGCGGATGGGTCTCCTGGAAGTACTCGCCGCCGATCTCCGTCCGCGGGATGTGGGCGGCGACGGCCAGCACCGGCACCCGGCTGCGGTTCGCGTCGAAGAGCCCGTTGATGAGGTGCAGGTTGCCCGGCCCGCAACTCGCCGCGCAGACCGCCAGCTCGCCCGTGACCGCCGCCTCGCCCCCGGCTGCCAACGCCGCCGCTTCTTCATGGCGCACGTGCTCCCACGACAGGTCGCCGTCCCGGCGCAGCGCATCGGTGAACCCGTTGAGCGAGTCGCCGGGCAGCCCATAGACGCGCCGCACCCCCGAGGCCTTCAGGGTGGCGACGAGAACGTCGGCGATGGTGCTCGGCACGGCGAGCCTCCTGGGTCAGGGCCGGTCCGGGATGCCCAGCGTGGCAGAGACGATCAACGGTGCCAAACCGCGGGGGCCGCCGCCATCGCACGATCGTGCGGTTGCCCAGGCGATGAGTTTTCGCGGGTGCGCCGGTCTTAGGTGCAGTATCGGTCGCGGGAAGCGCCTTCCCGCCGTACGAGAGGACGCGTCATGCAGCAGAGGATCACGCCCAGCCTGTGGTTCGACACCGAGGCCGAGGAGGCCGCGGCCTTCTACGTCTCCGTCTTCAAGACGTCGCGGATCGTCAACGTCACGCACTACACCGCGGCCGGGCCCCGACCCGCCGGCACGGTGATGACCGTGGAGTTCGAGCTCGACGGGCAGCGGTTCATCGGCATCAACGGCGGCCCCGAGTTCACGTTCTCGGAGGCCGTGTCGTTCCAGATCAACTGCGAGGATCAGGCCGAGGTCGACTACTACTGGGAGAAGCTGGCCGACGGCGGTGAGGAAGGGCCGTGCGGCTGGCTCAAGGACCGCTACGGCCTGTCGTGGCAGGTCGTCCCCAGCGGGATGGACGAGCTGTTCGCCGACCCGGACCCGACGAAGGCCGAGCGCGCCATGCAGGCGATGTTCGGCATGCGCAAGCTCGACATCGCCGCGCTGCGCAGCGCGGCCGAGGGCGTGCCGGCGGCCTGATCGACGTGCGTCTTGACAGATGATCCACGGGTGCGGATGACACGCGCTTCGTTCACCGCGCCGGAGCCTAGGACGCCGGCTCGGTGAACGTGTTGACGATCGCGCCGGCGGCGTCGCGCCAGACCATGCGGTGCGGGAACGCGTCGGTGGCGTCGCGCGGGACCTTCACCGAGAGCACGTTGTCGTGGACCGGCACCGTGCGCTCCAAGGCGCTCGGGTAGACCGTCGGCTTGTAGTACGGGCCGCGGCTGACCGACTTGGGGTACTCCAGCGCGACCGTGGCCACCCCGTCGGGCACGAGGCCGTTGAGCGTCGAGCGCGGGCTGGTTCCCTTGCCGCCGGGCGTACCCATGCTGGTGAAGACCCCCCGCTTGCGGAAGTCGGCGATCGGCGCGCCGCCTCCCCCGCCGCCGCCGGAGTAGAGATAGATGCCGTCCTGCGGCGTCGTGGGCGACGCGGGGCTCTGCTCCGCGCCGTGGCGGAGCTTGCCGAACTCGTCGAGGGTGACCGAGCGCAGCGCCTTGGACCGGCCCTTCAACAGGTGCACGAGCCATGCGTGCTCGGCGTCGAGGCACTGCGCGCTCGGCCGGAAGGAGCCGCGCGCGATGCGCCCGATGACGATCGTCAGCGGGACGCCGTCGGCGGTCGTGACCGTCCGGACGTAGTCGACGTAGGTCTCGCCACCGCCGCCGAAGAACGGCACGGGCGAGCCGGGCTGGGGCGTGTCCTCGGGGCCGGCGGGGCGCCGCAGCGGCGCCAGGGCCTCGAGGACGGGTTGGCTGGGTGCGTCGTGCGTGGGCGTCGAACGCGCGGTCGGGAACGACGGCTTGCACGCCGGCTGCTTGGCGTAGACGTGGCGACTGGCCTGGTTGATCAGGTCGATCGCCTGGCTCTGCAGCGCCAGCTGCCGCGCGGCAGCCTCGTCCTTGGGCTGCAACGGCGGCGGGGTGCCGATGCCCTTGGCTGCGGCGACTCCGCCGCCGCAGGACAGGACGAGGACGAGCGTGGCGAGGAGACGGCGCGGGACGGTCATGGGCTTCAGGGCCTCCGAGGGAAACGCATGGCGAGATGCTGCCGGCGCGAGCATATACGCCACGGCACTGAGTGGTCTCCGCACGGGCGCATCAGCGACGCCCGGCGAAGGGGTGTGGTCGTTTCCATCCCATGGGTGCCTGGCCGGGGGCGCCCTGCGAATCGACACTGGGGACACATTCACCCCAGCGCGAGCGACCACTCGCCGGAAGGAGTCACCATGATGCACCTCACCACCACCGAGCGCGGACGCACCAGCAAGGCGCTCGCCACCGGCGTCACCGCCGCGCTGGCGCTGTCGGCCGTCGCGGTCCCCGCCGCCTTCGCGCGACCGGCCGACCCGATGCACACCGCCGCCGCCGACCGTGCGCTGGCCGCGCAAGGATCGAGCGTCCCGTCGGACCTGCGCACACCCGACGCGACCGACGCCGCGAACGCGGCTGCGCCGCAGGCGACCGCCTCGGCGTCGCCGGTCAAGGTCGTGCGGACCGAGCAGTCGAGCTCCAGCAGCTTCGACTGGGGCGATGCCGCGATCGGCGCCGGCGGCACGTTCGTCGCGATCGCGCTGAGCGCCAGCGCCGTGATGGCCCTGAGCCGGCGGCGCGAGCATCCCAGCGTCTCGAAGACCGCCGGCGCGGCGCTCTGAACGCCACTGTCGCTCCTGCCGACCCCGGACGCCTGCCCGCTCGCCGAGACCGCGTGCGGGCGGGCGCTGCCGGGGGCGGCCGCAACAGCCACACGCCCCCACCGCCCCAGGCGTAGAATCGGCCGGTGGAGCGCCTCTCCGGACCCCACGCCGCATCCGCCGTCGAGCTGGTCGAGCGTCTGGACGCCGAGCGCCGGGGCCGGCCGTTCCTGGTCCTGCGCGACGACCAGGGGACCCAGCACCTGATCGAGCTGCCCCAGGGCGTGCAGGCCCTCAGCATCGGGCGCGGGGGCGAGTGCGGGGTCGCGCTTGCGTGGGACCACCGCGTGTCACGGGTCCATGCCGAGCTCGTGGCGCTCGGCCGTGACTGGGCCCTGGACGACGGCGGCCTCTCGCGCAACGGCTCCTACGTCAACGGCGAGCGGGTGCAGGAGCGCCGGCGCCTGCGCGACGGCGACACCTTGCGGTTCGGGGCCACCGCGGTCCTCTTCCGCCAGCCCGGCGCGGCGAGCGCCGCGTCGATGACCCAGACCGACGAGGTGCTGCCGCTGCCGGCTGACCTCTCGCGGGCGCAGCGCGCGATCCTGCGCGAGCTCTGCCGCCCGTTCGCCGGCGCCACCGGGCGCGCCCAGCCCGCGACCAACCGCGCGATCGCCGAGCGGCTGTTCCTGTCGCTCGACGCGGTCAAGGGCCATCTGCGGATCCTCTTCGCCAAGTTCCAGCTCGAGCCGCTGCCGCAGAACGAGAAGCGCCTGCGGCTCGCCGAGCGCGCGATGATCTCCGGAGCGGTCACCCTGGCCGACCTGCGCGAGGACGCGCCGGAGCCCGCCGCGCAGCCGCCTCGCCGACCCGATCCCCCGGCGTAGCGGGCAGCCATGGGCCGGGCACTGCTCGCCGTCGCCGGCATCGTGGTCGTGGTCCTGGTCGCCGCCCAGTTCGTCCTGCCCGGCGTGGCCGCGCGGCGGTTGCGCGACGACCTGGATCGCCGTGGCAGCGACGTGCAGGTGAGCGTCAAGGCGGTCCCGGCGATCAAGCTGCTGTGGCACCGAGCCGACCGCGTCACGGTCCGCGTCGGACATCTGGCCTCCGGCGGCCCGGGGTCGGGCCAATCGCTCCCCGACCTGCTGGCCTCGACCAAGGACGCCGACCGGTTGGACGTCCGCGTCGACGTCCTCGACACCCGGCGGCTGAGCGTCCGCGACGTCGGCCTGCAGAAGCGCGGGAACGCGCTCGTCGCCCACGTCCGCATGACGACCGCCGCCGTCGACGCCGCCCTGCCGCGCCGCCTGCGCGTCTCGGCGCGTCAGGTGGCGCCAGACCGGCTGTCGGTGAGCGGCCTGACGAGCGTCTTCGGCCGCCGGATCGACGGCCGGGCGCTCGTCCTCATCGACGACCGCGGCCGCGTCGTCCTGCGCCCCGACGGCATCCCGCTCGCCTCGCTGGTCACCGTCCCGCTGTTCTCCGACGACCGCGTCGCCGTCGACGGGCTGGCCACGTCGCGCACCGGTGACGGGTTCGCCGCCACGGTCCGCGGCCATCTGCGCTGAGGCCGCGCTCAGCGGTGGTCGCGGCGCAGCAGCAGCCTGATCCCCGCAAAGAACACGACGACGAACACGAGCAGCGCCGCCGCGACCCTGCTGGTGGCGATCGCGAAGTAGTCGTTGCCGAACCGGCTGACCTTGGCGTAGTCGGGACTCGCCGCGATCCGGGCGTTGAGGTCGATGGCCGAGCCGAACCCGGCATACGACCACCGCGCGATCACCGCGTTGGACAGGGCCGCCAGCGGGGCGCTCATGGTCGCGACCGGCACGATCGACCCGCCGAAGAACAGCTGCGGCACGAGGACCAGCGGGATGAAGCTCGTCGCCTGGTCCTCGGTCTTGACCGCCGCCGACATCAGCAGTCCCATCGCCACCGCCGCCCAGCTGGTGAGGATGAGCAGGCCGATGACGGTGAGGTACGTCCCGCGCGACTCGTGCAGCGGCTGGAAGCCCAGGACGATGGCCGTCAGCAGCAGGGTCTGCACGGCGGCCAGCGTGAACAGCACGATCGCCTTGGACAGCACGTAGGCGCCCGTCTTCACGCCCACCGCGGCCTCGCGGAGGAACACCGACTTCTCCTTGATGATCTCGCGGGCCGCGTCGATGGACCCGAGCCAGATCACGGTGATCACCACGAGGAACAGCAGCTTCACCGCCTCCCCCGCATCGGTCCGCGCCTCGAACACCTGCACCTTGAAGAGCCCGACGATCGCCAGGGCCAACAGCGGGACCTGCAGCAGCAGGATCAGCAGGTTGCGCCGGTCGCGTGTGAACAGGCGGACGTACCGGTGCGTCAACACGTACGTGTGCGCCCAGAACCCGCCGCGCCGGCGCTTGGTCGCCGCGTCCGGCTCTGCCGCCTGCTGCGGCTCCTGCTCGGGCACGGCGGGCGCGAAGCCCGACTGCGCGAGCTTGGCCTGCCACTCCTCGGCGGGCCGGCGGTCCAGCTGGGCATAGATGTCGTCGTAGGTCTGCGCGTCGAAGAAGTCCAGCGCCTTCGCCGGCGATCCGTGGAAGCACAGGCGGCCACCCCGGCCCATCACGACGATCTTGCCGCAGGCGTCCAGGCTCTTGGTCGCGTGGGTGACCACCACCACGGCGCGCGAGCGCTCGGCGAGGTCGTGCAGGAGGCCCATCATCCGCGCCTCGAGGCCGGGATCCAGCCCGGTCGTCGGCTCGTCGAGGAACAGCAGGCTCGGCTGGCTGAGCAGCTCGGCCGCGAGCCCGACGCGCTTGCGCTGGCCGCCCGACAGCGAGCCGATGCGCGTGTTGCCGTGCGGCTCGAGCTCGAGCTCCTCGAGCACGCGGTCGACCGTGGTCTCGATCTCCTCCTTGCTCGTGTCCTGCGGCAGGCGCAGCCGCGCCGCATAGTCGAGCGCCTCGTAGACGGTCAGGCCGGCATGGACGACCTCGTCCTGCGGCAGGTAGCCGATGTCGGTCAGGCGCGCCGACAGCGGCTCGCCGTTGACGGTGATCACGCCCTCGGTCGGCGGGTTGACGCCGGCCAGCGCCTTGAGCAGCGTGGACTTGCCGGCTCCGCTCTCGCCGATGATCGCGACGAGCTCGCCCGGCTCGATGCTGATCATCGTCGGCTGCAGGATCTTCTTGTCCTTGACCTCGACGGCGATGCCCTCGGCGTCGAGGCGCAGCGCGCCCCGCTCGGCGCGCGCCACGAAGTCGGTGCCGTCGAAGATGAGGCGGTACGGGCCGACCCCGATCTCCGAGCCGGTCTGCAGCACGGCGCGCCGCACCGGCTGCCCGTTGACACGGGTGCCGTTGCGCGACGTCAGGTCGCGCACCTCGATCTGGCCACCCTCCTTGAGGACCTCGGCGTGGAAGCGCGACACGTTGGGGTCGTCCAGCACGACGTCGTTGTCGTCGTCGCGTCCGATGCTGAGACGGTCGCCGGTGAAGCGGATCGCGTGGGTCGTCGGCATCGCCGGCGCCGAGCTCTCGAAGCGCGTCTCCTGACCGGTCAGGAAGCGCAGGGGCTCGCCGCCGACCACGACGGTGTCGCCGTTGGCCAGCCAGCGCGACTCGCCGTAGAAGCGCTCGCCGTTGAGCAGCGTGCCGTTGCGGGATCCGAGGTCGACGATCCAGTAGCCGTCGGGGACGGCGACGATCCGGGCGTGATGGCGGGACACCGCCTTGCTGGGGATCTCGATGTCGTTGCCCGGGACGCGGCCGATCTGCAGCCCGTCGGCGGTCAGGGCGATGCGGCGGCCGTGATGGAGGATCGTGGCGGGGATGGCGCCGGCCCCGGCGCGGACGTCGGGCCGGGCGGTCGGTGGCGGGTACTCGGTCATGCCGTCGTTCGCCTCTTCTCGTGAGTCATCGGCGCTTGATGGTCAGCCGGCGACACGACGGGCCGCTCGGCGTCTCTTTGACAGGACGGCCCTGCGCGTCGGCGAGGGCGACGGTCAGCCGCTTGGAGGTGGCGACGACCTGGGCGTAGCTGTAGGTGTTGAGCGCGGCGCAGCGCAGGCCGAGGCCGAGCGGCGCGGGCGCCTTGAACAGCGCGCGGATGTAGTTCGACGCGCCGGGGATGCCGGTCTTCAGGTCCGTGTCGACGGCAAAAGTCTTCAGCGCCACCGGCCCGATGACCACGTCGAAGAACCCCGTGTTGAGGCTCGGCCCGCTCTCGCCGAACGACGACAGCCGGACGTCGTTGATCATGTTGGCGTGGAAGTCGGTCGTCAGGAAGACGAGGTTGCGCACGCGGGCGCGCAGGAAGGTCAGCAGCGAGCGCCGCTCGGCGGCGTAGCCCTCCCAGCGGTCGTAGGGGTCGTAGTACAGGCCCTGGATCGGGACCTCGTTGAGGATCACCTTGAACGTCGCCTTCGACCGCTGGACCGCCCGCTCG
The DNA here is from genome assembly GCA_036009425.1 of Baekduia sp. Taxonomy (GTDB): domain Bacteria; phylum Actinomycetota; class Thermoleophilia; order Solirubrobacterales; family Solirubrobacteraceae; genus Baekduia. Next base: position 16,613 of record DASYLT010000087.1, on the reverse strand, counting down.
AAGGCCCGCAGCTGCGGTCGTCCGAGCATGGTCCGCGAGGGGTCGTTGATCACGGCCTGGCAGGCGGGCGTGACCGGCCCCGCGGCCGCCGGCGGGAGGCCGAGCTGCGCGACCAGCCCGTTGCGCAGCGGCTGCGGGAGCTGCGGCAGGGGATCGGGCAGCGTGGTCACGGGGTTGTTGCAGGCGGGGGTCGCCGACGCGGGCGCGCTGCGGAACGCGCGCTCGTCGAGGAAGAACAGCTCGACGTTGCGCCCCCACCGGAAGCGGCGGTAGAGCCCGGTCGCCGGCTTGTAGCGCGCGGGGTTGTAGTCGAGGAACGCCTTGCGGCCGGCCTGAAACAGCGCCTGGCCGTTCACCGGCAATGAGAAGTTGTCGATGAACTCGTGATCGTCCCAGTGGCTGTAGAGGCCGGCGGTGCCCCGCAGGCGCCGGAGGTTGGCGTAGCTGAGGTTCAGCCGGTACTTGGCCCGCTTGTCGGCCAGCGAGAGGGCCGGCGGAACGCCCGCGACGGCGCTGTCGGAGTACATGACGTCGCCGAGGTTCACGTTGAAGTCGTTGTTCAACGCGGCCATCCGGCGGTAGACCGGGAAGCGGTTGTACGCCGGCTTTCCGGTCGCGGGGTTGATGGCGCCGTCGGCGTCACCGCTGACCGCGAAGCGGATCGGCCCCTTGAAGCGCGACGACGGGGCGGTCTTGAAGCGCCCGAGCCGGCTGTGCGCCGTGCCCTGGCAGAAGCGGTAGAAGTATCGCGTCGCCGGCTTGAGGCCCGTCACGGTGATCCGCACCGTGTTGTCGGCGGCGGCGGCGGCCGTGCGCGTGCGGCGCAGGACGCCCACGCTTCCGGCGCCGGCCGGCGCCGCGGAGCACCCGGCCCGGGCGACAGCGCGCGAGACCTTCAGGACGACGGCGCCGGGCTTGGCCGCGCGCGTCCAGAGCATCGCCGACGTCGGCGCCACCTCACCGGCGGCGACGCCGTAGGAGAAGCCGGCGGGCTCCGCCGCCGCCGCTGCCGACGGGATCGTCAGCGCCAGCAACGCGACAGCGCCCGCGGCCCACCCCGGATGCGACGCGGTCCTCATCGGAGCACCCCCGTCATGTCGGTCAGTAGCCCCCTGCCGACGCCGACGCCTTCCCGACCTGGCGCCCCGAAGGGGAGATCGCGAACCACGTCCCGAGGAAGCCCTGGCCCTCGGTCTGGCCCGGACGCTCGTCGGCGTCGGTCGTGTAGAGCGGGTGCCCGGCGTACACCGCTTGGCGCAGCCGCGAGTGGCGGCGCCGCGTGGTCGTCAGCTTGCCGGCATCGACGCCGCGGCCGGCCCGCGGCCGCCCCGAGACCAGGAGCGGCGGCCACACCCGGGCGCAGCTGGCGTAGCAGGTGCTGCGGCGGCCGTCTTCGAGGAAGAGGTAGAGCGTGCGGCCCTTGGCCGTGACCAGGATGCGTCCCAGCCGCGTGGGGCGCACCGTGACGGTCGGCGTGCGGTCGACGGTCGCCCGCGAGTCCTTGGCCGGCGGCGAGCGCCCGATGCCCGACAGGATCAGGAACCCGGCGACCGCCGCGACGATGGTCAGCGGCACGGCCAGCCGCGGGCTGGCGAGCCGGTGCCGGTGCTCGGATGTCAGGCGCGGGGGAACCCCGTGCCCTTCGCCGCGACCAACGGGCAGAACAACCCGGCCGGCTCGGCGGGCGCGGCGGGCTGCGGGCTCAGCGCCGCCGTATAGACGCCGGGGCCCGGGCGCAATGGCCCCGACTGGGCGGACTTGCTCTTGCTGCCGGTGGCCTTCTTGGCGGCGACCAGCGGCCCGCACAGCGCCGGGGCGGTCGACTCTCCGGTGAGGCTGCGATCGAGGTCGCTGCGCTCCAGGACCCCGTCGTAGACGCCGTTGTGGTTGTAGTCGATCCCGTGGATGATGAGCACGGCGTTGTTCTTGCGGATGTAGGACGCGACGATCGAGCTGACCTTGACCGTGCGCCGGTACTTGACGTCGGCGGTGGTCGGATAGCGCGCGAACGCCACCAGGCTCTTGGGCGTCGTGTCGCCGCGTGTGGTCAGCGCCTCCACGGCCGGCCCGTAGAACGGCACGCCCGCGTGCGTCGCGATCGACAGGTGCCCGTTGTGGGGCGACGCCGCGGTCGCGGGCGGGCAGACGCCCTTGCGCCCGGCGTGGATGTGCAGCGCGTGCGGCGCGCCGTTGAGCAGGCCCTTGCTGTCGACCGACACCCTCAGCGAGTGGCCGTTGAGGCGCATGGTGGCGGTGCCGCTCCCGCTGACGTGGTTGGTGGGGATCGGGCCGAGGCTCGACGACACCCGCTGGCCGGCGGGGGCCTGCGCCGTGCTCGAGGACGACGACGACCCCGAGCCGCCCAGGGCCAGCGCTGCGATCCCGGCCACGACGATCACGGCGCCGAGGCCGAGCAGCAGGGCGTGGCTGCGGATCCATCCGCCTCCGCCACCGGAGGCACCCCGGCGCCCCGGCGGCGTGGCCGCGGGCGGCTCGCCCCGTCCCGCGACGGGCGCGGCGGCGGCGCCGCCGCGTGGCGGCGGAGGGGTCGGGGGCGGTGGCGGGCTGGGCGCGGCGGCCACGGGCTCGGGCACCGCCGGGCCGGCCGCGGCACCCGCATCGGCCGGCGGTGCGCCGACGAACGCCTCGTCGCGCGTCGCCGACAGCCCGATGTCGGCCGGTGCGATCGGCGGGGCGGCGGCACGTGCGCGCCCGGCCTCCTGCTCGTCGACCGCGTCGTGGACGGCGGCGGCGAGCGCGCCGGCGGTCGGGTAGCGGTCCTCCGGGTCCTTGGCGGTCGCGCGCGACACGATGTCGTCGAACGCCTCGACCAGCTGGGGCCGTTCGGTGCGTGGGAGCGGCGGCGGGTCGGTGACGTGCGCCCACAGCTTGGCCATGTCGCTGTCCTTGACGTAGGCCACGCGCCCGGTGAGCATCTCGAACAGCACGCAGCCGAGCGAGTAGACGTCGGCGCGCCGGTCGACGTTGTGCCCCTGGATCTGCTCGGGGGCCACGTAGTCCGGGGTCCCGACCCAGCCCCCGGTGCGGGTCAGCGCGCCGACCGATCCCAGGCGCTTGGTCAGGCCGAAGTCGGTGAGGTAGACGTGCTCGTGGTCGCCGGTCCCGGCGATGAGGATGTTGGCCGGCTTGACGTCACGGTGGACCAGGCCGCGGTCGTGTGCCGCGTCGAGGGCCGAAGCGACCTGCCCGATGATGTGGTCGAGCCGCCGGAGATCCATCGGGCCGCGGTCGATGACGTGGCGAAGGTTGGTTCCCGGCACGAACCGCATGGCGAGGTACAGCACGCCCTCGAACTCGCCGCCGCGATGGATCGGGACGATGTTGGGGTGCTCGAGCGACGCGGCCAGGCGGCACTCGGCCTTGAACCGGGCGACCGCCGTCGCGTTCTGCGTGTGCTCGGGCGCGATGATCTTGAGGGCGACCGGGCGATCGAGCTCGGGGTCCATCGCCTTGTAGACGACGCCCATCCCGCCGCGATCGAGCACCGAGTCGATGCGATAGCCGGCAAAGACCGAGCCGGGCTCGAGCTGCGGCAGCACCGACACCGGTCGCTTGCTTGCGTCGCCCACGATCCGTCACCTCCATGTGAGAGCGGGGTCCGAAGGCGGCGTACTCCACCAGGCAAGCGGCCCTGCTGAAGGGCGCTGCCGACGGCTCGGGTGATGCTAGATCGGCCGGGCGCCGGCGCGCAAGGGCAGCGACAGATTCCCGGACCAACGGGACGGGTTCGCGCCGCACGATTCACGACCTCGAGATGGTGCCGTCGGCGTCCTCAGCCCGCGACCCCGGCGTTCGACGACCGGGCCCCCAGGGTGACCTGCGCTACCCCGGCAACATCCAGCACTTATGCTGCCGCTCAGGGATACAGCGTGGCCAGCGGCTGGGTCTCGTCGATGAAGTACGTCGAGAGCATCTTCGTGGTCACCGTGCCGATGTTGCGCGCGTTGTGGATGGTGTTGGGCGGGATCAGGAACGGATCGCCGGCGTGGAGCGTCAGCGTGGGCCGGTCGTCGTCGAACTCCATCGCCACGTCGCCGCGGACGATGTAGCCCACCTCCTCCCCGGGATGGCTGTGGCGCCCCGACGCCACGTTCTCGGGGATCTCGGCCAGGCCCTGGACGATCAGCACGCCCGGCACATGGGAGCCGACGCGCTGCAGCTCGGTGCGCTTGAAGGTCGCCGGCGCGGTCTCTGGGACGTTCGACATGCGCTCACGCTTCCAGCGCACGCTCACGCTGCCCATCGCACGACCATGCGATCTTCGCGGAGCCGGGCGGGGTAGCGTGCCTGGTATGCGAGCCCCCATCCAGCTGGACCTGCACCTTCCGAACTTCAACTACCCCGGCGTGGGTGCCGACGCGGTCTTCGGCAAGCTGGTCGACATCGCCACCACCGCCGAGAAGGCCGGCTTCAGCTCGGTGACGCTGATGGACCACTACCACCAGATCCCGCCGGTCGGGCCGCCGCAGAACTGGATGTTCGAGGGCAACACGATGCTCGCCGGCATCGCCGCGCGGACGACCACGATCGCGCTCGGCCTGCTCGTCGGCGGCGTCACGTACCGCAATCCGGCACAGCACGCCAAGATCACCACGACGCTGGACATCGTCTCCGGCGGCCGCGCGTTCCACGGCATCGGCGCAGGCTGGTTCGAGGAGGAGCACCGGGCCTACGGCTACGCGTTCCCACCGCTGAAGGAGCGCTTCGAACGCCTCGAGGACCACCTGCGGATCGTCCGCACGATGTTCACCGAGGACCAGGCGACGGTCGCCGGCACCCACCACTCGGTCACCGACGCCTACAACAACCCCAAGCCGCTGCGCGGCGACATCCCGATCCTCATCGGCGGCAGCGGCGAGCGCAAGACGCTGCGGATGGTGGCCCAGTACGCCGACGGCTGCAACCTGTTCGGCGATCCCGAGCGGGCCCGGCACCTGCTCGGCGTGCTGCAGGGTCACTGCGAGGCCGTCGGGCGCGATCCAGGCGAGATCACCAAGACGTCGATGATGTCGCTGGCGATCGCCGAGACCGCGGACGCCGTGAAGGCCAAGCTCGACGCGATGCGCGCAGCGGGACTGCCCGAGGACCGGATCGCCAACACGGTCGCCGGCACGCCGGAGCAGATCCTCGAGCGCGCGCACGCCTACCGCGACGTGGGCATCGAGGGCGTGACCTTCTCCATGCCCGACGTCCACGACCTGGAGGCCATCACCCTGGCCGGCGCCACGCTGGCGCCGGTGTTCAACCCGTAGTCAACCCGGCGCGATCCCGCGCGTGAGCGGCGACCCTGGGCCTCAGGGGCGCTCGGTGCCCGGCAGCTCGACGTCGATCGACGCGGCCGAGCGGTGGACCACCGGCAGGGCGACGGCTTCGATGTTGTTGCCGTCGGGATCGAGCACGAAGGCCGCGTAGTAGCCCGGGCGGTAGTCGCGCTCGCCGGGACCGCCGTTGTCGGTGCCGCCCGCGGCCAGGCCGGCGGCGTGGAAGCGCTGGACGGCCTCGTGGTCGGCTGCCTGGAAGGCGAGATGCAGGTTGGCCGTGACCGGCCCGCTGGCGCTGATGTGCAACTCGTCGATGCGCAGGTGGCCAGGCTCGGCGATCAGCTCGCGACCGAGCGCCTCGAGCACGGCGGTGTAGAAACGGCGGGTCGCGTCGAGGTCGGCCACGCGCAGCTGCAGGTGGTCGATCGTCCGGCCGAGCTGGAGGTGCATCGCCGGAAGGCTAACCCGCCCCGGGCCGCACGGCCTCGGGCCGCACGGCCTCCAGCTGGAGGTCGAAGCCGGCGCGATGCGCCGCCGCGGCCGCCTCACCGCGGTTGGCGGCGCCCAGCTTGCCCAGGATGTTGGAGACGTGGACGCTCGCGGTCTTCTCGGCGATGAACAGCGCCTCGGCGATCTGGCGGTTGGTGCGCCCGTCGGCGATGTGCGTGAGGACCTCGCGCTCGCGGGGCGTCAGGTCGGGGAAGGCGCCGTCGCCGACGTCCCGGCCCGGCAGGGCGACCCGGGCGCGGCGCGCGAGCCGCTCCAGCGCGTCGGTCAGGTGCGAGGCGCCGACGACCGCCGCGGCGCCGGCGGCCGACAGCAGCGCGCGCTCGAGCTCCCCGCGGGGTCCGCGGGCGCCGGCCAAGGCCTCGGCCAGCCGCCAGTTCGCGTAGGCCGCGTCGTAGGGACGCCGCAGCGCCTCCCAGCCCGCGAAGGCGGCGTGCCAGCGCGCGGGCTCCCCGGTCGGGTCGAGGCGCGTGCGCTCCGCCTCGCCGACGCGCAGGAGCTGGTCGGCTTCGGGCAGCGGCGCCCCACCGGAGCGCACGATGCGCCGCAGGTCGGCCAGCAGCCGGTCGGCTTCGGCGCGGGCGGCGTCGGTGCCGAGCGCTCCGGCCTGGGCTCCGTCGGCCTGGGTCCGCAGCGCCACCGCGATCAGCGCGGCCGCGTCGGTGCGGTCGCTGCGGTCGAGCGCCGCACCACCGGTGCGCACCGCCTCCTGCGCCGTCGGCAGGTCCTGACGCCAGAGCGCCACGCCGGCCTGCAGGGTGCAGGTCGGCACGAGGACGAGCGGCTCGAGCTCGGGAATCGCCCGGACGCGGATCAGGCGGTCGGCGGCCGCGTCGAGATCGCCCCGCAGCAGGTCGATCTCCGCCGCGCGCACGTGCAGACAGACCGTGTCCGGCGTCAGGGCGACCGGCTCGTCGCCGAGCAGCTCGGCGGCCTCGGCGGGCCGGCCCAGCGCGCACAGCGCGGCCGCGGCGTTCTCGTGCACGCCGATCGAGCCCTGGCGGTCCAGCCCGGCGCGAGCGTGTACCGCGATGCCCTCGCGGGCGACGGCGACCGCGTCCTCGTAGCGCCCGAAGGTGCTGAGGATGTGCGAGGCGTTGGTGAAGTACCGCTGGAGCACCCGCAGGTCGCCGATCTCCAGCACGCACGGGCGGGCCTGGTCCAGCAGGGCGAGCGCGCCGTCCAGGTCGCCGTCGGCGGCACGGCACACCGAGCGGGTGATGAGCGCGTCGGCCTCCTGGTCGCCGGCGCCCGCAGAGCGCGCGACCTCGGCGGCCTCGATCGCCTCTCGCTCGGCGCCGTCGAAGTCCCCCATGAGCATGAGGACGCTCGCGTAGCGCGCGCGGACCCTTGCCGCGGCCTCGCTGGGCGTGGCGTCGAGCAGCGTCAGCGCCTGCTCGTGCAGCGGCAGGCCCGCGCTGAGGTTCACCGAGCACGAGGTCGTCGCCAGGCGCGACAGGTACTCGGCGCGGCGCAGCCGCGGCGCCCGCTCGCCCAGCTCGGCGATCGCGCGCTCGTGCAGGCGCGCGCTGATCTCCGCGTCGCCGAAGCCCAGCCAGCGGCACTCGGCCGCGCGCTCGAGCAGGAGCGGCAGGTCGATGCCCGTGAGGGCCTCGGGGTCGTCGACGGTCTCCCAGAGGTCGAGCGCCGCGTCGTAGTTGCGGCTGGCCTCGGTCAGGGCGTGGGCCGCTTCGGCTGCGCGTGCCGCGCGCACCGCGGCCAAGAGGCCGGCGGCCCGGTCGTCGGTGCGGAGGCGGTGAAAGGCGATCTCGGCCAGGTGCGCCGCGGCGCCGGCGGCGCCGGGTTGCGCCGGCCGCGAGGCCAGCAGGTCGGCAAGGCGCCCGTGCAGGCGCCGGCCCTCCCCCGGCAGCAGCTCGTCCGCGGCGACCTCCTGCAACAGGCCGTGGCGGAACCGGTAGCCGCGCCGCCGGTCGTCGACCGCCAGGACGTGGCCGGCCACGCACGCCCGCAGAGCGTCCTCCAGCGCTGCGTCGTCCAGCCCGCAGACGGCGGCGAGCAGCTCGTGGTCGGCCTGGCGACCGCACGCCGCGACGACCCGGACGACGCCCTGGGCAGTGGCCGGCAGCCGCTCCAGGCGCGCCAGCAGCGTGTCGCGCAGCGTTGCGGGAACGGCCCGGCCCGCGGCCGAGGCGGCGAGCAGCTCCTCGGAGTAGAACGGGTTGCCCTCCGAGCGGGCGTGGATCGCGTCGACGGTGGCGCCGGCGACCTCCGTGCCGGCCAGCGCCCGGAGCTGGCCCGCCGTCTGCGTGCGCGTCAGCGGCGCGAGCGCGAGCGTGCGGACGCGCGGCGCGCGGCCGAGCTCGGCGAGCGACCGCCGCACCGAGTGCCCGCGAGCCAGCTCGTCGGTCCGGTAGGTCAACACGAAGAGCACCGCGGTCTGGCGCATGCCGCGCACGAGGAACCGCAGGAGCGCCTCGGTCGATCCGTCGGCCCACTGGACATCCTCGAGGACGAGGACGAGCGGCTCCTCACGGCCGAGCTGCTCGAGCAGCCGCAGCACGGCGCCGAAGACGCCGCTCTGGCCGCCGTCGTAGGGCTCCTCGTCGGGCGCCGCCTCGGGGATCAGCGCGGCGAGCGCGCGGCGCAGCGGCACGGGGAGCGGCACGAAGGCGTCGGGCGGCACCGCGCGCAGCGCATCGGTGACCGCGCCGTAGGGCAGCGTCGCGTCGCCGACGTCCACGCAGGAGCCCGTGAGCAGGCGGGCGCCCTGCGCGAACGCCCGCTCGGAGAACTCCTGCACCAGGCGCGTCTTGCCGATGCCGGCCTCGCCGGCGACCACCACCGTGACGACATCCCCGTCCCGCGCCTGCTCGAGCGCCTGCTCGAGCGCGGCGAGGTTCTCGGCGCGGCCGATGAGCGAGGCCGCGGTGCGCTGCTCGGCGGTCATCTCGCCGAGTATCCACCCGCCGGTCTCCCCCTGGGAAGGCCCCGTCGCCATCAGGAGCGCAGGGCGTCGCGGCGCGTGACGATCCGGCCGCTGCCGAAGCCGCCGGCCGCGCCGACCAGCAGCGTGCCGCCGGCGACGATGACGACGGTCAGCACGTCGGCGCCGCCGCCGTGGCGCTCGATCACGACCGGATCGGTGCTCTGGACGGCCGGATCGTTGACGGAGCTTGCCGGGCGGTCCACGGCCTGGGCCGGCCGGGCGGACCCGGCAGCGGGGAAGGCGAGGATCGCGACGCCGGCCAAGCCGGCGCCGGTGATGGTGCGAACGGACATCGCTGGCTCCTGGAGGGGAGAGGGTGAACAGTCCGACCAGCCTGCACCTAAGGCCCCCGTCCGCACATGGGGCAAGCTCCCGATCTTGGCTTCCGTCGGAGTTGATCGACCGGCGCCGACGGCAGACACTGCGCCCATGGGACTCTACGGCGAGCAGGTCCTCCCGCGGATCATCAACGTGGCCTGCGGGATGAAGGTCACCGACCCGCTGCGAGCGCGCGTCTGCGACGGCCTCGCGGGCGACGTGGTGGAGATCGGCTTCGGCTCGGGGCTCAACGTCCCGTTCTATCCGCCGGCCGTCACCCGGGTCGCCGCAGTGGAGCCGGCCGACGTCGGATGGAAGCTGGCCCAGGGGCGCCTGAAGGCCACCGGCGTCGACGTCCAGCGATCGGGCCTCGACGGCCAGTCGCTGCCGTTCGCCGACGACAGCTTCGACGCCGCCCTGTCGACCTGGACCATGTGCACCATCCCGGACATCGCCACCGCCCTGGGCGAACTGCGGCGCGTCCTGAAGCCAGGAGCCACCCTGCACTTCGTCGAGCACGGGCTGGCGCCCGACGAGCAGGTCCGCCGCTGGCAGCATCGCTTCGAGCCCGTGCAGAAGCGGCTCTTCGGCGGCTGCCACCTCACCCGACCGGTCGCCGACCTGCTGGGCACCGCGGGCTTCACGATCACCGAGCTCGACGTCTTCTACGAGGACGGCGCGCCGAAGATCATGGGCGCCGACTCGCTCGGGACGGCCGTCTCGCCCTAGGGCTTGGCCGGGGCCCACGCTCGGGACCCGGCGGGCGTCACGCCCACCGGGTCCCGCGGAGCGCGGATCGGTCAGCCGGAGGCGCCGCCCGGCTGGACGACGCCGTTCACCACGAGGGTGTACGGCGCGTACTGCTGGACCTGCTCGGTCGGCTCGTCGTAGGCCACGATGGCCACGACCTCGTCGAACGGGCTGAGCAACGCCAGCTTGCGCCGGTCGAGCTGCAGCTGGTTCTTGCCGTCGAACTCGGCCTGAGCGATGACCGGCACCTTGCCCTCGCGGATGCCGACCAGCCGGACGTTCCAGTTGTGGACGTCGACCGGGCGGATCTCGGTGGGCGACTTGAACGGCGCCAGCGACGACCCGTCGCTGATCGCCGTCGCGCCGACGCTGATGTCGTCGACCTTCAGGCCGCCCTCGTTGACGCCGCCGTCGCTGACGTAGCGGATCGCGATCAGGACGTTCTTGCCGGCGTAGGCCGACAAGTCATAGGCCCGCGGCTCGAACCCGTTCGTCGTGCCGTTGAGCCCCGGGCCCAGCGGCGCCTCACCGGTGTGGTCGCCGGGGATCGCCGTGTAGGTGGCGCCACCGTCGGTGGACACCTGCACGTAGCCGTAGTCGAAGCCGGCCTCCGCGCCGTACTTGGCGAGGAACCGCAGTGTCGGGTCGGCCGCCGGGACGTCGGCGGAGAACACCGCCGAGGCATCGGTGTTGTTCTCGTTGCCCGACCACAGGACCGGGTTGCCCGGCCGATCCGGGTCGTCGCTCACGACCGTCCACGCCAGCGGGAGCGACGGCAGGGTCTTGGCGCCGTTGAACGCCAACGAACGCAGATCGCGTCCGCGCAGCGCCTTGCCGCCGGCGGCCTGCAGCGCCACGTAGTCCGCCCCGTTGGGAGCGGCCCCCGGGTCGTCGTTGGCATCCGGGTTGGCCAGGTTGACCGATGAGCGCAGGCTCTTGGAGGTCACCCGGCTCGCCGGGACGCCGAGGACGAGCGCATGCCGTGCGTCTCCGATCGTCTTGTCGAGCAGCGTCATCGACTGGTAGTCGTGGAGCACCCGGTACAGGCCGGAGGCACCCTCGGCCTTGACGGCCGCCTCCGTGCTGGCCAGGCCCTGCAGCTCCCCGTCGCGGTGCAACCGGGAGATGACGTCGAGCCCGTACCGGTCATACAGGAACAACATGAACGAGTACGCGTTGCCGTAGTCGGCCAGGACCGCGTTCGGGTTGTCGTCCTCGCCCCACAGGTTCAGGGAGTTCTCCGGACCGCCGCAGTCACGCGGGTTGGGGTTGAACGTCGTCTGGACGGTCCCGAAGCCCTGGAAGCAGAAGATGTGGCTGTCTGCCCCGCGGTCGTTCACCGTGGCGGACGCGTCGACGTAGCCCGTGAGCGTCTGGGCGAAGTCCGACAGGCCCTCGTTGAGCCACGTCGTCTCGAACGGATCGGTGTAGTTGTGCAGCAGGTGCTGCCACTCGTGCGCGAAGGTCCCCTCGTAGAGGTTCGGGCGCGCCGGGCGGCTGGTGCACAGGTCCGCCGTCGGCTCGTCCGGCGGGTTCGCCGTGGTGCGGTGCAGCCAGTCGAACGCGTCGATCGTCATGACGTTGCGATCGACCAGGTCGTTGAACTGCGACGAGAAGAATCCCGCGATGTAGGTGGGCGCCGCCGGGAAGGTGTAGTAGTTGTCGTCGCGCACGTTGTCGACGAGCGTGACGGTCTTCTCCCCGCCGCCGGCGTAGTCGCCGCCGTTGCCGTTCGCGTCGGGACCGAGCTGGGCGTTGCTCCCGTCGCGGTCCGGAGGCGTGCTGAAGGCGCTCGTCTCCTTCGGGTACATGTTGGTGTCGAACTCGTTGACCAGATGCGCGACCTGCGCGTCGGTGATCTGCGTGGACGACGGGATCTGCGTGCGGCAGTCGCCGGCCGGGAACGACAGGTCGTTGGCGACCCAGACCTCGATGTGGTCGCCCACGCCGCGCAAGGTGTAGTCCTTGCGGTAGAGGCGCCCTTGGAAATCGTCCAGCGCGATCCACTGGCGGACGGTTCCGACGGCCGGCGTCTGCGCGGCAGCGGGCGCGACCTGCGCCTTGCGCTGCGCCTGGCTCCTGAGCCCGAGGTCGCTCGTCGAGTAGCGCTTGCCGGGCGGCAGCTCGCGGACGCCGGTCAACGACGACGCGTCCGCCTTGGTCGTGACTGCGCCCGAGGCCACGGCCACGGGCAACACCCCCAGGCACGCTGCGGCGATGCCGGCGATGACCCCGGCAGCGAGGTTCCTGCTTGTCATGTCTCCCCCTTGTCGAGAGCAGGTCCCCGCGGAGAGCGGGAAGCCTGCAGATGGGCGAGTCCTACCGGATGCCGGGCGCGTGGGCAAGCACGGCGAGGGGTGCGGCCCTGCCATCGAACCTAGGGCGAGGTCGAGAGCTCGCCACGCCGGGGCCGGCGATTGCTCCTCTTCGGTCCGCAATCCTTCGCATCACGGCGCCTCAGGCCGGGTCGCCGGCCGATCCGAACGACTCGGTGCGGATCACCGGCTCGCCCGCCGCGTCCGAGGCGTCGAGGTCGACCGTCGCGAGGATCGCGAAGTCGTGGTGGCCTTCGGGGTCGTCGATGATCTGCCGGACCGTCCAGGTGCGCGGGGCGCTGCCGGCGCCGGGCGTCCGGTCGATCATCAGCAGCTGCGGCGACCGCGCCTCCGGTCCGGCGCCCATCGCCTCGTGCTCGTCCCAGTAGGCGCCGAGCGCGTCCTCCCAGGCGGCGGCGCCCATCGCGACGCGCCCGGGCGGGTCGGTCAGCGCGGCCCCGGCGGCGTCGAGCTGGGCGAGATCGCCGTAGCGATCCCGGGAGGCCAGCTGGACCTTCTGGAACATCGCGTTGCGGATCATCACCGTGAACGTCCGCTCGTTGGCGGTGATCGGCCGTGGCGGTGGCAGCGCCTCGCCGGCCGCGATGGCGGCCGAGGCACGAGCGACGGATTCCGGATCGGTGAGCGCCTCCCACTCGTCCAGGAGGCTCGAGTCGGTCTGGCGCACCGTCTCGCCGAGCCAGTCGATGATGTCGTCGAGCTCGTCGGACTTGACCTCGTCGGGCACCGTCTGGCGCAGCGCGCGATACGCGTTGCTCAGGTACCGGAGCACGAGACCCTCCGAGCGCGCCAGCCCGTAGTGCGCGACGAACTCCGTGAACGTGCGCCCCCACTCGTACATGTCGCGCACGACCGACTTCGGGGACAGGTCGGACTCACGCACCCACGGGTGGGTCTCGCGGAACACCCGCAGCGCGTCCTGGAGCGGCTCGTCCAGCGGCTTGGGGTAGGTGACCTGCTCGAGCAGCTCCATGCGCTCCTCGTACTCGATCCCCTGGGCCTTCATCTCGGCGACGGCCTCGCCGCGCTCCTTGTTGGCCTGCGCCATGAGCACCGGGAACGGGTCGTCCAGGATCGCCTCGACGACCGAGAGCACGTCGAGCGCGTAGTGCTCGGACTCGGGGTCGATCAGCTCGAAGGCCACCAGAGCGAACGACGCCAGCGGCTGGTTGAGCGCGAAGTCCGCCTGCAGCGCATGGGCCAGCCGCAACGTGCGGCCGTGCGCGTCGGGCTCGGGCAGCCACTCCAGGACGCCGGCGTCGAGCAGCTCGCCCCCGAGGGCCTGCGCCTGCTCGGACAGGCGCCGGCGCCCGCGCTCGTCCTCGTGGTTGTCCTCCATCAAGGCCCGCATCGTCAGCACCGGATCCGCCGGCTGGTTGACCACGTTGAGGATCATCGAGTGGTCGACGCGCATCCGCGACACGAGCGCCTCGGGCGCCGCGTCCTTCAGACGCTCGAACGTCTCCTCGGTCCAGCTGACCGCACCGTCCTGCGGCTTCTTGACCTGGACCTTGCGGCGCTTCTTGGGATCGTCGCCGGCCTTCGCCAGCGCGCGCGTGCGTTCGATCACGTGGTCGGGCGCCTGCACCACCACGAAGCCGGCCGTGTCGAACCCCGCGCGCCCGGCACGCCCCGCGATCTGGTGGAACTCGCGCGCCTTCAGCAGCCGGTGGCGGCTGCCGTCGTACTTCGCCAGGCCCGTGAACACGACGGTCCGGATCGGCACGTTGATGCCGACCCCGAGCGTGTCGGTGCCGCAGATCACCTTCAGCAGGCCGGTCTGCGCGAGCTGCTCGACCAGGCGCCGGTAGCGCGGCAGCATGCCGGCGTGGTGGACGCCGACGCCACCGCGGATCAGCTTGGAGAGCGTGCGCCCGAACCCGGCCGTGAAGCGGAAGGCGCCGATCGCCTCGGCGATCGCCTCGCGCTCCTCGCGCGTGCAGAGCTTGGCCGAGAGCAGCGACTGAGCGCGCTCCATCGCCGAGGCCTGCGTGAAGTGCACGACGTACATCGGCGCCTGATCGGTCGCGGCCAGCTCCTCGAGCAGCTCGTGCAGCGGCTCGACCGACCAGGAGTAGGTGAGCGGGATCGGCCGCTCGGCGTCGTCGATGACCACCGTCTCGCGGCTCGTCCGGCGTGTCAGGTCGGTGGCGATCTCGGTGACGTCGCCGAGCGTGGCCGACATCAGCAGGAACTGCGCCTGGGGCAGGCAGAGCAGCGGCACCTGCCACGCCCAGCCGCGCTGGCCGTCGGCGTAGTAGTGGAACTCGTCCATCACGACCTGCCCGACGTCGGCCCCCGAGCCCTCCCGCAGCGCGATGTTGGCCAGGATCTCGGCCGTGCAGCAGATGATCGGCGCATCGGCGTTGACCGACGCGTCGCCCGTCAGCATGCCCACGTTCTCGGCGCCGAAGATCTCGCACAGCGCGAAGAACTTCTCCGAGACGAGCGCCTTGATCGGCGCCGTGTAGAACGTGGTCCGGCGATCCGCCAGGGCGGCGAAGTGGGCGGCGACGGCGACCATCGACTTCCCCGAGCCCGTCGGCGTGGCGAGCACGACGTTGTTGGCGTCGAACAGCTCGATCGCCGCCTCGTCCTGATGCGGGTAGAGGTGCAGGCCCTGCTGCGCCGTCCACTCCGTGAAGGCGTCGTAGAGGGCGTCGGCGTTGGGGTCGGTGGGCAGGGCGTCGAGGAGCGGCATGCGGGCGTTCGCCACGGTAGTGGTCGGCGAGGCCTCGGCCTGCCACGGCGCTCACCACCACTTGCGTTCGAGGGCCTGGTCCGTTCCGCCGGTCCGGTCGAGGGCGTCGAGCGCCGCCATGTCCTCGTCCGGCAGCGTGAAGTCGAACACCTGGGCGTTCTCCTCGATCCGCTCCCGGTGCGTCGACTTCGGGAGGACGACCAGCTCGTGCTGCAGGGCCCAGCGGATGAGGACCTGCGCCGGCGTGCGCCCGAGGCGCTCGGCGATCTGAGCGACCACCTGGTCGCCGAGATGGCGGCCGGTGCCCAGCGGGCTGTAGGCCTCGACCACCACCCGGTGCTGCTCGCAGGCTTCGAGGAGCCCGCGCCGGTACTCGAACGGGCTGAACTGGACCTGGTTGACGGCCGGGGGCGTATCGGCGACGGCGAGCAGCTCATCCAGCTCGGCGACGCTGTAGTTGGAGACGCCGATCGAGCGAGCGTACCCACGCTCGCGAGCGCCCTGCATCCCGTCCCACGCCCAGGTCGGGCCGCCCTGGGGCCAGTGGATGATGTACAGGTCGACGAAGTCGACACCCAGCCGCTGCAGGCTGCGCTGCGCCTCGGCCTCGGGATCCTTGCCCGCCGGGTTGAACTTGGTCGTGATGAAGACGTCCTCGCGTGGCAGCCCGCTGGCGCGCACCGCTCGGCCGACGCTCTCCTCGTTGCCGTACGCCTGCGCGGTGTCGATGTGGCGATAGCCCGTCTCCAGCGCCCAGCGCACCGCGTCCTCGCACTCGCGGCCATCAGGGACCTGCCAGACCCCGAAGCCCAGCACGGGGATCGCGTTGCCGTCGACGAGCACGCGCGCTCGTCCGTCGGCCGTCATGTCGCCTGCGGTCATGGGAAGCCTCCGGTTGGATGCGTAGGGGCTGCAGCGGCGAGCCGCCCCACCATGGTTGCAGTGAACATCAGCGCCCGGGTGCCTCGATCGTGAGAGGACCAGCTCGATCCCATCCATCCACGGCGCATCACACGTTGATGACGAGCTTCCCGCGCGCGCGGCCCTGCTCCAGGTACCGGATGGCCTCGGGCACCTCGCTCAGCGAGTACGTGCGGTCGATGACCGGCGTGACCTTCCCGGCTTCGATGAGCTCCTTGAGGACGATCATGTCCTCGTGGTTCTCCGAGCAGACGAACGTCGTCAGCTGCTGGCCGACGAACCGCGACAGGACGAGCGCCCGGAGCTGGCGGTCGCTGCCTCCGAGCCATCGGCCGTCGGTCTCCCCTCCGGCGATGACCAGGGTCCCCTTCGGGGCCAGCGCCCGGCGTAGCCGCGACAACGAGGCGTTCCCGCCGATGTCGAGGATCACGTCGTAGCGCTCTGCGGCCTCCGCGAAATCGTCGTGGGTGTAATCGATGACGTGGGCGGCCCCCAGGGCACGAACCATCTCCACCTTGGTCGTGCTGCACACGGCGGTGACCTCGGCGCCGAACGCGCGGGCCAGCTGCACGGCGTAGGTCCCCACGCCGCCCGAGGCACCAACGATCAACACCTTCTGGTCCGCCTGCACGCGTCCGCGATCGCGGAGGCCTTGCAGGGCCGTCAGGCCGGAGATGGCGACGACCGCCGCCTGCTCGAACGTCAGGTTCGCCGGCTTGGGCGCGAGCTTGGCCGCGGGGGCCCGCACGTACTCGGCGAAGGCGCCCTTGCCGATGCCGAACACCTCGTCGCCGGCCCGGAACCTGGTCACGTCCTTGCCGACCGCCTCCACGACCCCGGCCAGGTCCATT
>DASYLT010000086.1:0-2882 GCA_036009425.1 Baekduia sp. | reverse complement strand
CTCGAGGTCCTGCTCGACGTCGTCTACAACCACACCGCCGAGGGCAACCAGGACGGGCCGACGCTGTGCTTTCGCGGCCTGGACAACCCGGCCTACTACCGCCTGGCCGAGGACCGTCGCTACTACGTCGACGACACCGGCGTCGGCAACACGCTCGACACCCACCGCCCCGCGGCGCTGCGGCTCGTCATGGACTCATTGCGCTACTGGGCGCAGGACATGCACGTCGACGGCTTTCGCTTCGACCTCGCCGCCACCCTCGGTCGCGGCGCGAGCGACTTCGACCCGTTCGGCGCCTTCCTCGACGCCGTCGACCAGGACCCCGTCCTCTCCGAGATCAAGCTGATCGCCGAGCCGTGGGACTGGGGCGGCTACGACCTCGGCGACTTCCCGTCCGGGTGGAGCGAATGGAACGGCCGCTACCGCGATACGCTGCGCGACTTCTGGCGCGGCACGCCGGCGACGCTCGCCGACTTCGCCACGCGCCTGACCGGCTCGTCCGACCTCTTCGGCCACGGCCGCCGGCCCACAGCGTCGATCAATCTCGTCACCGTCCACGACGGCTTCACGCTCAACGACCTCGTCAGCTACGACGCCAAGCACAACGAGGCCAACGGCGAGGACAACCGTGACGGCAACGACGACAACCGCAGCTGGAACTGCGGCGTCGAAGGCCCGACCGACGACCCGTCCGTGCTCGAGCTGCGCGCCCGCCAGCGGCGCAACTTCCTCGCGACGCTGCTGCTCTCCGAGGGCGCGCCGCTGCTGCTCGGAGGCGACGAGCTCGGCCGCACGCAGCGTGGCAACAACAACACCTACTGCCAAGACAACGACATCAGCTGGGTCGACTGGACGCAGGCCGATCGCGACCTGTTCGAGTTCGTCGCGCGGGTCTGTCGTCTGCGCCGTGAACACGACGTCTTCCGCCGCACGCGCTTCTTCGCCGCCGGCGAGCTGCGGTGGCTGCGCCCGGACGGGCAGCCGATGGAGGCGGCGGACTGGAGCAATCCGGGCGCGCGAGCGGTCGCCGTGGGAGGCGCGGACGGCCTGCTGCTCGTCAACGCGTGGTGGGAGCCTCTGAGCTTCCGCCTCCCCGACGAGAGGACGTGGGCGGTGGAGCTCGACACCGCGGATCCGACCATCGGCCGCCTCGCCTCGGGAGCGATCGAGCTGGCCGGCCGCTCCCTGGCGCTGGCCAGCGCTCAGGCCTCGACATAGCCGGTCGGTATGTCGCCGGCGGCGGCGTCCGATGACGCGCCACCAGTTCACTTTCCCAAGGTGACCGAGATCCGCCGCGTCGCGCTGGAGATCGCCGGACCGCCGATCCGGCAGGGCAGGGCACGGCCGGTCGCAGCCCGTCTCCGCCCCGAGCGCCGCCCGTTGAGCGGCCATAAGCCGCCGGTCTGGCGGGCGCGCCGGGCCGATCTGCGGCCAGGAGCTCGGCGGCGGTCAAATGGCCGGGTGACGCTGGACCCCCGATTCCAACGCCGTGTCGTCGCCGAGATGGCGCGGCTCGAGCGGGCCGCGCACCGGCGATCCCGGCCGAGGAGGAACGACCCCATGCCGCAGAACAACGCCGCGCCCGACACCACGACGAACGGACATCACTCGACGCTCGCCGACCGCCTCCGGCGCGGAGTGCTTCCCCTCCCGGCGCCACGCCCTCTCAACCCGGCGCTGCTGAAAGACGCCGAGCAGCGCGCCGAGAACGTCCAGAACCGGATCGCCGACCGCGTCACCGCCTTCTCCGGCTCGATGGCGTTCGTCTACCTGCACGTCATCTGGTTCAGCTGCTGGATCGGTTTCGGGGTCGAGAAGTACCCCTTCGGCCTGCTGACGATGATCGTCTCGCTGGAGGCGATCTTCCTGTCAACCTTCGTGATGATCAGCCAGAACCGCGCCGACGCCAAACGCCAGGCGCTCGCCGACGAGCAATGGAAGACGGTGCAGGAGGAGGACCAGCAGAACCAGGAGCTGCTGGACCTCTCGAAGCAGATCCTCGACCTCACCAAAGAGGTCCACGCCAACTACCGGTCGACGTCCGGTCCGGCGAGCTCGTTGAGCACGTCCAGCGACGGCGCGAAGTAGTAGGTGCCGCTCATGGCGCGAGCTCATCGGGCGGCGTTCGCGTGGCTCGAGCAGGCCCGCGGCCACCGCGGCGTCCAACGCCGCCCGCAGGGGCGTCCAATGCCGCCGCAGCGGCGTCAGCGCCATGGCGATCGACCGGTCGCATAGGCGGCCGTCGCGGCCCGGCCGGCCGGTCAGCCAGTCGACGAAGTGCTGCACGGCGGCGCGATCGAGATCGCGGATGAGAACCTCACGGTCGACATGGGTCAGCGCGAAGTTGACCAACAGCCGCCGGTGCTCGCGGCGCGTGTTGGGGCGCACGCTGCCGCGACCCGAACCGGCGTAGCGATCAAACCACGACAGACCGACTCGTAGGATCCTTGCGTCGCCCTACCCGTTTGTGGGCCTGGGCTGGACGACGGCGATGCCGTACGGGCTGTTGCCGGTCGCGATGGTCGCCGTCACCCTGAAGGTGTGCTGGTCGATGACCGACAGCGTGTTCGCTGCCTGGTTGGCCACGTAGACCGCGTCGCCGGTGGCCCGTACGGTGAAGGGGTCCGTGCCGTATGGCCCGACGGAGATGGTGGAGGAGACCCGATGGGTCGTGGTGTCGATGGCTGTGACCCTGCCCGGACCGAGGCTGGTGACGTAGGCGCGGTCGCCGTCGGGGCTCGTCGCGACGCTGAACGGGCTCGGCGTCCGGAGCCTGGCCGCGACCGTTGCGTTGCCGGTGTTGATGACCGTGACGCCGGACAGCTCGTTGGTGACGTAGAGGGACGCGCCGTTGGGCGTGACGGCCACGCCTGACGGGAACC
>DASYLT010000085.1:0-7250 GCA_036009425.1 Baekduia sp. | reverse complement strand
GGCCACGTCGTTGACCCACACGAACTCCAGGCGGCGGAGCAGATGCTCCGGGAAGTCCTCGGCATCGGCCTCGTTGAGCGCCGGGGCGACGACCGTCCGCACGTCGTTGCGCTGTGCGGCCAGGGCCTTCTCCTTGAGCCCACCGATCGGCAGGACCTGCCCGGTGAGCGTGATCTCCCCCGTCATCGCGACGTCGTCGCGTACGCAACGGTCAGAGATCAGCGAGACGAGCGCCGTCGCCATCGTGACCCCGGCGCTCGGCCCGTCCTTGGGCGTGGCGCCGGCCGGCACGTGGATGTGGACGTCGTGGTCGCCGAACCACGCGTCCTCCAGTTGGGGCGCGAGGTCGTGCGAGTGGGCCTTGACCCACGTCAGCGCCGCCTGGGCGGACTCCTTCATGACGTCGCCGAGCTGGCCCGTCAGCAGGAGCTTGCCCGAGCCGGGCGTGGCCGAGGCCTCGATGAAGAGCACGTCGCCACCGACCGGGGTCCACGCCAGCCCCGTCGCGACGCCGGGCGCCTGCGTGCGCCGCCGGGTCTCGGAGTGCACCCGCGGGCGGCCGAGCAGCTCGCGCACGCGCTCGGGGGTGATCGCCACCTTCGCCGGCCGCTGGCCGGGCTCCGCCTCGGCGACCCGCCGCGCGATCTTGCGCGCCACGGTCCCGATCTCGCGCTCCAGCCCGCGCACTCCCGCCTCGCGGGTGTAGTCGGCGATGATGCGCCGCAGCGCCTTGTCGTTGAACGAGATCCAGGACTTCTTGAGCCCGTTGCGCTCGATCTGGCGCGGCACGAGGTAGCGCTTGGCGATCTGCAGCTTCTCGTCCTCGGTGTAGCCCGCGAGCTGGATGACCTCCATGCGGTCGCGCAGCGGCCCCGGAACGCGGTCGAGGTCGTTGGCCGTGCAGATGAAGATGACCTTCGACAGGTCGAACGGCACGTCGAGGTAGTGGTCGCGGAAGCTCGAGTTCTGCTCGGGGTCGAGCACCTCGAGCATCGCGCTGGACGGGTCGCCGCGGAAGTCGGCGCCCATCTTGTCGATCTCGTCGATCATGAACAGCGGGTTGTCGGAGCCGGCGTCGCGCAGGGCGCGGATGATCACGCCGGGCAGCGCGCCGATGTAGGTGCGGCGGTGGCCGCGGATCTCGGCCTCGTCGCGCAGGCCGCCGACGCTGATGCGCTCGAACTTCCGTCCCAGCGCGCGCGCCACCGACTTGCCGAGTGACGTCTTGCCGACGCCCGGAGGCCCGACGAAGCAGAGGATCGTCCCGCGGGTGACCTGCCCCCGCCCACCCATGAGCTTGCGCACCGCGAGGAACTCGAGGATGCGGTCCTTGACCTGCTCGATGTCGTAGTGATCGGCGTCGAGCACCTCGCGCGCGTGGCCGAGGTCCAGGTTGTCCTCGGTGCTCTTGCCCCACGGCAGCGAGGCGATCCACTCCAGGTAGGAGCGGATCACGCCGTGCTCGGCGGCCTGCGGCGGCAGCTGCTCCAGGCGCCGCAGCTCGCGGTCGGCCTGCTTGCGGACCTCCTCTGGAAGGGCGAGCTCGTCCAGCTGCTCGCGCAGCTCGCGCGCCTCCTCGGCGGACTCGTCGAACTCGCCGAGCTCCTCCTGGATGGCCTTGAGCTGCTGGCGCAGGACGTACTCGCGCTGCCCCTTGTCGATCTCGGACTGCACCTGCGACTGGATCTCGGAGCCGATCGAGATGACCTCGAGCTCGCGCGCGAGCGTCTCGGCCAGGCGGCGCAGGCGGCGCCCGACGTCGCGCTCCTCCAGCAGCGCCTGCTTCTCCTCGGTCGGCAGGCGCAGCGAGCCGGCGATGAGATGGCTGAGCGTCGAGGGGTCGTCGATGTTGTTGACCGCGAGCTGCAGCTCCTCGGGCAGGTACGGCGCCTGCTCGACGATGCGGCTGAACGTGCCCTGGACGTTGCGCGAGAGCGCGGTCAGCTCGGGCGAGTCCTCGACCTCGTCGGGCAGCTCCTCGACCTTGGCCACGAGATAGGGGTCGCGCTGGACCCAGTCGGTGATGCGCACGCGCTGGGCGCCCTGCACGAGGATGCGGAGCGTCCCGTCGGGGACCTTGATCATGCGCGCGACGGCGCCGACGACGCCGATGTCGTAGAGGTCCTCGGGCCCGGGCGTCTCCAGCTCGGGGTTGCGCGAGGCCACCATGACCAGCAGGCGGTCGCCCGCCAGGACGTCGTTGACCAGTTGCACGGAGCGCTCCTGGCCGATGGCCAGCGGCAGCAGCGTGTCGGGCAGCGGGACCGTCTCGCGCAGCGGCAGCACCGGCAGCGTGTCGGGCACGTGGTTGCGCGCCCCCACCTCGACCGGCCGTCCGCCTCCCTCAGCGCTGATCTCGATCACCGACCGACTGTACCCGGCGAGCCGCGCGGGACTGGCGTTCAGGGCCTACCGGCGAGTAGGATCGCGTCCGCGTGCTGGGAGGCCGTCGCAAGGAGGAGGCGACACATGGACCCGTCCCAGGTTCGACGTCCGCTCATCGCGGCCGTCGCGGCGCTTGCGCTGGCTTCCGCATGCGCGACGCCGGCGCACGCAGATCCGGCCGATCTGTCGTACTCGACGCTCAACTGCGTCGCGGTGAACGGCACGACGCGTCCGGGAGACCTCGTGCAGTGCATGCTCACCGCGCGGGTGCTCGGCCCCGGCAACGCCAACGCGGTCACGGCCGACGTCTCGATCCCGCCGACCACGGTCTACGACCCGCCGCCGTTCGCCCAGGGCGATCCCGACGATCCGCTGAACCCGACGTCGATCCACTTCGGCACCGTCGTCCTGGGGCTGATGAACCCGGGCTTCCCCAAGCCGGCGACGATCCGCCTGCGCGTGGGGCCGGACGCGGCGCCCGGCCTGCCGATCGCGCCGGTCGCGCAGCTGCGCAACGGCACCGAGCCCGACCTCGTGCTGACCGCCGGCGCGCTGACGGTCATGCCACAGCCCGCCGAGCTCGACGCCAGCACCACGGTGTGCGCGGACGCCGGCGACCCGCCGCTGCGCGCGGGCGATGCGATGGACTGCGAGTTCCGGCTGGCCAACGCCGCGCATCGCGAGAACGCCGTCGGCGTGACGGTCTCGGCGGCGATCCCGCGCGGCACGAGCTGGGCGGCCGGCGGCAACGAGTCCTTCCACACGCCGGTCGCAATCACGTGGGTGCCGAGCGCGCTGCCCGACGGCGTGAAGTCCGGCGCCGCGGCGGCGCCGCTGCGCTTCCGGCTGGTGATCGACCCGGGGCTGATCGGCGGCACGTCGATCTTCGTCAACGGGACAGCGAACTGGCAGAACGACCTCAGCGGGCTGTACGGATCGCTGGCGCTGGGCGCGCCGAACATCGTCGTCGCGCCCGGCCCCGCCGTGCTGACCGGCAGCACGCTGGGCTGCGTGGACCTCGACGCCGCGCCGCTGCTGGCCGGCGACACGCTGTTCTGCACGCTGAACGTCGCGGCGGCGGCAGGGCACGAGGGCGTCACCGACGTCGTCGCCTCCGCCGCGGTGCCGGCGGGTGCGACCGCCGGCTCGCCGACCGACGCGGCGGGCCTGCGCATCCCGTTCGAGCCGTCGAGCTTCGGCACGATCGCCGCCGGCTCGGCCAAGCCGGTCAGCTACAAGCTGCGGGTCGCCGACGGGGCCCAGGTCGGCAACGTGGTCGTCCCCACCGCTCAGGTGGCGGCGCGCAGCACGCCGAGCGGCGACCCGGTCGCCCACACGCTGGCGGCCGGGCCGTACGTCGTGGGCACGCGGGTGCCGCCGCCGGCGAGCCCGACCGCGGTCGCGGCGGCGGCCGCCACCGCGGCGGCGATCGCCGCGGCCGCACCGCCGGTGCGCGCGTCGAGCATCTGCGCGTCGCGGCGCGTCGTCGTGGTCAACGTCAAGCCGCCGCGCGGCAAGCGCTGGCGATCGGTCTCGTTCGCCTACGCCAAGAAGACGGTCAAGGGCAAGCGGTCCGGGAGCAAGGGCGTGTTCCGGGCGCGGCTGGTGTTCCAGGGACTGCCCAAGGGGCCGTTGAAGGTGGCGGTCGCCGGCGTCACGACCAAGGGCAGGAAGGTGCGCAGCTCGCGCACCTACAACCTGTGCACGAAGAAGCGCTGAGGGGCTAGCCGGACCCGGGATCGTCCGGGTCGGCGACCTCGATCGGCACGCGTCGGGCGCGCGACTCGGGGCGCTGCAGCGGCAGCTCGACGCGCAGGATGCCGTCGCGGTAGGTCGCGCGGGCCTCCTCGGCGACGACGTCGGCCCCGAGCGGGATCACGCGGCGGAACGGGCCGAAGTCGATCTCGAGCTGCTGGTAGACGCGGCCCTCGGCGTCGGTCGGGCGGCGATGGCCGGCGATGACCAGCTCGCGCCCCTCGATCTCCAGGCCGATCTCGTCGGGGTCGATGCCCGCCAGCTCGGCGTGCACGACCGCGCGGGGCGGCTCACCCTCGTAGAACACGTCGACGGCCGGCGAGAAGCCGCCGCGATGATGCGGGCCGAGGACCCCGCCGCCGAAGACGTCGCCGAACAGCTCGTCCATCTCGCGGCGCATCCGCTCGAAGTTCGCGAAGAGGTCACGCTCGGGAGGCACGAGCAACGAATGTACCGCGCTAGACCTCGTAGACGGCGCCCTCGCGGGCGACCGACACCGGTCCGCCGAACGTGCGCTGCGCCTCGTCGCGCGCCCACCGCTCGTCCATCTCGTCGGAGAAGTGCGTGAGGACGAGGCGCTTGGCGCCGGCGCGCCGCCCGTGCTCGCCCGCCTCGGCCGGCGTGAGGTGCCCGCGGACGCCGCCCCGCTCGGGGCGCGGGAGCGTGGCCTCGATCATCAGCAGGTCGGTGCCGTGCGCGAACTCGACGAGCGCGTCGGTGGGCGCCGAGTCGGCGCCGTAGGTGAAGCGTCCCGCGTCGTCGGCCGCGCCGCGCACCTCGATCGCGCACGTCGGCAGGAAGTGCGGGACCTCGTGGAAGCGCATCCGCAGCGCGCCGACCGCCGGCTCGTCGGCCGGCACGTACTCCTCGATGGCGAACGCGTTGTCGACGAGGTCCTCGGCGCCCCACGAGCCGACGACGCGCCGGAAGGTCTGCGTGGCGCCGTGCGGCGCGATCAGGCGCGGGCGGGCCGGGGCGTCGGTGCCGGGCCAGCCGTCGACCGCCACGGGCTGCTGGCGCGGCGCGTAGGTCAAGGCATAGGCGTAGGGCACCAGGTCGAGGAAGTGGTCGGCGTGCAGGTGCGAGACCACCACCGCGTCGAGCGCGACGTAGTCGAGGTGCTCGCGCAGCTTGCCGAAGACGCCGTTGCCGCAGTCGACCAGCAGGGACGTCCCGTCCTGCTCGACGAGATACCCGCTGCATGCTCCTCCGGCGTCCTGCCAGGAGGGCGATTTGCCCAGCACCGTGATGCGCACCGCATGCCCCCTCTTTCCTGAGGCGCTGGACTGTAGTCCTTGCGGCGTTTGCCGTCGCCGGGTGCAGCGTGCGGTGCGGCTCAGGCGACGGCGGCCAGCGGGCGGCCGCTGGGCAGCGCGCGCGCGGCGCCGCGGAGCGCCTCGACGACGTGCTCGACGAGCGGGTCGTCCTCGCCGACGCGGATGGCCGCCTGGATGCGGCGCTCGGGCGGGCGGCCGCGCAGCGGGCAGATCGCGACGTCACCGCGGATGTTGGCGGTCGCGAGGCTCGGGATCAGCGCGATGCCGACGCCCGCGGCGGCCATGCCCTGCAGCGCGTTGTAGTCGTCGAACGCCAGGCGCACCTTGGGCTCGAAGCCGGCGTCGCGGCAGGCGCGCAGGACGATGTTGGAGTCGGGGCAGGTGCCGCCCACGTCGGGCAGGAGCCAGTCCTCCTCGGACAGTTCTTCGAGGCCGATGCTCGCCCGGCCGGCCATCGGATGCTCGGCGGGCATGACGAGCAGCAGCGGGTCGTCGCAGAGGTGGACGTGGGTGACGCCGGCGCGGACGCCGGTCGGCTGCAGCTCGGAGTCGATCACCGTGGCGAGGTCGAGGCGGTTGCTGAGCAGCTCGTCGATGCCGGGCTCGGGCTCGATCACGCGGACCTCGAGGCGCAGGTCGGGCCGGCGCGCGCGCAGGTCGCGCGTGGCGCCGGGCAGCAGCCCGCCGGCCAGCGTCGGGAACGCGCCGATGCGCACGGTCGGGCGGCCGGCGCCGGCCGCCGAGCGGACGTCCTCCTCGGCGCGGCGCGCGGCGTCCAACAGCGTGGCGGCGCGGGTCAGCAGCAGCTCGCCCGCGGGCGTCGGGTGCACCCCGCGCGCGTCGCGCTCCAGCAGGCGGACGCCGACCGAGGACTCCAGGCGCGCGACGTGCTGCGAGACCGCGGGCTGGGTGTAGCCCAGCGCTGTCGCGGCATCGCTGAACGAGTGGCGCAGCGCGACCTCGCGGAAGGTGGTGAGGAGCTTGAGGTCGAGCATCACGAACCATGATCCCAGCTAGGTCAAGTCATCATTGGACATGATGTCGTTCGGGGCGCACCATGACGCCATGACCTCCTCCACCGCCCCCATCACCATCCGCCGGGCGACCGACGACGACGCCGCCGCGCTGGAGCGTCTCGCCCGCCTCGACAGCCAGCACCTGCCCGCCGGTCCGCACCTCGTCGCCCTCTCCGGCGACCGCTACGTCGCCGCCGCCTCGCTGGTCGACGGCCGCTGGGTCGCCGACCCGTTCATGGTCTCCGAGCCGATCGTCGAGCTGCTGCGCCAGCGCGTGGCGACCCTCACCGAGCGGCCGCCGCGGCGGCGCGCGGTCCCGGCGCTGGGCCTGCTGCGCGGCCTCTTCCCGGCCACGCCCCACCGCGTCTGACCTAGAACGAGGTGATGACCGTCCGCACGCCTTCGTGGCGATCCATCGCCGCGAAGGCGTCGTTGACGTCGTCGAGCCCGATGCGCTGCGTGACGAACGCGTCGAGGTCCAGGTCGCCCTTCAGGTAGAGCTCGACGAGCTCGGGGACGCGGTCGCGCCCCTTGGCCCCGCCGAAGGACGCGCCGGCGATCCGGCGCCCGGTGATCAGGTAGCGCGGCACGACCTCGAGCACCTCGCCCTTGCCGGCGACGCCGGCGACCGTGCACAGGCCCCAGCCCATGCGCGCGGCCTCGACGGCCTGGCGCATGACGTTGACGCTGCCGGTCGCCTCGAAGGTGTAGTCGGCGCCGAACCCGTCGGTCATGTCGAGGATCCGCTGGACGGCGTCCGGCCCGCCGATGAACGTGTCGGTCGCCCCGTGCGCACGCGCCTGCTCCAGGCGGCCCT
>DASYLT010000084.1:0-3242 GCA_036009425.1 Baekduia sp. | reverse complement strand
GGCACCTGGATCTACCCGATGAAGGACGAGAAGACCGGCGACGACCTGGTCTCCATCGGCTTCGTCGTCGACCTCGACTACGCCGACGCCACCACGTCGGTCCACGACCTGCTGCAGCAGTTCAAGCTGCACCCGCTGGTCCGGAAGATCCTCGAGGGCGGCGAGCGCGTCGGCTGGGGCGCCAAGGCGCTGCCGGGCGGCGGCTACTGGTCGATGCCCAAGCTCTCGATGCCGGGCGCGCTGCTGGTCGGCGACTCGGCGGGCATGGTCGACACGGTGGCGCTCAAGGGCGTCCACCACTGCATCCAGTCGGGCATCCTGGCCGGCGAGGCGATCTACCACGCGCTCAAGAGCGGGGAGACCTCGCTGGAGCCCTACGAGGACGCGGTGGAGAGCTCGTCGATCGGCAAGGAGCTCTACGCGGTCCGCAACACGCGCCAGCCGTTCCAGAAGGGCTTCCTGCGTGGCGGCCCGATCGTGAACCTGGCGATCGCCACCAAGGGCAAGCTGCCCGCCGGCAAGCTGGCCTGGCACAAGCAGGACGAGAAGCCGATGTTCATCGGCGACACCAAGGACGGCTATCCCAAGCCCGACGGCAAGTACACCTTCGACAAGCTGTCGTCGGTGTTCATCACGGGCAACGCGACCCGCGACGATGCGCCCAACCACATCCGCGTGCAGAAGAACGTGCCGCGCGAGGTGGCCGAGACGTGGCGCTGGATGTGCCCGGCCGGCGTGTACGAGATCCCCGACGACGCGGCGGAGACTGGCAACGTCGACGTGACCGTCAACTACACCAACTGCGTGCAGTGCGGCGCGATCACCGCCAAGGGCGGTCGCCTGACGACCCCCGAGGGCGGCGACGGCCCGCTGTACCAGCAGACCTAGCCGAACGCTCGCCCGGACGGCGAGGTTCGGACGCGGGAGCTCGCCAGAGGGCGAGACCCGCAGCCGGCGGACCGGTGAGCGGGGGATGGCCCCCGCTCACCGCAACCCCACGGGCGTACGCTTGTTCTGTCAGGCGATGCGCTTCACCCTCGTCATCGGCACGTCGCTCCTGCTCGCCCTCGCCGGGGCGACCGGGTCCGCCTCGGCCTCCACGTCGTCGCCCGCCGCAGCGGCCCCGCCGGCCAAGGTGACGCTGTCGGCCAAGACCGCGGCGTGCACCACCGGCGCGGACCCGGCGCTGCGCGCAGCCGCGTTCACCGGCTCGATGCCCGCCATCGCCGGCACGCGGCGCATGCAGATGCGCTTCGTGCTGCAGCAGCGGGTGGACGACACCGATTCCTACAAGCGGCTCGACGTCCCCGGCTGGGGCGGCTGGGAGAAGGCCGATCCCGGGCGCCCGGGCTTCGTGTTCACCCGGCGCGTCGATGCGCTGGTGGCTCCGGCGTCCTACCGCGCCCAGATCACGTTCCGCTGGTATGACCGCAAGGGCCATGCCCTGCGGACCACGACGCGCACCAGCACCACCTGCCTGCAGCCCGACCCGCGGCCCGAGCTGGTCCTCGGCGGCCTGGACATCGCCCCCAAGGGCACCGATCAGGCGTTCTACACCGTGTCGGTGAGCAACGACGGCCGGTCGGCGGCCGGCCCGTTCACCGTGACGCTCACGGTCGACGGGACGGTGCTGCCGCCGCTCATGCTGGGGCCGCTGGAGGCGGGCGCACGTGGCCAGAGCACGATCGCCGGCGCGCGGTGCTCGGTGGGGTCCATGGTCACGGTGACCGTCGACGCGGGGGGCACCGTCGACGAGAGCGACGAGGCCGACGACGTCGTCCAGCGCCCCTGCGTGATCGGTTAGGGGCCGCCCGGCCGGGGCAGCTGCCTGACGCTACACTGGACGACGATCATGAAGACCGGAATCCATCCTGAGTACGTCGTTTCGCACGTCACCTGTACGTGTGGCAACGACTTCTACACCCGATCCACGCAAGCCGACATCCACGTCGAGGTCTGCGCCGACTGCCACCCGTTTTACACGGGCAAGCAGAAGATCATGGACACCGGCGGTCGCATCGACCGCTTCAAGCGCCGCCAGGCTCGCGCCGGCGCCGCCGACAAGAGCTAGCTCCTCCCGAAGGATGCCGGATGCTCCGAGCAGCTCCGATGGCGCCAACGTCGCCGTCGGAGACGGAGCCTTCGGTGACGCGCTCGTAGCGCAGCGCGATGCCCCCGTGGGCGGCCAGGCCGTCCTCGAGGGCGTCATGATGCGCGGCATCTCGACCTGGGCCGTCGCCGTGCGCAAGCCGGCGCCGGACCAGCTGCGGCCCGGCGGGCTGGAGCCCGAGGAGGCCGCGCTCGGCGAGATCGAGGTCGTCAGCCACCCGCTGACGTCCGTCCTCAAGAAGCACCGCGCCCTGCGGCTGCCGCTGATCCGCGGCGTCGTCGCGCTGGGCGAGTCGCTGTCGATCGGCTTCAAGGCCCTCGGCATCAGCGCCAACGCGCAGCTGCCCGAGGACGAGAAGGAGATCTCCGGTGGCGTCTGGGCCGGGACGGTCGTCCTCGCGCTCGCGCTGGCCGTCGGGCTCTTCTTCGTGATCCCGGTCGGGCTGACCAGCCTGATCAAGGACCAGCTGAACTCCTCCCTGCTCTTCTGGCTCGTCGAGGGCCTGATCCGCACCGCGATCTTCCTCGGCTACCTCGTGGCGCTCTCCCGGCTGCGCGACCTGCGTCGCGTCTTCGAGTACCACGGCGCCGAGCACAAGACGATCTCCTGCTACGAGGCCGGCCTGCCCCTCACGCCCGAGAACGCGCAGCGCTTCAGCCGCCTGCACCCGCGCTGCGGCACCAGCTTCCTGCTCGTCGTGATGATCGTCGCCATCTTCGTCTTCGCCCCGATCGGCCTGCCGGCCTGGTACTGGCTGGTGCTGACGCGGATCGTCGGCGTGCCGCTGATCGCCGGCATCTCCTTCGAGCTGATCAAGTTCGCCGGCAAGAACCGCCGCCGCGGATGGGTGCGCGCCGTCATGTACCCGGGCCTCATGCTCCAGAAGCTCACCACCCGCGAGCCGGACTTCGCCCAGCTCGCCGTCGCGATCGCCGCCATGGACGCCGTCCTCGAGCTGGAGAACCCGATGGGCGCCTCCGACGAGGAGCGCGTGGGCATGGAAGTTGTCGCGTGACGGCCCAGAGGGCCGCCAAGCGAGTGGCTTGACGGCCCAGAGGGCCGCCAAGCCATTGCGCGAGCTCGCCCAGGGGCTCGCTCGCGCGGGCCTCAGCTAGGCTCGACGTGAGATGAT
>DASYLT010000083.1:0-9238 GCA_036009425.1 Baekduia sp. | reverse complement strand
CGCGTCAGCGGCTCGGCGATGCGGTCGACGGGCCGGCGGCGGATCGACGCGTCGCCGTCCAGCGTGTAGGAGCGGCCCTCCTGCCCGGCCAGCCAGCCCGGCAGCAGGCGCATCAGCGTGCCGGCGTTGCCGACGTCGATCGTGCCGTCGACCACCGCCGTGTCGCGCAGGCCGGTGCCGCGGATGACGACCTCGGCGCCGTCGACGGTGATCAGCGCGCCCAGGGTGCGCATCGCGTTCAGGGTCGAGGTCGTGTCCTCGGCGTGCAGGTAGTTGCGGACCCGGACGGGCTCGGCGGCCATCGCGCCGAGGATCGCGGCGCGGTGCGAGATCGACTTGTCGGCCGGCGGCGTGACGGCGCCGCGCAGGCGGCGGGCAGGCGGGAAGCGGACGATCGTCATGCGAGGACCTCCTCGACCAGCTCGCGGGCCCGCAGCGCGTGGTCCTCGGCCACCCAGAGGGCGACCTCGCCGCTGCGGAAGTCGGGGGACGGCGAGAGGCTCATGTCGTGGATGTTGATGCCTCCGCGGCTCAGAGTCAGCGCGAGGTCGGCGATCACGCCCGGGCGATTGGGGACGACGACGCGGATCTCGCGCAGCGGGCCGCCCGTCATGCCGACGTCCAGCAGGGCCCGGCGCTGCTCGCCGGCGGTGGCCTGCCAGGCCTCCAGCGCGCCGGGATCGCCGGCCGCCACCAGCGCGCGCGCCTCGGCCAGCAGGTCGATCGTGGCGTCGAGCCCATCCAGGACGGCATCGCGGTTGGCGTCGTAGATGCCGGCCCACAGCCGCGGGTTGGCGCCCGCGACGCGCGTCGCGTCGCGGAAGCTCGGGCCGACGACCGGGATCGCCTCGTCGCCCAGCGCGCGCGTGGCTGCGGCCACCATCGCGTTGGCGACGACGTGCGGGACGTGGGAGAAGGCGGCCATCAGCCGGTCGTGCTCGTCGTGGCCGATGACGGTCGGCACGGCGCCCAGGCCGGTGACGAAGCGGTGCAGGCGCTCGAGCAGGATGCCCTCGCTGTCGGCCCGCGGCGTGAGGTACCAGGTGGCGCCGACGAAGAGGTCGGCGCGGGCGTGCTCGACGCCCGCGACCTCCGCACCGGCCAGCGGGTGGCCGCCGATGTAGCGCTGTGCCGGCGAGGCGTCGACGAGCGCGCGCTTGGTGGAGCCGACGTCCGTGACGACGGCCCCGGCGACGTGCGCGCACGCCTCCCCCACGCGCTGGGCCAGCGCGTGCACCGGGGCGGCGACCAGTGCGACGTCGGCGGGACCGAGGCGCGCCGGGTCGTCGACGGCCTCGTCGACGACGCCGAGCGCGAGC
Organism: Baekduia sp.; assembly: GCA_036009425.1. GTDB lineage: Bacteria > Actinomycetota > Thermoleophilia > Solirubrobacterales > Solirubrobacteraceae > Baekduia. The sequence goes on along the minus strand of DASYLT010000083.1, from coordinate 7,919 downwards.
GCCCGCTCGCGCACCAGCGGATCGGGGTCGAAGCCCACGACCCGCGCGCCGAGGCGCTCACGCGCGGCGAGGCCGACCGAGCCCCCGATGAGCCCCAGCCCCAGAAGGGCGAGGCGCAGCGGGCGGGCGGCCTCGCCTCCGTCGGTCACGCCGTGGCGTGAGCGGCGGCTGCGGCCGCGCCGAAGGGCAGCTTGCCGGCGAGCAGGGCCGCCTGCTCGACCTTGGCCGCGTAGGCGGCGAAGCCGTCGACGCGCAGCTGCTGCGGGCCGTCGCAGATCGCCTCGTCGGGCTCGGGATGCGTCTCGACGATGATGCCGTCGGCGCCGACCGCGGCGGCGGCCAGCGACAGCGGCTCGACCAGCGCGCGGCGCCCGGCGGCGTGGCTGGGGTCGACGACGATCGGCAGGTGCGTCATCTCCTTCAGCACCGGGATCGCCGTGAGGTCGAGCGTGAAGCGGTAGGCCGTCTCGAACGTGCGGATGCCCCGCTCGCAGAGCATGACCGCCTCGTTGCCCTCCTTGAGGACGTACTCGGAGGCCATGATCAGCTCCTCCAGCGTGGCCGACAGCCCGCGCTTGATGAGGACCGGGAGGCCGCTGCGGCCGATCTCGCTCAGCAGCGGGTAGTTCTGCATGTTGCGCGCGCCGATCTGGATGACGTCGGCGACCTCGGCGACGGCCTCCATGTCGCGCGCGTCCATCAGCTCGGTGACGATCGGCAGGCCCGTCCGCTCCTTGGCCTCGGCCAGCAGCCGCAGGCCCTCCTGGCCCAGCCCCTGGAAGGCGTAGGGCGAGGTGCGGGGCTTGTAGGCGCCGCCGCGGAACATCGTGGCGCCCGCGGCCAGCATCGCGTCGGCGGTGTCGAGCGTCTGATCGCGCGTCTCGACGGTGCACGGCCCGGCGATCAACGCGAAGTGGTCGCCGCCGATCTTCGCGCCCCCGATCTCGAGGACCGTGCGCGTGTCGCCCTTGAGCTGACGCGAAGCCAACTTGTAGGGCTTGAGGATCGGGACGACCTTGTCGACCCCGTCGTAGCCCTCGAGTCCGAGGCGGGCGACGTGCTCGCGATCGCCGATGGCGCCGATCACCGTCACCTCCTCGCCGCGACTGGGGTGAGCTTGGGCACCGACGGACTGGATCCGCTCGATCACTGCATCCACCTCGGACGCGGTGGCGGTCGGCTTCATGATGATCATCATCGGGGGGTTCCTTCTGCGGCTTGGGGGTGAAGTCTACGGGCGACGGGGTGCCGGCAGATCGCCGGCGGTGGCTACGGCGCTCGACCCAGAGGGGTCCGATGCGGACGCGAACGGCCCGCAGGGACGCGGCCACGAGGCCGGCCGAGCGCCTAGCTAAATCGCCAATACCAAGCAACGCAACCGCTGCCGCCACCGACGCGCGCGGCGGCCATGAGGCCGGCCTGCGGAGTGCGCGTCGTGAGGGGCGAGCGGGACATGAAGCTCTGCTATTGAAGCAGATCCCGCAACTCGCGCAAGAAGCGTTCGTTCTGCGCGGCGGTGCCGTAGCTGACCCGCAGGGCGCCTGGGCGGCCCAGGGCGGTGCCGGAGCGCACCTGCACCCCACGCTCGCCCAGCGTGCGGACGATCGCGGACTCGAACGGCGTCGGCTCCTCGCCCTCGGGCACCGGCAGGTCGAACCACGCGAAGTTGGCCTGTGACTCGGCGGGGGTGATGCCCAGCGCGTCGAGGCCGTCTTCGAGCTCGAGCCGCGCGACGACCGCGCGCTCCACCCGCTGGGCCACGGCGTCGCCGTGCTTGAGCGCCTCGACCGCCGCGGCCTGCGCGGCGGCGTTGCAGAAGAACGGCTGGCGGACCTGGTTGACCGCGGTGACGAACGCGTCGGAGCCGCAGAGCGCGTAGCCGACGCGCAGCCCGCACAACCCGTACACCTTGCTGAAGGTGCGCAGCAGGACCAGGTTGGGGTGCTTGGCCAGGAGGTCCAGCGACGCGTCGGGATCCTCGAGCGTGTTGTACTCGCAGTAGGCCTCGTCGAGGATCACGCAGACGCGCGGCGGGACGCGGTCGAGGAAGGCGGCGACGTCGGCGAGCGGGATCGCCGTCGACGTCGGGTTGTTGGGGTTGCACACCAGGACCAGGCGCGTGGCGGCGGTGATCTCGGCGGCCATGGCGTCGAGGTCGTGCTCGTGGCGTTCGTTGAGCGCGACCTGGATGGCGGTCGCGCCGGTCGCGGCGGCCAGGTGCGGGTAGACGCTGAACGACGGCCAGGCGTAGACGACCTCGGCCCCAGGCTCCAGCAGCGCCTCGCCGGCGGCCAGCAGGATGTCGCAGGAGCCGTTGCCGATCGCGATGCGCGAGGCGGGCACGCCGTAGCGGTCGCTCAGCGCGCCGCGCAGCTTGCTGTTGGTGGGGTCGGGGTAGCGGTTGACGCCCGTCAGGATCGCCTGCACGGCCGCGACGACCGCCGGGATCGGCGGCTCGGGCGACTCGTTGGACGCGAGCAGCGCGATGTCTTCGGGCAGCGCGTAGGCGGCTGCCGCCGGGTACACGGGGATGCGGCTGACGGCCGCGGAGAACTCGATCGCCATTGTCGGGCAGGCTACTGGGCGGACTCGAGGTCCAGGCGGAGCTTGCGGGCGTCGCCGAGATACACGTGCCGCGAGACGTGCTCGTCGGGCGCGTAGTAGTGCATCAACACGCGGATGACGCGCGGCAGCGAGCCGGGCACCGGCACCTCGCGGGCGCACATGAGCGGGACGTTCTCGAACCCCAACTGGCGGGCGGCGACGGCCGGGAACTCGGCGTCGAGGTCCTCGGTGAGGGTGAAGAGGCAGCTGACGACGTCCTCGGGGACGAGGTCGTTGCGCTTCATGATCTCGCGCATCAGCCATTCGGTCGCACCGAGGATGGCCTCAGCGGTGTTGCGATCGACCGTTATCGCGCCGCGCAGGGCAAAGAGCCGCATTCGGCGCCGGATCATGGCAGGGCGCGGCGTCGCTCGTTCGTCCAGTCGCCTGCGTGCCGGACGCGGCGCAGCCGATTGGCGGGGCGATGACCCTTCCTGCGGCATCCCGGGCGCTCGCGCTGGGCCTGACGGCCGGCGGCCTGGCGCTGCTGCCGTTCCTGCGCGACGACCTGGGTGCGAGCGCCGCGTTCCTGCCCGTCTGCCTCACGGCCATCGCCGTCTGCAACCTGCTGACCGCGGGGTTGCTGCTCCTGCAGTTCCTCGCGCGCGGATCCTCTCGCCTGCTCGGCCTCGCCGCCGCCTACCTCGCCGCGAGCCTGCTGGCGATCGTGCACCTGCTCGTGCTGCCGGGCGCGCTGAGCGCCCACGGCGTCGTCCACGTCGACGGCCAGTCGCCCGCGTGGCTGTGGGCCGTCGGGCACGGAGGCCTGCCGCTCGGCCTCGCGGCCGCCCTCTGGGGCGGCCCCGCCGCCACGCGTCGTGCGCTTGCCGCACCGACCGCGCATCGCGGCCGCATCGCGCTGCTGACCGGCGTGTTCGTCGTCGCCCTCGTCGGCGCCATCACCGCCGCGATCGCCGCCGCCGGCGCCTCGCTGCCGGCGGTGACCCGCGGGGACACGCTCTCCTCGGTGGGCCTGGCCGCCGGCCCGCTCGTCCTCGGCCTCGACCTCCTCGCCCTCGTCGTCGTCGCGCGCCGCGGACGGCGCAGCCCGCTCGAGCGCCGCCTGCTGGTCGTCGTCGCCTTCATCCTCGCCGGCACCGCCCTGACGCTCGCCTCGCTGAGCCGGTACTCGGTCGGCTGGTACGCCGCGATCGGGCTGGAGCTGCTGGCGTCCGCGATCGTCCTGGCCACGCTGCTGCGCGACGTCGGCCGCCTCGGCACGCTGGGCGCCGCCGACCCGCGCGCCGGCGCGTCGGACGCGCTGACCGGCGTCCGCACGCGTGCCGCCACGCTCGTCGCGGCCGAGCACCTGCAGGAGACGCGCGCGGCGGGGAGCCCGCTGGCGCTGGCGCTGATCGACGTCGACGGGCTGAAGGCCATCGGCGACCGCCACGGCCCGCTGGCCGCCGACGCCGTGCTGTTGACGATCGCCAACCGCCTGCGCACGCAGCTGCGCGACGAGGACGTCCTCGGGCGCTCCGGCGATGAGGGCTTCCTGATCGTGCTGCCGGGCACCGACGCCGACGGCGTCACGCTGGCCATCGACCGCGCCGTGGCCGCCGTGCGCGAGCAGCCGGTCGGCACGTGGGCACACGACGTGCGCACGACCGCCTCGGGCGGCATCGCGATGGTCGGCGAGGGCGACGACGCGATCGCCATCGCGCTCGCGGCCGCCGACCTGGCGCTCAACCAGGCCAAGGCGCACGGGCGCGATCAGGTCGTCAGCCCGGCTCGCGGGCAGGTGGTTCCGCTGCGTCGCGCAGCCGCTGGACCTCCGCGGGGCTGAGCCGGCGCACGTGGCCCTCGCCGAGGTCGCCGAGGCGCAGGGGGCCGAAGGCGACGCGCTTGAGCTTGTGGACCGGGTGGCCGACTTCCGCGCACATCCGCTTGATCTGGCGCTTGCGACCCTCGCGCAGGGTGATCTCCAGCACGCCGGAGCGGATCTGGCGCACGCCGGCGGGGGCCGTCTTGCCGTCGTCGAGGACCACGCCCTCGCGCAGCGCGCGCAGGGCCCGCTCGGGCACCGACACGCCGCCGCGGCCGACCTCGGCGAGGTAGACCTTGGGCACCTCGTAGCGGGGGTGGGTCAGGCGGTTGGCGAGGTCGCCGTCGTCGGTCAGCAGGATCAGGCCGGTCGTGTCGGCGTCGAGGCGCCCGACGGGGTACAGGCGCGTGCCGGGCGCGTGGACGAGCTGGACGATCGTCTTGCGCCCGTGCGTGTCCTTGGCCGTGGAGACGACGCCGGCGGGCTTGTTGACGAGCCAGACCGCCCGCTCCTCGGGCGCCCGGACGGGCTTGCCGTCGACGCGGACCTCCGTGCCGGCGTCGGCGTCGCGCGCCGGGTCGGTGACGATGTCGCCGTCGATCGTGACGCGGCCCTCGCGGACGATCTCCTCCGCCGCACGGCGGGAGGCGACACCGGCGTGGGCGAGGAACTTCGCGAGGCGCATGCGGCGCCGAGGCTAGTGGTTCCGCCGTGCGGTGGACCGGCGCGTGGGAGGCTGCGGGCATGAACATGGACTTCGACGGGCTGATCGCCTGGATGGACGGGCACGCCGGGCAGCGCGTGTTCGTCGCGACGCAGAGCGCCCTGGAGGACGCCGGCAACACGCGGCTGACCGTCGTCGGCCCGCTGGCCCGCGTGGAGGACGGCGAGATCACGCTGATCGACCCGCGACCCGGTCGCGTCGAGGTGTTCCGGGTGGGCGACGGCGGGACGCTCGTCCTGCTGGAGGGCGACTTCCTCACGGCCCGCCCGATCGACTTCGGCGCGGGCCATCCGCAGATGATCGAGGTCGAGTTCCACGGCGCGGTCGGCGTCACCCTCGGCGAGGCACCGGCCGAGGGCTAGCCTGAAGGGCGCGCCATGGACCTCGAGCTGCTCGACACGACCCTCGCCGACCTCGGTCAGCCGCCCTTCCGCGCCAAGCAGGTGTGGGAGTGGACCGCGCGCGGGACCGCCGGCTACGACGCGATGACCAACCTGCCGGTGCCGCTGCGCGAGCAGCTCGCCGAGCGCGTGCCGTTCTCGACGCTCGAGGTCGAGAACGAGGCCCACTCCAAGGACGGCACGATCAAGGTGCTGTTCCGCACCGTCAAGGACCACCGCCCGGTCGAGGCCGTGCTGATGCGCTACCGCGACGGCCGCCGCTCGCTGTGCCTCTCCTCGCAGTCGGGCTGCCCGCTGACCTGCACGTTCTGCGCGACCGGCACGATGAAGTTCGGGCGCAACCTGACCGCGTCGGAGATCCTCGACCAGGCGCTGCACTTCCGCCGCACCGAGGACGTCGACCACGTCGTCTTCATGGGCATGGGCGAGCCGATGATGAACCTCGACAACGTCCTCGCCGCCTGCCGCCGGCTGCCCGACGTCGGGGTCAGCCACCGCCACACGGCGATCTCGACGGTCGGCTGGACGCCGGGCATCGACCGCCTGGCCGAGCAGGACATGCCGATCCGCCTGGCGCTGTCGCTGCACGCCGCCGACGAGACGCTGCGCTCGCAGATCATGCCGGTCAACGACCGCCATCCGCTGCGCGAGGTGCTCGCCGCCTGCAACCGCTTCTACGACCGCAAGAAGCGCATGATCTTCATCGAGTACGTGATGCTCGACGGCGTCAACGACGCGCCCGAGCACGCCGTGCAGCTCGCGCAGGTGCTCGACCCCAAGCGCTTCAAGGTCAACCTCATCCCGTACAACCCGACCGGCAGCTACGACGGGTCGGACCGGCGCACGATCGAGGACTTCCGCGCGACGCTCGAGGAGCACGGCATCGGCGCGACCGTGCGCCTGACGCGCGGCCAGGACATCGACGCCGCGTGCGGCCAGCTGGCCGCCAAGGCGCTCGCGGGCTGAGCGCGCCGGTACTGTCCGCGCGATGGCCGCGCTGACCCTCGCCGAGCTGCACCGCCAGGCCAAGCAGCTGGAGCGTGCCCATCGCCAGGGCGACGCCGCGGCGCTGGCCCGGGTCGCGCCGTTCCGGCCCGATCCGGCCAAGCCGCTGAAGGACGCCGGCGCGCAGCTGGTCATCGCGCGCGAGCACGGCTTCCCGGCATGGGCGCAGCTGCGCACCTACGTCGAACGCGTCGAGCTGGGCGGCGAGGTGCTGGAGCACCCGTTCCACCTCGACATGGAGTACTACGAGGGCCGTGCCGAGGGCCTGCTGGCCTCCGCGCAGGACGGCACGCCGACGGCCGTCGCCACCTTCGAGGGCGCGCGGCAGGAGCTGACGGTCGACGGTGCCCGCGCTGTCGTGGCCGGCCGCCACGGCTACGCCTCGTGGGCGGCATTGCGCCGCGCCGTCGGCGGCCTGGCCGGCAGCGGCGAGCCGTTCGCCCGCGCCTACCGCGCGCTGGAGGCCGGCGAGCTCGACGAGCTGCGCGCGCTGCTGGAGCGCTTCCCGGAGCTGGCCCGCGCCCGCGGGACCAACGGCAACACCCTGCTGAACATGGCCCGCGACCCGGCGGCGGTGACGCTGCTGCTGGCGGCCGGCGCCGACGTCGCCCAGGGCAACGCGCACGGCTGGACGCCGCTGCACCAGGCGGCCTACAGCGACGCGACCGAGCTGGCGCAGGTCCTGCTGGACGCCGGCGCGCCCACCGACGTCTCGGCGCGCGGCGCGGGCGGCACGCCGCTGGTCGTCGCGCTGTTCTGGGGCCACCATCGCGTCACCGAGGTGCTCTCCGCAGGGTCGCTGTACCCCGACAACCTGCGCGTCGCCGCGGGGCTGGGGCGCGTCGACCTGATCGAGGCGCTGGTCGCCGAGGACGGCACGGTGTCGGAGGCCGCGGGCGCGCTGCGGTCGTTCTACCGGCCGCACGGCGGCTTCCCGGCGTGGCAGCCCGGCGACGACCGCCAGGAGATCCTCGACGAGGCACTGGCGTGGGCCGCGCGCAGCGATCGCACCGACGCGATCGCGGCCCTGGTGGCGCGCGGCGCGCAGGTCGACGCCGACGTCTATCGCGGCACGCCCCTGGCGTGGGCGGCGGCGCTGGGCCGCGTGGGCGCCATCGAGCGCCTCGTCGAGCTGGGCGCCGACCCCGACGCCCGCTCGACCTTCGGCGGGCCCGACCACGGCCGCGACGTCGCGGCGCTGCACCTCGCGGCCGGCCACGGAGCGCTGCCGGCGATCGAGGCGCTCCTGGACGCCGGCGCCGACCCGACGCTCCGGGACGCCCAGCACGGCGGCACGCCCGCCGAGTGGGCCGAGCACGCCGGCCAGAGCGACGCCGCCACGCTGCTGCGCTCCCGCGGCGGCTGAGCGCGGACCGCCGCGAGGCGCCACTCCTGGGCGTCGAGGGACGACTCAACCGCG
>DASYLT010000082.1:0-11123 GCA_036009425.1 Baekduia sp. | reverse complement strand
CGACGTCGCGACGCCGATCCTCATGCTCACGGCGCGCGACGCGGTGGGCGACCGCATCACGGGGCTGGACACCGGGGCCGACGACTACCTCGTCAAGCCCTTCGACTTCGGCGAGCTGCTCGCGCGCCTGCGCGCGCTGGCCCGCCGCACGGCCACCACGCCGCAGCTGATCCTGCGCGTCGGGGACTTGACGCTCGACCCGGCCAGCCACCGTGTGGCACGGGGCGACACCGAGATCGAGCTCTCGGCCAAGGAGGTGCAGATCCTCGAGGTGTTCATGCGCCATCCGGACGAGGTGCTCTCGCGGCTGCAGCTGCTGGAGCGGGCGTGGGACGCCAGCTACGAGAACCGCTCCAACGTCATCGACGTGTACATCAGGTACCTCCGCGAGAAGATCGACCGCCCCTTCGGCATGGACACGCTCGAAACCGTACGCGGTGCCGGCTACCGCCTGCGCACCCCCTGAACCCCCACGCCTACGCGGGCGGCAGCCCGATCCGCACCTCCGCGCCACCGCCGGGCGCCGCGCCGGCCGCGACCGAGCCGCCGTGGGCCCGGACGATCGCCTCGACGAGCGCCAGCCCGAGGCCGCTGCCCTCGCCCGGGACGACCTGGCTGAAGCGGTCAAAGGCCTTGGGCAGGAAGGCGCCGGGAAACCCGGGGCCCGCGTCGCGCACGACGATCTCGACCCCGGAGCCCGACGGGGCCCGACGCGCGAGGATGGCGATCGCGCCTGCACCGTGACGCAGCGCGTTGACCACCAGGTTGTCCAGCACCTGCGCGAGGCGGTCGGCGTCGCCCAGCACCACCGCGCCGCCGTCGACCTCCATGGCCGCCGCGAGCGGGCGGCCCGCCGCGAGCGCCGCGGCGCGGTGCCGCGCGACGGTCGCCTCGAGCAGATCCTGGACGTCGAGGGGCTCGGCGCGCAGCGGGAGCCGGCCCTGGTCGGCGCGCGCCAGCACGAGCAGGTCGTCGGCGAGGCGCCCGAGCCGCGCCACGTCGGCCTGCGCTCCCTCGAGACCCTCGCGCAGGGACGCGGCGTCGCCCGGCCCGCGCAGCGCGACGTCGAGTCGCGTGCGCAGGACGCTGATCGGCGTGCGCAGCTCGTGGCTGGCGTCGCTGACGACGCGGCGCTCGAGCTCGAGCGCCTCCTGGCGGCGCCCGAGCAGCACGTTGAGCGTTCCGGCCAGGCGGTCCAGCTCGTCGCCGGTGCCGGGCTCGGGCAGCCGCTCGCCGAGCTCGGCGTCTCCGATCGCCGCCGCCCGCGCGCGCATCCGCTCGACCGGTCGCAGCGCAGCGCCGGCCACCTGGTAGCCGGTGAGGCTGGCCAGCAGCAGGGCGCCGGGAAGGCTGATCAGCAGCAGGGTCGACAGGCGGTCGAGCTCGCGCTCGCGCTCGTCGCGCGAGTCGGCCACCGCGGCGACGCGGCCGCCGCCGATCGGGAAGGCCACCACGAGCACGCCGCTCTCGGTCGGCGCGAGCGCCCGGCGGCTGTCTCGGATCGTCGACCGTCGCGCGGCGGCGAGCTGTGCCGCGGTCAGCAGGCGCTGGCCGGCGAGGGCGCGCGAGGAAGCCGCGACCGATCCGTCGGACGCATAGATCTGCGCGAACCGTTCCCCGGCCAGCGCGACGATGCGCGCGGGCGCGACGTTGCCGGCGGCCAGACTGCGGAACGACACCGACCGCTCGGCGAGGTCGGCCTGCACGCTGCGGTCGAGGTTGCGGCGGAACTCGGTGTAGATGACCACGCCGGTCGCGGCCAGGACGAGGGCGACGACCGACGCGAAGGCGAGCGTGAGCTGCAGTCGCAGCGGCCAGGAGCGACGCTCTCGGGTCCTCACCGGGCGATCATGACCGACCGATGCGGCGTGCGCCGTCCGGACCCGGCACGATGCGCGGCACCTCGACGGCCAGGGTGACGAGCGCCACCACGATGACGACGACCCCTGCGTCCTCCAGCAGCGTGGCCTCCGACAGCTGGGCGGCCAGCCCCGCGCCGAACGCCAGGAGCGCCAGCGCCACCGCCGCAAGGTGCCGATTCAGCTGCACGCAGCGAGCATCGAGCGCCCACATGAACGGCGCATGAGTGCACGTCCGGACGCTCTCATCGGCGCTTCATCCGCCTGCCCCTAGCGTGGGGTCATGACCAGCCACGCGCTCACGGCCACGCTGTTCAGCGTGGATCCCTTCGGCGGACGCTCGAGCCACGGATCCGGAGCGGCTCAGCTCGTGCTGGCGGCCTTCGCGGTGTCGTTCCTGGCCATCCGCACGAGCGCGCGGCTGAGCCGCCACCTGTCGTGGTGGCCGGGGTCGGTGCGCTCCGGTGACGTGCACATCCATCATCTCGTGTGGGGCATCTGCCTGATGATGCTCTCCGGCTTCCTGGCCTTCGCCTTGGTCCCGGCCGCGCCGTGGACGCCGGTGATCGCCGTGCTGTTCGGGGTGGGGGCCGGCTTCACGATGGACGAGTTCGCGCTCTGGGTCCACCTTAAGGACGTGTACTGGCAGCAGGAGGGCCGGCGCTCCATCGACGCGACCGTGGTCGCGGCGGCGTTCGCCGGGCTCGTCGTGCTCGGCACGAAGCCGTTCGGCCTCGAGCAGCCCGCCCTCACCGTGGCGACGGCGGTCGTCGTCGCGGTCGTGCTCGGGCTGACGATCATGTGCTTCATGAAGGGCCGCATCCTCCTCGGCGTCGTGGGTCTCTTCGCCCCGGCTGTAGCCGTGTGGGGCGCGGTCCGCCTGGGCCAGCCCGGGTCGCCGTGGGCGCGGCGCCGCTACTCGTCCGAGCGCCTGGAGCGGTCGCGGGCGCGGTTTGCCACCGACCGCGGGCTCGGACGCTGGCGCGGGCAGATCGCCGACCTGGTCACCGGCGCGCCGGTCGCGCCGGCGCCGCCCGCGCCGGCCCACGAGCCGGCAGTGCTCCCCGGCGTGGTCACCGCCTCCTAGCCGGACGCGGCGGGCCGCGGCGGACCGGCGGCCGCACGGCCGCCCGTCCCGTCCCTACGGGACGTTGATCAGCGTCGCCCGGCCGTCGTTCCACCACAGGTGGTCGGAGGCCGCGAGGTCACGCCGGAAGGGCTCGGCGTTGCCCAGCGGCAGGCGATCGCGGCGCACGCGCCAGTGCAGGGCGCCGGCGGCCAGGTCGGCGACGCGTTGCTCGGCCACCTCGGAGAACCCGAAGAGCCGCGGCGGTGTGCTGCAGCTCTCGCCGCGGTCGAGGTGCGCGCTGGCGACGACGACGCTCCCCAGGCGCGGGTCGGTGAAGTGGTTGGTCGCCGGCGGCGCGTACAGCCGGACGTGCAGGTCGGCGCCGTTGGCGTCGCACCCGGTCTTCAGCCCGCGGTCGTTGTCGAAGCGCAGCGCGCCACCGGCCGTGCGGTAGGCGAGCCAGCGTCGCTCGCCGACGTGGGTGAAGCCGACGGCGCGCAGCGCGCGCTTGACCTTTGCCACGGTCGCGTGGCCCGCGAAGACGAGGGAGATGGGCCAGTCGCGGCCGGCTGCGCCTAGCCCGGGCAGGCCGTCGTAGGTCGCAAAGGCGGGGCCGCGCGGCGAGAGGCGCGCGAACGCCGGCGGCCGGGCGGCGACCGTGGCGGTGGGCGCCACCGCCGGCGTTCCGGCCGACCAGCGCGTGGTGCGCGAGTCGGGGCCGGGCTCGACGGCGGCGATCGTGCCGCGGCGCAGGTCGACGTCGACCAGGACGTCGCGCAGGATGGGGGCCGTGAAGCGGGCGCCGGGCACCGTCGCATGGACGTCGTGCCGGGCGGCCGGCAGCGCCAGCAGGGCGGTGACCCCGACCGCGCGCCCGTGGTCCTGCAGCGCGCCCAGGGCCACGACGCGCGGCGGGCGTTGGCCGAGGACGGCGCGCAACACGCCGTGGCGCTGCGCGGCGCCGATGATGCCCAGCGCCCGCCGTGCCCGGGCGCCGCTGGTGGCCTGCGGGGCGGCGGCCTGACCGGCCCAGAGCGGGGACGGGAGCGCCGAGGGGAACTGGTGATCCAGGCCCAGGTCGAATGCCGCCCCGGCCTCGAACCCGGGAACGAGCATGCCGACCGCCAGCAGGAGGGCCAGCGCGGCGCCGACCCGCTTCAGCACGCCGCGCCCTCGCGCAGCGCGGAGCGGCGCAGGACGGCGAGCAGCGAGAGCCCGGCGGGCAGGCGCGCGCCGGACCCCAGGAGCCCGGACTCCAGCCGCAGCGGCAGCTCGAGCACGCCGTTCAGGCGCGCCGGCGTGAGGTCGAGGTCGGAGTGGGCGTGCGCGCGCCGGCGGCGCTGCAGGACGCGCACCGCCGCGGCCGGGCCCAGGAGCAGGCTGTTGAAGTGCGTGTCGCCGACGAGATCCCAGCCCGCCTCGCGGGCGGCCGCGCGTAGCGAGGCGCTGTCGTAGCGGCGGAAGTGCAGGTTCACCTCGTCGTGCCAGGACCAGAGCGCCTGGTAGGCCGGGACCGTGACGACCATCAGGCCGCCGGGGCGCGTGACGCGGCGCAGCTCGGCGAGCGTTGCGCGGTCGTCCGGCGTGTGCTCGACCACGTCCAGGCACGTCACCACGTCGAACGTCGCGTCCGCGAACGGCAGCGCCTCGACGCGGGCGACGCGCACGTCGTCGTGCCCGCGCCGGCGAGCGGCGGCGACCGCCGCGGGGCTGAGGTCGACGCCCGACACGCGCCCGTAGCGCGCGAGCTCGTCCAGCGTCCGGCCCGAGCCGCAGCCCGCGTCGAGCAGGCGGGCGTCGGGTTCGAGGGGGAGCCGCTCGAGCTCGGCGCGCAGCACGCGCCGGCGTCCGCGGTACCACCAGTGGTGCTCGTCGCTGGAGAGCATGGACTGGAGCTCGTCGTGCGTCATGGCAGCGATGCTCGGGCCGCGCCGGCGTGCTCCGGGCGTACGCGACGTTGGGATCGCGTTAGATCCCGCCCCCGCTAACGCAACCGCAACGGTCGGCCAACGCGGTGCGAAGCGCTCCGGCCTGACTCTGGCTCCTTCAGCGGCCCAACCCCCTGGAGGCAGACACATGACCACGCAGACGCTCTCAGCCGGAAGTCCCTCCCCCGACACCTACGACAACGCCTCACGGGCGCGCCTCGACGGCCTGACCGTGGTGCTGCCGTGCTTCAACGAGGCGCCCAACGTCGCCGAGGCCATCCACCACGCCGCCCGCGCGGCCACGCGCAACGCCAGGGCGCATCAGATCGTCGTCGTCGACGACGGCTCCAGCGACGGCACGGGCGACATCGCCCGCGAGGTGGCCCGCAAGGTCCCCCACGTCCTCGTCGTCGGGCATGACGTCAACCGCGGCTATGGCGCCGCGCTGATCTCCGGCCTGCGCGCCGCCGTGATGCCGTGGGTCCTGCTGACCGACGCCGACCTGCAGTTCGACCTCGAGCAACTCCAGCGCTTTGTCCTGCTCACCAGCGAGGCGGACTACCTGCTCGGGTGGCGCATCGACCGTCAGGACCCGCTGCACCGCCGCGTCAACGCCCACGCGTGGAACCGGCTCGTCGGTCACGCGTTCGGCCTCGGGGTACGCGATGTCGACTGCGCGTTCAAGCTCATCCGCCGCGACGTCCTCGACGGCGTCCGGCTGACCTCCAGCGGCGCGATGATCTCGACCGAGCTGCTCGTGCGCGCCAAGGCCAACGGCGCCCGCGTCCGCGAGCTCGGGGTCGAGCACCTCCCGCGCGTGGCCGGCGAGCAGAGCGGCGCGAACCCGCGGGTGGTCCTGCGGGCCTTTCGCGAGCTGCGTGAGCTGCGCGCCGAGATGCGCGCCGCGGCCACCGCGCCGGCCACGGCGACCCCGATCACGCCCGCCACGGCGTAGCGCGGAGCGCGACCATGCCGACCCTTCCCCAACCCCGCCGCATCGTCGCCGGCGTCGTCCTCGTCGCCCTCGTGTCCGGCGTCGCGGCGTCGGCCGCCGTCACCCCGCCGCCCCCGCCGGCCGGCGTCGCGTCAGCGGCCGCCGTCACGACGGCAAGCACGACGGCTGCCACCCCACCGGTCACCCCGGCGAGCACGATGGCGGCCACCGCCGCCGCCACCGCCGCCGCGAAGACGCCGGCCACCGCGGTCGACCGCCTGACGGCCACCGCCAAGCAGCGTTGGAACACCGAGACCCACGGCGGGGTCGCCTTCGCCACGCTGCACCGCGTGGGCCGCGACCCCGGGCTGCGCCAGGCCCTGGCGTCCGGGAGCCCCGCCGCGGTGCGCGCCTACGTCAACCGCGTCTTCCCGTCCACCTGGTACCACTGGCACGTCTCGCGCGTGCGCATCGTGAAGGGCTCGAAGATCCTCGTCGACGCCGGCGTCCCGTTCGTCGTCGCACCGGCGCAGATGACGCTGAAGTCCTCCACGGGGCGCACGCTGGGCCGGCTGCAGATCTCGATCCAGGACGTGATCGGCTTCGTCCGCTACATGCACCGCAACTACCCGCTGGACGTCGTGGTCCGCGGGCAGGGCGCGGCGCACGTCCGGTCCTCGCTGCCGGCGGCGACGAACGCGACGCTGCCGTCGAGCGGGTCGGTGACGATCTCCGGGCGTAGATACCAGGTCCGGTCCTTCCACGAGGCCGCACTGGGCGCCGAGCCCGTCACCGTGTGGATCCTGGCCAAGGGCTGAGGGCGGGACGATGGAAGCCGGAACCCTGACGTCCGGATGGACGACGACCCGTGCGCGCGTGACCGCGCGCACGGGCGCCGCGGTCGCGGTCCCCTTGAGCGCCATCGTGCTCGTCGCCGCGCTGCTGCGACTGTGGGCGTTCGACCGCGTCGGGGCCAACCCGTTCTACGACGCGGCCGTGCGCAGCATGTCGTTGTCGTGGCACAACTTCTTCTTCGGGGCCTACGAGCCGGGCGCCCAGGTGTCGATCGACAAGGCCCCGGCCGACCTCTGGCTCCAAGTGGCCAGCGTCAAGCTCTTCGGCTTCTCGTCGACCGCCCTGCGCCTGCCGGAGGTGGCCGCCGGGATCCTGGCGATCCCGTTGTTGTATGACCTGGTCCGCCGCCTCTTCGGGCACCGGGCCGGGCTGGGCGCCGCCGCCGCACTGGCGGTCCTCCCGGCCGCGATCCTCACCGCCCACAGCGACACGATGGACTCGGTGATGATGCTCCTCGACGTCCTGGCCGCCTGGCTGGTCGTCGTCGGCGCCCAGCGCCGTCAGGTCTGGCCGGTGGTCGCGGCGGGCGCCGTGCTCGGGCTGGCGTTCAACGTGAAGCTGTTCGAGGCGCTCATCGCGGTGCCTGCGCTCGGGCTGCTCATGCTGTTGGCGACCGACCTGCCGTGGCGCCGGCGCGTGCTGGCCTACACCGGCAGCCTGGTGGCCTTCCTCGTCGTCGGCCTGGGCTGGATCGCGGCCGCGTCGCTCACGCCGGGCAGCGCCCGGCCGTGGCCGATCGGCTCGACGAACGGCAGCATCTGGAACGTCGTCTTCATGTTCAACGGCGTCGATCGCCTGAACGCGCCGGCCACGCCGGCCGCGCTCGCGATCGACCCGCCCGGCGCCCTGCGGTTCTTCACCTCCGCCGGCCATCACTACTCGGCGACGGTGGGAACGATGCTGCTCGCGGCGCTCGTGCTCGGCGCGTGCGCGGCGCTCGTCGCGATCAACCGCCGCCGGGCGGGAGGCCGGATCGACCGGCTCCAGCTCGCCGGAGCCGTGTTCCTCGGGTCGTGGTTGATCCTCGGCGTCGGCCTGCTCAGCCACATGCAGCGCCTGCAGCCACGCTACCTCGAGGCGGCGACACCCGCCATCGCGGCTGTCGTCGGCGTGGGCCTCGCCCGGCTGGTCACCGCGGCGGACGAGAACCGGCGCCTCGGCGCGATGGCGCTGGTCGCGGCCGTCGCGGCCGTCGCCGTCGGCGGCATCCTGCTCGCCGCGCCCCCCGCGGCGGCCGTCGTCGCCGCGCTCGCCGCCGTCGCCGGCTGCGCGGCCGTCGCGTGGCTGCGCAGCAGCACGCAGCGTTCTATGGCCCTGGCCGTCCTGGCGCTGGTCGCCGTGCTCGCGGTGCCAACGGCTCAGGCGATCACGGTCGCCAAGCAGCACCGGTCCGACGCGGGCCTGCCGCTGAACACCGACCCCGCGCGCCTGGCCGCGCTGAGTACGTACCTGATCGCCCATCAGGGCTCAGGGCGCTACGAGGTCCTCAGCCCGAACGTCGTCCGAGCGGCGCCGCTCATCATCCGCGACGCCCGCCCGGTGCTGATGCTCACCAGCCTCTACGGCCGGCCGCTGCTGACCGCGGCGCAGCTGCAGCACCGCGTGGCCACGGGTCAGGTGCGCTACGCCCTCCTCGGCAGCGTGTCGTGCGCGAGCAGCGGATGCGCGCCCGCGATCCGCTGGGCCCGTGCCCATGCCCACGACATCAGCGCGGCCGCCGGGCAGCCGGCGAAGACCCTCTACCGGCTCACCACGACGCCGGTGGCCGGGAAGGGGCACTAGATGCTTCAGGTGGCGGCGGCCGTGACCGCGGCGGCCGCGATCAACGCGGGCTACGTCGTTCAGCACCGCGGACTGGCGGTCGCGCCGATCGACCTGCGGCCCCCGCGGCACTGGCGCTGGCGGCGCCCTCAGCGGCCGTCGTGTTCGGCGGCGGGCGCGCCGGCGAGCTGCCGGCCGCGGAGGAAGGTCCAGGCCTCCGAGGCCGCCGAGACCCCGAAGCTCGGCCCCGGATCGGGTGGGTCGGCGCCCGGCCACGCGTGGGCGCCGCCGTCCAGGCGCAGGTGGGCGACCGCCGTGCCGTCGCGGCAGGCGCCCCAGTCGAGCCGTAGGACGCGCGCGTACGGCCACGTCTGCCGCGGGACGGCCTGGCACGCGTCGCGGGCGGCCCAGCCGCGGAGCCAGGTGACGACGTCGCTGCGGGGGTCCTGCGGCGTCCCGTGGTAGGGCACGACCGCGTCGGCCGTCCCATGGATCTCGAGGACCGAGAGGGGACGGCGCGCCCGGCAGTCGGGCAGCGTCCCGTAGCCGCCCGCCACGGCGACCAGGCCGGCCAGCCGGTCGTCGCCGGCGCAGGCGAACCGCGCGGCCATCCCGCCGCCGTTGGACACCCCGACCGCCGAGACGCGTCGAGCGTCGAAGCAGCCGCCGGACAGCAGGCGATCCAGCAGCACGTCGAGGAACCCGACGTCAGCGCCGTCCTCATCGGTCGAGATCCGCCAGCGCGGACCGTCGGCGTCGGGGTAGACCACGGCGAACCCCTCGCGGTCGGCCAGCCGGGACAGCCCGGAGTAGCGCTCCATGAACGCGCCTGTCCCGTAGGCGCCGTGCAGGGCGAGCATGAGCGGGAGCCGGCCGCGGCGAACCCGCGGGAGATGGACGAGCGCCGAGCGGGGCGACTGGCCCTCGACGGCGACCGACACGCGCACGGTCGTCCCCGGGCGCTGCGTGCACGACGTCGCCGCATCGGCGGACCCGCGCGACGCCGGCGCGCTGGCGCCGAAGACCAGCACGGCGAGGCCGAGCGCGGCGGCGATGGCTGCGACGAGCAGCGCAAGACGCGAGGATCGGCCGGACATCGAGCGCGGCAGGGTAACGGCCGCACCTAAAGGTCACCCGCGACGGGGCCCGCTCGCGGCGCGTCAGGCTGCCGGGGCGACTGGGAGCCAGAGGACGAAGCGCGCGCCGGCCGCCGCGTCGTCGAGCACGAGGTCGCCGCCCATGCGGCGGGCCAGCTCCCGCCCGATCGCCAGCCCGAGGCCGAAGCCGCCCGGCACGGCCTCGGCGCCGCGGGCGAAGCGCTCGAAGATCCGATCGCGGTCCTCGGCCGGGATGCCGGGACCCTGGTCCTCGACGAGGATGCCGATCCGCGCGCCGCCGGCGGTCACCGCGGTGCGCACGCCGCCCGGAGCGGGGGTGTGGCGCAGCGCGTTGTCGAGCAGGATCCGCAGGATCCGCGCGACGTCGCCGGGATCGCCCAGCGCCTCGTCGTTCTCGTCGATGTCCAGGGCGATGGTCCGCCCTTCCCGCGTGAGCCGCACTTCCAGTTCGGCGACGACCGAGCGCAGCACCTCGCCGACGTCGACGGGCTCGCTGCGCGGGGCCAGGCCGGCGTCGATCCGGCTGAGATCGAGCAGCTCGCCGGCCAGCTGCGACAGGCGGGCCGCCTGCGCGTCGGCGTTGCGGGCCTGCTGCCGGGCGTCGGCCACGGCGATCGGCTCGGCCTCGAGGTCGGAGATCAGCAGGTCGAGCATGACCTGGAGCGAGGCGACCGGCGTGCGCAGCTCGTGCGACGCCGTGGCGACGAACGCCCGCCGCGCCTGCTCCTGCTCGCGCAGCCGCGTCTGCATGATCGCGAAGGTCCGGCTGAGGTCGCCGATCTCGTCGCGGCCGCCCTCGGGCTGGAACTCGGCGACCGGGCCGACTTGCGTGACGCGTTCGGCGGTGTCGCGCAGGCGCCGGATCCGGCCCGCCGCACGGCCGGCGATCACGACCCCCATGAGCAGCGCACCGAGCAGGCCTGCCGCGCCGGCCAACGCGAACGCGCGGCGCAGCACCCGCGTCACCGCCGCGATGTCCTCGACCGATCGGCGCGCCGCGACGATCACCGGCACGCCGTCGATCGTCACCGGGACGGCGACCTCGGCCTCCGGCTGGGAGCCCTCGATGACGGTGCGCCGCTCCTTGCCCGTGCGCGCCACGTCCTGGGCCGCGACGAACGGCTCCCCGCGATCGGGATCGGTGCTCACCAGCGTGTGCCCCGAGCGGTCGAGCACGGCAACCTCGGCGCCGCTGCGGCGCAACGGCCGCGTGGCGACCAGCAGCCGCCGGCTGTTGACGTGCACGTCGGAGGCGTCCAGCGACGTGAAGTCCTGGAGGTCGCCGTGCAGCGTCTGCGACAAGCTCTCGCGCGCGGCATCGCGCAGGAGGCGATCCAGCGGCGAGAACAGCCCGACCGCGGCCACGGCGAGCGTCAGAGCGCACAGGGCCGCCACGAGGGCGACGAATCGCTCGCGGAGGCCGAAGCGCACGATCAGGGCTCACCGATGCGGTACCCAGCGCCGCGAACGGTGAGGATGAGCTCCGGCGTCTCCGGCGTGGCCTCGAGCTTCTCCCGCAGGTGCCGGATGTGCACGTCGATCGACCGCGGGTCGCGGTAGGCGCTGTCGCCCCAGATCGCGCGCAGCAGGTCGTGCCGC
>DASYLT010000081.1:0-9338 GCA_036009425.1 Baekduia sp. | reverse complement strand
CCGGGCAGCGCGTCGCGGACGAAGACGACCCAGCCGTGGGTGGGCGGGCCGAATCGGGCGACGCCGGCGCCGCCGAAGGCCAGGGAATCGATGTGGAGCTCGAGCTCCTGCCCGCGCTCGGGGCGTGGCGGGCGGGGCGTGGTGGAGGGCGAAGTGGTGGGGAGAGCGTCGGGGGTCACGCACTTAGGATGCCACCGGCATGGACCTCGACGCCTATCGGGCACGGGCACAGGCGTTCGCCACCGACCTCAACCGGGCCCACCACCGGCGCTTCGCGGGGCTGGACCGCGCCTGGGATCCGGCCGCGCTGCACGATCGTCACGCCGCCGGGCTGTTCGATCGCGCGACGATCGAGGCGCTGCGCCAGCGCGGCGAGAACACGACAGACCCCCTCGCCGCCAACGCCCTGCGCCGCCTGCTGCGCTTCGCCGTCGAGGCGCGCCTGGGCGCGGGGGCCGCGCACCTCGACGCCGGCCGGGCGCGCGCCGGGGCCGAGGAGGGACTGGCCGACCTGACCGCGCAACTCGCGCTCGCCGAGGACCTCGGCCCACGGATCGCGCTGGAGGAGCAGCGGCTCGACGTCGTCACGCGGCGCCTCAGCGCGCCGGCCGTCGAGAGGCTGGAGCGCGTGCGCGCGGAGGCCCGGGCCCTGGGCTGGCCATCGCCGCGGGCGATGTTCTCGGCGCTGCACGGCGTCGACCTGGGCGCGCTGGCCGCCGAGGCCGAGGCGCTCCTGCGCGCGACGCAACCCCCGGGCCTCCCCGAGGACGCGACCGCTCGGTTCGACCTGCCGCGCGTGCACCGCGCCGCCTGGGCCGACCCGCTGCTGCCGGCCGATCCGGTCGCGCATCTGCGCGATGCCCTGGCCCGCCTCGGCCTGCCCGAGCGGTTCGCGCTGGACGCCGCGGTGCGTCCCGGCAAGTCGCCGCGAGCCTTCTGCGCGGCGATCGCCGTGCCGGGCGACGTCCACCTGGTCGTCGCGCCCCGCGGCGGCGTGGCCGACCTCGAGGCGCTCTTCCACGAGGCAGGCCACGCGCTGCACCTGACGGCTCGTGATCCGCGGGCGCCGTTCGAGGACCGCCACCTGCCGGACCGCGCAGCGGCCGAGGCCATCGCCTTCGCGTTCGAAGCGCGAGCGACCGACGGGCTCGACGATCCCGACGGCGCCCTGGCGGCACATCGCGCGGCGATGTCGGCGCTGCGGGCGCGCCACCTCGCGGCGGCGCTGCTGCACGACCTCGACCTGCTCGACCTCGGCCCCCATCCCGCCCTGCGCGAGCGCTACGCCCGCCGCCTGGCGGGCGCGACCGGGCTGACGTGGCCGTCGGCGCCCTGGCTGGCCAACGCCGATCCGCTGCTGGGCCGCGCCGACTACCTCCGGGCGCTCGGCCGGGCCGGCACCTTGGGCGACGACGAGCTGCTCGCCTCGCTGCGCGCCGCCTAAGCGAGCTTCCTCTCGATCGCCGCAAGGACCGACTTCCGCGCGTCACCCCGGCGCTCGTGGTCGCGCACCTTGCGCAACTCCGCCGGCGTCAGGTCCCCGAGCCGCTTCGTGATCTGCGCCGCGGTGAGATCGTCGTAGCCGAGGATCGGGAAGGTGCCGCCGCCGACGCGGCGGCGGGCGCGGTCCACCTTGCGCAGGACGGCGTCGCCGGAGTCCACGGCGCGGGCGCGCACGCCGGTGCCCCGGCCGAGCAGCTGCTCGACGTCGGCCAGCAGCGCCTCGGACTGCGCCCGCCCAGCGCTGACGAGCGTCGCCAGGAGGTCCTCGGCGTCCTTGCGCGTCATGCGCCCGCGGCGCACCGCGTCGTCGACGGCGTCCTGCAGCCGGTCGGTGGTGATCGTGAGCGAGCTGACCAGCCGCTCGCGCAGCGCGGCGAGGTTGGCGACCACCTCCGCGGACGAGCTCGGGACCGGCTTGGCCTTCGCCGCCGCCGGCTTGCGTTTGGCGGCCGGCGTGGCTGGCTTCTTCGGCTGCGGCATGTGGTCCCCTTCGCGCTCGGACGGTCCTCGCGGCGACCCTATCTCCTGAGCGAGACCGCAAGTTCTGAACCGCAGCGGCGTTGGGACCCGTGCAGCACCCCACACACCAGGTCCAGCAACTCCTGCGGGCCGGCGCCGGCCACCTGACCCACCGGCGCCGGCCCGTCGGCCTTCCGGGTGAGCGGGGACTGTCCCCGGCTACGCCGCCAGCAGCCACTCGAGCATCGCCTTCTGGGCGTGGCGGCGGTTCTCCGCCTGGTCCCAGATGTGCTGGCGATGCCCGTAGAGCACGGACTCGGTGATCTCCTCGCCCGGGTGGGCGGGGAGGCAGTGCAGCGCGATCGCGCCGGGCGCCGCGGCGTCGAGCAGCGCATCGTCGATCCGGTAGGGACCGAGCGCCGCACGGCGCGCGTCGGCCGTGTCCTCGTCGCCCATCGAGACCCACACGTCGGTGTAGATCGCGTTGGCGCCCGCGACCGCCTCGCGCGGATCGGTGATGGACGGAACGCCGTCGAGCGCGAACTCCGGCGGCGTGCTGACGACGACCTCCAGGCCGGCGGTCGCGCCCATGCCGACCAGCGACCGCCCCATGTTGTTGCCGTCGCCGACGTAGGCGAGCTTCAGCCCCTCCAGCGTCCCGAACGCCTCGCGCAGCGTGAGCAGGTCCGCGAGCACCTGGCACGGGTGATGGCCCTGGGTGAGCATGTTGAAGACCGGGAGCTGGTCCTCGGCCGCCAGCCCCTCGAGCTCGGCGTCGGCGTGCGTGCGCACCCCGACCGCGACGACGTGGCGAGCGAGCACGCGTGCCGTGTCACGCAGCGACTCGCCGCGGCCCAGCTGCGTGTCGTCCGGACGCAGGACCATCGGATGGCCGCCCATCTCGACGATGCCCGCCTCGAAGCTCACGCGCGTGCGGGTGCTCGGCTTCTGGAAGATCAGCGCGACCGACCGCCCGTCGAGGGCGTCGGACGACCGCGGCGCCAGCTTGAGCGCCGCCGCGCGATCGAGGATCTCGTGCAGGTCGTCCGCGGTGAGTTCCAGGCCGGTCAGGAGATGTCGCATGGCGAGCCGGGCATCATAGGCGCCGATGCACGTCCTCACCTGGAACCTCTTCCACGGCCGCGCCGTCCCCGAGATCAACCACTCGCTCTTGGACGAGTTCACGGACATGATCACGAGCTGGCCGTGGGACGTCGCGCTGCTGCAGGAGGTCCCGCCGTGGTGGCCGGCGCCGCTGGCGCGCGCCGCGGGCGCAGAGCACCGGACCGTGCTGACGTCGCGCAACGCGCTGCTGCCCCTGCGGCGGTGGATCGCCGAGCGGCGCCCGGACCTCATCAAGTCCAACGGCGGCGGCTCCAACGCGATCCTGGTCCGCGGCGCCGGCATCACCGCGCATGCCACGCACCGGCTGCGGTTCCGGCCCGAGCGGCGCTACCTGCACGCCGTGCGCCTAGGCGACGGGACGTGGATGGGCAACGTCCACGCACAGGCCAACCCCAAGCCGCTGGCGCGCGCCGACATGGCCGCCGCGGGCGCGACGCTCGCGCGCTGGGCCGGCGACGCGCCCGCGCTGCTGGGCGGCGACGCCAACGTCGCCGACCCGGCCGTCGACGGGTTCGAGGACATCGGCGGCCACCGCATCGATCGCTTCTTCGTCCGCGGCGGCCTGCAGGCGGTGACCCCGCCACGGACCCTCCCCCGCGACGGCCTGTCGGACCACGCGCCCGTGCTCGTGCCGCTGCGCACCTCGTAGGCTCGGGGCCATGCGCCGTCGCGTCCCCGCCCTCGCCTCCCTGATCGCCCTGCTCTCCCTCGCCGCCGCGGGGTGCGGCGGCAGCGACGGCGGCAGCGGCTCCGCGCAGGTCCTGAAGCCCGGAACGCCGATCGGCATGAAGTCGCTCAAGTTCCACCCCGACCACGTGCAGGTGCCCGTCGGCCAGGCGATCACCTGGCACAACGAAGAGTCGATCCCCCACGACGTCAAGGCCGACAGCGGCGCGGACTTCGCCTCCAAGACCTTCGGCAAGGACGGCACGTACACGTGGACGCCGCCCAAGGCCGGCACGGTGAAGTACGAGTGCACGCTGCACCCGGGCATGGACGGGACGATCGACGTCGTCGCGAAGTGAGCGACGCCGCGGCGCTGGACCTCCGCGGCCGGCGGGCGATCCCGGAGGACACCTGGGAGCGACCGGACCTGCGACGGCTGGTCGCCGCCGGCATGGAGCTCGAAGAGCTGCCGCCGGCAGTCGGCCGGCTCACCGCGCTGCACACCCTCGACATCGCGCACAACCGGCTGACCGCCGTGCCGGACGCCGTCGGCGAGCTGGCCGCGCTGGAGATCCTCTACCTCGGCGACAACCGCCTCACCGAGGTGCCCGAGGGCGTGCGGGCGCTGGGCGAGCTGCAGTACCTGGGGCTCGACGGCAACGCGCTGACGGCGCTGCCGGAGTGGATCGGCGAGCTGTCGGGCCTGATCGAGCTGCGCGTCCAAGGCAATGCCCTTGGGTCGCTCCCCGCCGGCCTCGGCCGCCTCAGCGCCCTCCGCGAGCTGCACACGCGTGGCAACGGGCTGACCGCACTGCCGCAGACGATCGGCGACCTGGCCGAGCTCCGCGTGCTCGACCTGCGCGACAACGCGCTCACGGCCCTGCCGGACTCCCTCGGCCGGCTGACGCGACTGCGCTCGCTAGACGTACGGGCGAACCCGATCGGCGCGCTGCCCGAGGCGCTGGCCGACCTTCCGGCCCTGGAGAAGCTCGATCTCCGCTGGACGCCGTTCTTCCCGGAGCTGCCGGCCGCGGCGCGCGCGCTGCGCGAGCGCGGCTGCGTCGTGCTGCACTGATCGTCGCTAGGAGCGGGCCCGCAGGCCGAAGCCGCGCAGCAGCATGAGGGCGCGCTCGCCCATGCCGCCGTGGGCCGGCAGGACCCCGAGCTGCACCGAGGCGTCGTAGAGGTCGAAGAACGCGCGGACGCGCCAGAGCCGCTCGCGCGGCGGGTCGAGCTCGCAGTAGAGCACGGCGTGCACGCTGAACGACCGCCGCGTCGGCGGCATCCCGGGCAGCTCGCCGGTGTGCGTGCCGGTCACCTGGACCGGCGCGGCCAGGAAGCGGCCGTCGGTGACCCGCTCGCCGGCGCGCAGCACCCGGGCGTCGGGCACCGCCACCCACAGCTTGGCGGCATGGTCGCCCAGCGCGTCGACCCCGTGCAGAGCGGGACCGGTCAGGGGGTCCTCGTAATGGACGTCCAGGGCGCAGACCGCGGCGAACGCCGAGCGGTCGCGGCCGGTCAGCGCGGATTGGAAGCCGTCGACCAGCTCCTCGATCACGGCACGGGCCGTGCGGGATCGGAGGGGTGGACGAAGCCGGCCGTGCCTTCCTCGGCGGTGCTCGCCGTGGCGTGCAGCCGCTGCGGGATGCGCCCGGCGCCGCGGGCCAGCAGGCCGGCCTCGACCGCCAGGCGGATCGCCCGAGCCATCGTCACCGGGTCCTCGGCGCGCGAGATCGCGCTGGCGCACAGCACCGCATCGCAGCCCAGCTCGAGCGCGAGCGCCGCGTCGGACGCCGTGCCGACGCCGGCGTCGAGGATGACCGGCAGCGCCGTCTGCTCGCGGATCAACCGCAGGTTGTAGACGTTGTTGATGCCCATGCCCGAGCCGATCGGCGAGCCGAGCGGCATGATCGCCGCACAGCCGACGTCCTCGAGCCGGCGGGCCAGCACCGGGTCGTCGGTCGTGTAGGGCAGCACGACGAAGCCGTCGTCGACGAGCTGCTCGGCGGCGAGCACCAGCTCGACGGCATCGGGCAGCAGCGTGCGCTCGTCGCCGATGACCTCCAACTTGACCCAGTTGGTCTCGAAGGCGTCGCGGGCGAGCTTGGCGGTCAGCACCGCGTCGCGGGCGGTGAAGCAGCCGGCGGTGTTGGGCAGCACCCGGACGCCGCACTCGTCGAGGACGTCGACGAGCGAGCCGCGAGAACCGGCCCCACCCACCCCGACGCGCCGCAGCGCGACCGTGACCATCTCGGTGCCCGACGCTCGGATGGCGGCGGAGAGGGTCTCCAGGCGCGGGAAGCCTCCCGTGCCGAGGATCAGACGGGACTCGAACTGCTGGCCGGCGATGCGCATGGCGCTCATCCTCCCTGGACGGCGGTCAGGACTTCCACCCGCGCGCCGTCGGCGAGGGTGAACGTCGCCCAGGCGCCGCGCGGCACGACCTCGGCGTCGACCGCGACGGCCACGCCCCGGTCGGGCGCGTCGACGTGCGCCAGCAGCTCGCTCAGCGTGGCGCCGGGCGCCAGCTCGGACGGCTCGCCGTTGATGATGATCATGCTCGCACGCCCTCCGGGGCGGTGACGGACTCGTCGATGAAGCGCTCGGGCCGGAACGCGTGCTCGGGGCGCGCGCCCGTCAGCTCGTCGGCGACGAGGTCCGCGGTGACCGGGCTCAGCAGGATGCCGTTGCGGAAGTGGCCGGTGGCCCAGACGATGCGCTCGTCGCGCGGGTCGGTCCCGACGATCGGCGCGTTGTCGGGCGTCCCGGGCCGCAGGCCGGCGAACGCCTCGTCGATCTCCAGCTCCAGCAGGCCGGGGAGCAGCTCGGCGGCCTCGCGCAGCAGCTCGTAGACGCCCAGGGCGGTGACGGCGGTGTCGAAGCCGCGCTCCTCCACGGTCGCGCCGAGGTAGTAGCGGCCGTCGCCGCGCGGGACGAGGTAGCCGCCTTCGAAGCGCAGGACGTGGTCGCAGAGGCCCGGGCCGTTCGGGTCGCGCAGCCGCAGCGCCTGGCCCTTGACCGGCCGGACAGGGACGCCGGCGCCGAACGGCCCGGACCACGCTCCGGCGGCGACGACGACGCGCTCGGCCGGCAGGGCGCCGAGATCGTCGACCGGCGTGTGCGGGTGCAGGTGCACGCCGGCCCGCGTGCAGGTCTCGATCAGCGCGGCCACCACGCGCACGGGCTCGACCGCGTGGTCGTCGGGCAGGGCGAGGGCCAGGCGCAGCGCCGGCGCCAGCGCGCTCTCGCGGCGGCGAGCCTCCGAGCCGAGCAGCCGCTCGACGCGCAGCCCGAGGCGCTCGCGCAGCGCGCGCTCGCGCTCCACGTGCTCGGCCTCGTCGCGGTCGCGGGCCAGCAGCAGCGTGCCGCAGGCGCGGTAGCCGACGTCGAGCCCGGTCACGTCGGCGAGCTCGGCGGCGAACGCCGGCCAGCGCCGCGCGCTCTCCAGGTTGTGGGTCAGCAGGTCGCGCTCCTGCGCGTCGGCCTCGGCGACGGGGGCGAGCATCCCGGCGGCGGCATGCGACGTGCCGGCGCCCAGCTCGCCGCGATCGAGCACGACGACCTCGAGCCCGCGCTGTCGCGCGCGCCACGCGGCCGCCAGGCCGATCACGCCGCCACCCACGACGGCGACGTCCGCGTGCGGGAGCTGGGTCGTCACGCCTCCCGAGGCTATCGCGGAACGCTCGCCCGGAGGGCGACGTTCCGTGCGGCAGACGCGCCCGGGGGCTCGCTCCCGCGGCGTCGGGCAGTACCGGCGTGGCGGATGCCACACTGAACCGCGATGGACCTCTCCACGCGACGCGACCGGCTGTCCCGGGCGCGCCTGTACCTCGTCTGCGGCGCCACGCCCGGCGGCCGGCCGCTGGCCGACGTGCTCGTCCCCGCGCTGCGCGGCGGCGTCGACCTCTTCCAGCTGCGCATGAAGGGCGCCGACGACGCGGCGGTGCTCGCCACGGCCGCCGTCGCCCGGGAAGCGTGCGCCGCCGCCGGCGCGCTGTTCATCCTCAACGACCGGCCCGACCTGGCCGCGGCAGCGGGCGCCGTCGGCGTCCACGTCGGCCAGGACGACGTCCCGCTCGCTCGCGCCCGCGAGCTGGCCGGCGCCGACCGGCTGATCGGGCAGTCGACGCACTCGCCCGCCCAGGTCGACGCGGGCGCCGGCGCCGACTACCTCGGCGTCGGGCCCGTCCACGCCACGCCGACCAAGCCGGGGCGCCCGGCCGTCGGGACCGACCTCGTCGCCTACGCCGCCGCCCACGCGACGGTTCCCTTCTTCGCCATCGGCGGCCTCGACGGCGCGACCGTCGGCGCCGCGCTGGCCGCCGGCGCGACGCGCGTGGCGATCGTCCGCGCCATCGCCGAGGCCGACGACCCCGAGGCGGCGGCACGCGCGCTGCGGGCTCAGGTCGACGCGATCCCCCTGAGCGAGCCCGACCGCGAGGCCTCCCGTGGCGCAGCCGTCTAGCGCCCAGCGCCCGCCGCGCAAGAGCTCGGCGCAGCGCAACGCCGAGGTCCGCGCCGGCCTGGAGCCGATCGGCCCCGACGAGCGCCCGCTGCCGCTCGTGATCGCGACGGCGGTCGCCGTCGCGCTGGGGCTGACCAACATCGTCCTGCTGATCGCCGGCCAGAACGGCCAGCCGGCGCAGCTGGTGGTCTACTGCGCGCTGGTCCTCGGCGCCGCGTACGGCATGTGGACCAAGCGCTATGCCGCGGTGCTCGCCTTCCAGGTCCTGCTGGCGATCGCGGTGGTCATCGGCTTCCTGTTCCTCCTGCGCGCCTCGTCCCTGCTCGACCTGCTGATCTGCTTCGCCCTGATCGTCCCGACGGGCTGGCTGTTCTGGAAGTTGGTGCGCATCCTCGCGCGGCTCCAGACCCCCGTGGAGCCGCGGGCCGACGACAGGTAGGGCGTCACCACCCGTTCGCTACATTGCAAGCCATGTCCGATACGTTCGACTGCATCGTCATCGGCTCGGGTCCCGGCGGGTACGTCGCGGCGATCCGGGCGGCCCAGCTCGGGATGACGACGGCGGTGATCGAGCGTGACGACGTCGTCGGCGGGCGCTGTCTGAACTACGCGTGCATCCCGGCCAAGGCGGTGTTGCGCAGCGCCGACATCCTCACCGAGGTGCGCGAGGCCGGCGACTACGGGATCCTGCTCAACGGCACCGAGCCCGAGGTCGACTTCGCGGCGATCGGCGAGCGGCGCACGAAGGTCATCACGACGCTGACCGGCGGCGTCGCGGGGTTGTTCAAGAAGAACGGCATCGAGCTGATCTCCGGCGAGGCGTCGCTGACGCCCGATGGCGACGTCAAGGTCGCAGACACGGTCTACAAGGCCAACAAGGCCGTCGTGCTGGCGACCGGCAGCGTCAAGCGCCCGGTCCCGGGCCTGTCGTTCGGCGGCAACGTGATCGGCACCGAGGAGGCGTGGGCGCTGACCGAGTTGCCCAAGACGATGGTCGTCATCGGCGCCGGCGCGTCGGGCTCGGAGATCGCCAGCGCCTACCAGCGCCTGGGCACCCAGGTCACGCTCTACGAGGGTCTTGACCGCGTGCTGCCCTCCGAGGACGCCGACATCTCCAAGG
>DASYLT010000080.1:0-106543 GCA_036009425.1 Baekduia sp. | reverse complement strand
CGGCGCCCGCGGCGATCGTCGTCCAGCCGGAGCGCTGGCCGCCGTAGGCGTCGCCGATCGTCGTGCCGGTCAGCGGCACGTCGACCGCAGCCGCGCTCGCGTCCTTGACGTGCAGCCGGCCGTCCTGCAGCCACGCCGTCGCCTTGCCGGCGGCGAGGTTGGCCGCCCACGTGTCCCGCTGCGACAGCGTCGCCGCGATCTGCGTGCTGGTCAGCTGGACCAGCGGCGCCTTGGTCCGGTCGATCGACGTGTCGTAGCGCCCGAGCAGGCCGTCGACCACCGAGTACAGGATGCCGCCCTGGTTGGGGTCGGTCTCCGGCAGGGCGGGGTTGTAGTCGGCCATGTTGCTCTGGTGCATGAAGTGCGGCCGTGGGTCGTTGCCCATCAGGTGGCGGAACATGATGGTGTTCTCGCTGTTGAGGTAGTCGGCCCACGTGGCGGCCGTGGTGCGGCAGGTCGTCACGTTGGCGATCGGGACGCAGCCGCCGCCGTTGCCGGGCGCGACGTAGATCCAGTTGTACTCGTCGAGCTGCTGACCCTGGCGCGACGTGTTGTAGTACACGTTGCTCGGATAGCGCGGGACGGCCTGGAAGCTCCCGGACCCACCGCTCTCGCTGAAGGTCTGACCCAGGAGCCACTGGGTGCCCGCCACGTTGAGCGGATCCGTCGGGTAGGTCTTGGACGCGTCGGTCGCGACGGACCGGATGCCCGCGTTGAGCAGCCCGTTCACGTAGTTGGGGTTCTGGCTGTAGGGCGCGAGGGCCGCGCCGTTGGCGGTCGGGAGCGTCCCCGCGGTCCCCGACGGCTTGTTGTCGGTGAACGACAGCACCAGCGGCGCCGTGCCGTCGTCGGTCAGCGCGGTGGCCGACCGGTTCTGGGTCCCCACGAGGCTCCACGTGTTCGTGCCCGCGGTGGAGCGATACAGATTGTAGGTGACCGCATGGCAGACGGCGTTGAAGGTGACGACGGCGCTGTTGCCGACCGTGCCGGTCGCGCCGACCACGTTGCCCGGCAGGACCGAGGCCGTGGACTCGCCCGCGGGCGACTTGGCCGTGAGGGCGTAGTCGTAGGTGCCCGACGGCACGCCGGTCGTCGCCGGCGTCGTCGTGCTGGCCGGCGTGGTCGAGCTCGGGCCCGTCGTCTCCACGACGTCGTCGATCGACGGCGGATCGATCGTCCCCGGGTTGCCCGGGCGCGAGTTCGCCAGGCCGGAGTGCTCGCCGGTGACGACCTCGCTCGGGTCGATCGTGAGGCCGTGAGCGTTGGCCCACGCGATGTTGTCGTTGATCTCCTTCGTGATGAACGAGGCCGACGAGCAGTCGATGTTGGGATGGTCGTAGGTGTGGTTGATGAAGCCGAACGAGCCCTTGTTGGCCACGATCTCCGTCACCAGCGGGTCGGTGGTGGCGTTGTTGTTGGGGTTGGTGTCCTCGTTGACCTGGTTCAGCCAGAGCTGGCTACCGCCGCCGTTGTAGGCGAAGTCGATGCGCAGGTTGTGGGACTTGGACCATGCGACCGCCTGCCTCACGTCGGCCGCCGTCATGCGACTCGCCGTATCGGGGCCGTAGTTGGTGGTGTGGGTCGCGGGATCCCAGGCGTCGTCGCCGAGGAACAGGTCGTCGACCTGGAGCTCCAGGTAGTTGCGCTGGTAGCCGAGGAAGACGCCGCGGGTGACCCAGTTGAGCATCCCGTGGCGCAGCAGCTGCGCGTGGCTCTGGTACTGGTTGCTGGCGACCGTCATGACCATCTCTTCGCGCCCGTCGTCGGGGTGCGTGAAGATGCCCAGATAGGAGCCGCCGTCGGGCGAGCTCACCAGGGACTGCCAGTTGGCGGGGTCGGTCGGCGTGCCGGCGGACCCGAAGGCCTCGCTGGAGGTGAGGCTCGGATCGTCGTTGGGGATCGGGATGGGCCCCTTGAGGTAGGGGAAGGCTGCCTGGCCGGCGGCGGTGAGCGTGCCGGTCTTGCCGTCCTGGCTGGCGCCGGCAGCCACGGTGAGCAGCCCGTGCGCCGGGCTCGGCGCGGTGTAGTCGCTGAGCTGGCGGACGCCGAACGTCCGCTCGAACTTGGCCAGCGCGGCCCACTCGGCATCCGTGAGCGCGGAGATGAACGACGTGGTCGCCGGCGTGCCCGGGTTGGTGACCTGGTGGCCCAGGTCGCCGGTGGCGAGGATCACGGCGTCGTACTTGGCGTGGTTGTCGCCGTAGTCGGCCAGCTGCGCGTCGGTCAGGGTGCTGGTCTTCGCTCCCGCCGTGTTGTAGGACGCGACGGCGTCGAAGGGCACGCCCTCGCGCGTCAGCTGGGCCTTCCAGGCGTCGAAGCCCGGCTCGGTGCCGTCGGCGGAGAGCAGCAGGACCTTCGCGTCGAGGCGCTGGGTCGGCAGGATGCGGTTCGGCGTGGCGGCGAGCACCACGGGCACGGCCAGCGCGGCGAGCGCCGCGACTGCGAGCAGGAGGACCAGGCGGCGGCGAGTCATGCCGAGAGCGCGTGGACGTGGGTGGCCGGCTGCGGGCGCCGCGGGCGCATGGCCGCGACGCGCGGCGCGGAGCCGAGGTCGCTGAGCGCCACCTGCGCCGCGGCCCGGCCGCGGTAGTGCAGGCCGTGCACCGCGCGGACGGAGCGGCCGAGCAGGTCGGCGATCTCCTGCGGCGACAGCCCGACCAGGTGGGTGAGCAGCAGGACGTCGCGCTGGGCCTGGGGCAGCGAGGCCAGGACGGTGTTCAGCGAGGTGCGGGCCTCCTCGGCGCGGCGGTCGTCGCGCGCCTCGGGCTCGTCGACCTCGTCGATCGACACGGCTCGCGTCCGGCGGACGTGGTCGACGGCGGTGTTGTGCGCGACGCGCAGCACCCACCCGATGAACGGCGCCTCCCCCGGGCGGTAGCGATCCAGCCCGGTGAGCAGCTTGGCGAAGACCTGCTGCGTGACGTCGTCGGCGTCGTGGACGTCGCCGACGACGCGCAGGACGTGGGCGTGGACGGCGGCGGCGTGCATCACGTACAGCTCGCGCATCGCGTCGCGGTCGCCCGCACGCGCAGCGAGGACGACGCGCCGCACGCGCCACTCCTCCATGTCGGACGGGACGGGTCCCGTACCTAGGCAGCGAACAGCGACTGCGCGCGGAGACCGCGCGCGAAAAGTCGACGGCATTGACATCCCCCGAATCCGTTCGGTCCGTCAACGGACCTCTTGCCGTGCTGCATCTCTCGCAGCACTCGAACTTGGACGGACCGTAGGGACCCGGTGCCCGACGGAGCTTCGGATGGCGGTTAAGAACTTGTGGGAGAACTGACCTTTCGACCGGAATGGAGGATGCTTGGCGCAAAGTGCACGGGTAGACCGCGACAATCGCCCAGGAAGGGAAACCGAGTGTCAGAAAGCGGACGGACGGACCCAGCGCCCACAGCGTTTCTCGAAGCCGACCTGGCGGTCGACGTCATCGACAGCTACCCGTACGCGATCCTGGTGCAGGACGCCGACGGCCTCCTGCTGGCCCACAACCAGGCCGCGTCGCGGCTGCTGGGGCAGTGGGTGCCGCTGGAGCTCGGCACCGACGTCGGCTGCCGGATCCTCGGCTGCCGCCGTGCCGGCGGACGGCTGCAGGGCGTCTGCCTCCACGAACGAGCGCTCAACGACCACGGCGAGCCGCTGCCCGCGCTGCGCGTCGAGCTGCCCGACGGCTCGGGCGCCGAGACGGCGGTCGCCACGGTCGTGGCCGTCCGGTCGGCCCGCGAGGTGGTCGTCACCGAGCTGCGGCGCGAGACGGCGCACCTGCCCGAGGAGCGGGGCGACCTACCGCCCTGGGCCGGGGGGCCGCAGCTGCGCCTCTTCGTCCTCGGGCGCACGTGCGTGATGAACGGCGACCAGATGCTCGCCGGGCGCTGGATCAACAACCGCGCGGGCCACATCCTCAAGCTGCTGATCGCCGAGCGTCATCGCAGCGTCTTCTCCGACGAGATCGTCAGCCAGCTCTGGCCCACGGCCGCCTCGCCGGACACGCGCGGGCTGCGCTACTTCGTCCACGTCCTGCGCGAGCAGCTCGAGCCCGACGGCTCGCCGAACCCGCCCTCGTCGTTCGTGCTGGCCACGCGTGGCGGCTACGCGCTCGACCTCAGGCACGTCTGGATCGACGCCGACGCCTTCGAGGAGCTCGTGACCGCGGGCCTGGCCGCGTACGAGGCCGACGACCCGAGCGGCCCCGAGCTCC
Source organism: Baekduia sp. (assembly GCA_036009425.1). Classification (GTDB taxonomy): domain Bacteria; phylum Actinomycetota; class Thermoleophilia; order Solirubrobacterales; family Solirubrobacteraceae; genus Baekduia. The sequence continues at coordinate 102,342 of DASYLT010000080.1, read as the reverse complement.
TGCGCCGCGGGCTGGAGCTCTACCGCGGCGAGCTGCTGGCCGACGAGCCCTATGCCGAGTGGGCGTTTGCCGAGCGCGATCGCCTGCGCGACATCGCCAGCGACGGGCTCCGGGCGCTGGCGGCGCTCGATCAGCGCACCGGCGATCTCGGGCAGGCGACGGCCAGCCTCACGCGCCTGGCCGAGCTCGAGCCCTTCGACGTCGACGTGCACCGCGAGCTCTTCAGCCTGCTCCTGCGGCGCGGGCGCCGCAGCGAGGCGCTGCGCCGCTACGAGAGCCTGCGCCGGCGGATGCTCACCACGTTCGACGAGCCACTGGACTTCTCGCTGTCACAGCTGAGCTGACGGCGACGGCGGCCGGGTGCCGTGGCCCGCAGCGTCCGGTCGAAGGAGCGCTGCGGGCCCGGTCTGCCATTCGGCGCCGTCTGGTGCTTCATCCCCGAGGACCGTGGCGTGCGTGCCGATCCGGTGCGACGTCGCACATCACCGTACGCCCGGGCGCCGCCGCGAGGGGATCGGACATCTGTCCGGCCCCGAACCATAACTGGGGACCGAAAAACACGGAGAGTGCGGCCTGAAGGTTGCACCGGAACTGGGTACATCACGCTCGGAGCTCGCGAGGTCCTACACCGCCGAGCGGATGCGCCGCAGGGCGCGCAGCTCGGCGGGCGTCACGACGCGGGCGGCGACCAGCAGCGCCGGAGCCGCCGCGAGCACTGCGAGGCGGCTGACCAGCCCGACCGCACCGTGGGTCGGCAGCAGCAGCTCGCCGCCGACGCCCAGCGTCGCGAGGACCGCGACGGCGGCGGCCAGCCGCCGCCACTCGAACGGGACGCGGAACAGGTGGCGCGTGAGCTGGTAGAGCACCGCCACGATCACCACGTACGCGCCGCAGAGCGCGATGCCGGCCCCGGCGATGCCCAGCGGACCGACGAGCGTGACCAGCAGGATCACGTTGACGACCAGGCCGGCGAGCGTGGCCGGGAAGTTGCGCGTCGTGACCTTCGCGCGCCCGGCGACGGTCACCAGGACGAGCACCAGGCCGTAGAGCGCCCAGCCCAGCGCAACCCACGGCAGCGCCTCCGAGGACGGGTAGAAGTCGGGGTTGGAGGCCAGCGCGCGGACCGCCCAGCGCCCGACGAGCGTCACGCCGCACACGACCAGGCCGGTCACCGCGACGTAGGCGGTCGTCACGCGGGCGTAGAGCCGCGCGGCCTGCTCCTCGTCGGTGACCGAGTAGGCCAGCGGCGGCCACGCCGCCTGGAACCCGCGCACCGCGACGATGACGACCGTCGACAGCTTGGCGGCGAAGCCGTAGCGGCCGGCGGCATCGGCCCCGTGGACGTGCAGGAGGTACGTGCGGTCGACAACGTTGAGCGCGAACGCCGCGGCGTCGGCCGGGACCGTCGGCCCGCCGAAGCGCAGCAGCGCGACGGTCCGCCGCGGCGGGCGGAACGACACGCGGTCGCGGTGCAGGACCCACAGCCCGACCAGCACCGCCGCCGACGCCCCGTAGTTGCCCAGCACGTAGCCGCGCGCGCCGCCGTCGCGGATCACGACCAGCGTCACCGTCAGCGCGACGGTCAGCAGGATGTTGACGACCCCCGCGACCACGTACTCGCGCCGGCGCTCCTCGACGCGCAGCAGCGCATACGCCATCTCCAGGTTCGTGAACGCCCACAGCCCCAGCAGGCCGAAGCTCATGAGCGTCGCGTCGTCGGTGTCGAGGATCAGCCGCGCCAGCGGGCCGGCGAAGGCGAGCCCCAGCAGCGAGACCGCCGTCGAGACGTAGAACGTCCACGCCGTGGCCGTGCGCGCGAGGTCGAGGCGGCGCGCGTGGTCCTCGTCGTCGAACCAGAAGCGCACGAACGCCTCGCCGATGCCGAAGCGCAGCAGGATGCTCGTGAAGATGATCGCGGTGAGCAGGTTCTCCGCGTAGCCGTAGTCGGCCGTCGACAGGTGGCCCGTGTAGAGGCGCAGCGTGACGAGCGCCAGGACGCTCGAGAGGATGCTCGGGGCCTGATAGGCGGCCGTGCTGGCCAGGAGTCGGCGGAGGAGTCCGGCCATCAGCGACGGCACGCTACCGGCCCGGCCCGCCGCACCTCGTAGGCTGCACCTCGCCGTGGCCCCCCGTGATCTGCGCCCCCTCGCCCTGCTGCTGCTCCCGCGCCCGCTGGAGGGCTTCATCCTGCGCGACCAGGCGCAGGACCTGCTGCGGGCGGAGACGGTCGTGGCCGTCGACCCGCCCCGCATCCCCTACGGCGCGCTCGCGCGGCTGCCGCACGTCGTCGCCGAGACGCTGGCCGGCGGGGTGGCCAAGCGGCTGGTCAAGGCGCTGCGCCGCAACGGCGACCGGCCGAAGGTCATCGTGATCTTCCATCCCGTCCAGGTGCTCCTGGCGCGCGCGATCCTCGCGCTCGAGCCCGACTGCGAGCTCTGGTACGGCCGCTGGGACCGCTACGAGCACGCCTACGACGCCGGCCCGCACCTGCGCGAGCGCCTGGCCGAGCTGCACGAGGCGGCCGCGCGCCTGTCGTCGCTGACGTTCGTCGCCAGCGACGAGCTCGCGCGGCTGGAGGTCGAGGCGGGGCGCCCCGCGACGCTCGTGCCGCTCTCGGCCGACGCGTTCCCGGCGCCCGACCCGACCGAGGCCGTCATCGCGGTCTCGCTCGGCCACCTCGGCTGGCGCACCGACTGGGCGCTGCTGCGCGCGGTCGCCGAGCGGATGCCGCAGCTCGTGCTGCTGCTGATCGGAGCCTGGCACGACGACGAGTCCAAGGACGACCCCGACTACGCGTGGTGCCGCGCACACCCCGGCTTCGTCTGGCTCGGCGCGCGCTCCGACGAGGAGGCCGCTCGCCTGATCCTGTGCGCCGACGTCGGCATCGTCCCGTTCAAGGTCGAGCCGTTCAACGACGCGGGGCTGCCGTACCGGATCCTGAAGTACGCGCGGCTGGGCCGCCGCACGGTCACGCCGGACCTCGCCGGGGTCCGGACGTGGTCGCAGGCCGTGATGGCGACGCGCGACGCCGACGCGTTCGCCGCGGCGCTGGCGACCCAGGCCGGGCGCCGGGCCGATCCCGACCTCGCGCTGCGCGCGTGGGCTCTGGAGCAGACCGCCGTCGTCCAGAACGGGCCGCTGTGGGACCGCCTCACCGCGCTGGGCATCGTCGGGCGCTGACGGCGGGTCGGTTCAGCCCGACGGAGGCGAGGCGGCGGGACACGCGATGTACGCCGTGAAGCCGCCCCGGCGCGGCCCGCGCACGAAGCCGTCGGGCGGCGCGTTGGTCTTCGGGCTGGCGCCGTCGGCGAAGCCGTAGCGGCGCAGCAGCTTGTCGCCGACGAGCAGCAGCGCGACGCCGGAGTCGCGCGTGAACGCGCTGCGCGAGCCGACCTGCTTCTGGGAGGCGTCGAGGATCCAGCGCGCGTCCGGCACGAGGCGGTAGTTGGGCAGCGTCACCGCCCCGCAGCGCCGCCCGGCGGCGACCTGCGGCGTGTGCAGCACCGCGACGAGGTCGTCGTGCGTGCTGCGGATGAACCGCAGCTCGGTGGCCAGCTTGTCGAACGCGTCGGCGCGCACGACGACGAACGCGAGCCCCGCGACGAAGGCGACCGCCAGCAGGGCGCGCGAGCGCGTGACGAGGTAGCCCGCGGGCAGGCACAGCGCGACCGCCGGCACGGTCAGGTACCGCGGCAGCACGCTCAGCCCCGCGATCGAGGTCGCGAAGAACGTGAACGACCCGGCGGCGAACAGCGCGATCGGCACGTGCGCCGAGCGCGCGTCGCGGCGGCGCCAGGACCAGACGACGCCGGCGACCGCGGCGATCGCGACCGGCAGGCGCGCGGTGTCGACCAGGAACGAGACGAAGTCGCCCGGCACCTCGGAGAACGAGCGCGAGCGGTTCAGCTCGTCGGCCAGGTCAGAGGTGCTGTGCAGCGAGAAGAGGGGATCGCCGGTGACGAGCGCGTCGACCACGCACCAGATGACCGGCGCGGCCACCACGAGCGGGATGCGGCTGAGCGGTCCCAGGCCTCGCCCGCGACCCAGCCACAGCCAGTACAGGCCGCCGAGGATCCACGCCTCGGGGCGCAGCAGGCCGGCGAGGATCAGCAGCGCCCAGACGGCGCCCTCGCGCCGCGGCTTCTCCGCCTCCAGCGCCCCCGCCCACAGCACGAGCGCCAGGAACGGCTCGTCGACGTAGGCGCGCGCCGCGTAGAGCAGCAGCGCGAACGACGAGCCGGCCAGGAGCGCCGCCGCCAGGCCGGCGCGGCGGTCCCAGATCGCGGCCCCGAGCCGGTAGACGGCGTAGGTGAACGCGAGGTGGCAGAGGATCGTGACCAGGACGAGCACGCGATCGGCGTGCTGGCCGAGTAGGCCCAGGACGGTGCAGAGCGCCAGATACAGCGGGTGCTCGGTCGGCGCCTGGTAGGCCTCGAACGTCGGCAGGTGGCCCGCGGCGATCTCGCGGCCCCAGTCCAGGTGGTAGTAGGCGTCGTAGTTCGGATAGGTCGGGACCAGCAGCCAGAACACGACGCCGGCGACCGCCAGGGCGGCCACGACGACCAGCTCGGTCCGCCGCTCGGTGCTCATCGAGCCGCCGCCGCGGGGGCGGCCGGCACGGCCACGCTCCCCGGCGCGGCGCTGGGCCGGCGTGCGGCGAGCGCCAGCGCCAGGCCCATCCCGAGCAGCGCCCAGGTCAGCGGGTCCTCCAGGAACGACGCGTAGCTCCACGTGTGCAGCACGAGCGCGGTGAACGCCGCCGCCACGGCGGCGCGCACCGGGTCCCCGCGCACGCCGCGGAGCACCGTGACGAACCCGACGACCAGCAGCGCGAGGTAGAGGAGCAGGCCCGGGGCGCCCTGCTCGGCGGCGACCGTGATCGGGATCGTGTGCGACGCCGAGACGGCCTTCTCGGCCGACCCCTTCTCGGCGCGGCGATAGGCGCGCGAGAACGAGCCGGAGCCGTAGCCCTGCACCGGCTTGTCGGCGAAGAGGTTCACGCCGCCCTTGACGAGGTCGTAGCGCCCGCTCGTGGCCGTGTCGGCGGACTTCGAGCTGCCGAGCTCGAGGTGCAGGGTCGACGGCGCCGCGAGGACGAAGACGGCGCCGACCACGAGCGCCGCGGCGCCGACGCCGACCGCCCAGCGCGGGCTCCAGCGCGCCCCCGCCAGCACGAGCAGGCCCAGCAGGAGCGCGGCGAAGCTCGACTGCGACAGCGTCAGGACCATCCCCGCCCAGAGGATCGCCAGCACGACCGCCGCGCCCCAGACGTCGCGCGGGCGGCGCGCCCAGAGCAGCGCGGTCGCCACGCCGAGCATCACGATCGCCAGGAAGCGTCCGTAGATGTTGGGGTCGAAGAACAGCGAGTTGACGCGGAAGTAGGACTCGAACTGGTTGGAGGCGATGACCTTGGGGTTCAGGAACAGGTGGCGTGTCGCGTACTCGACGAAGCCCACCGCGGCGAAGGCCAGCGCCAGCGCCGCGAGCACGCCGAGCACCTGCACCGCCAGCCGCCGGGTCCAGCGGATCCGCGCCAGCAGCGCGAAGAGCAGCGCGAACGGCACGTAGAAGAAGACGACGTTGTCCAGCGCCTTGCCGAAGTCGTCGGAGTAGGTCGACTGCACCGCGTACAGCACGACGGTCCCGGCCAGCAGCCACTCCAGCAGCGTCGGGGAGCGCTCGCGCTCGTCGCCGCGGTCGCCGAACAGCCGCGGGACCGCGTAGGCCAGCGCGCCCGCCCCGACCACCAGGTACAGCGGGACGAGCAGGTTGGCCGTCGACCCGCCCGAGGCGATCGGCACGCGGAACGGCAGCGCCGCCGCGGCGGCGATCGGGAACGCGGCGGGCCGGCGATCGATCAGCACCGCCAGCGCCGCGAGCAGCGCCACGCCGGCCACGGCGGCGGCGATCGCCAGCGACGGGTGGTCGCGCAGCGGGCGCACCTGCTCGGTGTCCCAGATGTCCGAGATGAGCAGCGCCGGGGCGAGGATGAGCGCGCCGAGCGTGGCGAGCGCGCGCAGGCGCGCGCCGGGCAGCAGCACGGCGCCGGCGGCGAGCAGCGCGCAGAGGATCAGCGGGAGAGGAGCGTCCACATCCGGGCCATCAACGCGGTGGTGGCGGGGTCGGTGTCAGAGGCGAGGCGCTGCGCGAAGCTGGGGAAGCCGGGCCGGATGACCAGGCCCTTGCCGAAGCGGAGGGCGACCACGACCGGGCGGCCGGCCGGCTGCTTGGTCACCGCGTAGGTCAGCAGATCGGCCTCGGGGCCGGCGCGCTCGGTCTGCTCCCATGCCTCGATGCCCGTGAAGAGACCGGGCCCGTCGGCGAACAGGTCGACCTTCGGGTCCTCCTGGAAGACCTCGAGATCGGTCTGCTGCGCCACGACGGGACGCAGGCGCGCGCCGAACAGGTCGGTCGCCCGCTCGGGCGACGGCTGCACGAGGCGCCCCTTGGCGTCGAGGCGCACGGAGCGGCGCAGGCTGTCGGTGCCGGTCGAGACGACCGTGCCGCCCCGGCGGACGAAGGCGCGCAGGTCGCTGCGCACGCGGGCGGGCAGCCAGCGGGCGTCGCCGGGGATCAGCACGCCCTGGTGGCCGGTGAGGCGCGGCCCCTTGCCGAGGATCAGCGACAGGTCGGTCGTGATGTCGTAGCGGTGGCCTTGGGTGTCCAGCCAGCGCAGCAGCGGCGCCTCCTGCTCGGTGAAGCCCTGCGGCAGCCCGTCGCCGGCCATGACGCGGAAGGAGCGGGCGGGGCCGCCGAGGTCGAGCGTGTTGGGCGCCCCGTCGCCGTCGTCGTCGCCGGGGTTGGCGCCCTGCCACGTCGTGTAGGGCAGCAGCACCAGGACGCCCCGCGGCCTGGCGGCGGTGCCGGCGGCGGACTGGCGGGCCTGCACCGGAAGGGCGACGCGCGTGCGGTGCGTGCTGGTGTGCGCCTCGAAGATGTAGATGCCGGACTTGCCGCCGGGCGCCGCGAAGACCACCTTCGTCTTGGTCTTCGGCTGCGACGAGCGCTTGCGGACGCCGGACTCGCCGAGGCGCCGCAGCTGCCACGAGTAGCGCTGCTGGCGGGCGTCGACCTGCAGCTCGAACCGGTCGCGCGCCTTGACGGGCGTGACCGGCGGCCGCGCGCCCACGTAGCGCACCGTCACGCCGCCGTGGCCCGGCAGCCGGGTGGGTGAAGACCGTTTCAGGATCGGCAGGCCGGCCTTGTCCAGGGGGACGCCGGTGCCGATGTTGCCGGCCGCGTCGCGCCACTCGGGCACGACGACGTAGGTGCCCGGCGAGACCCGCCGCCCGGCGTCGTTGGTGCCGTTCCAGTCCCACTGCTTGCGGCCCGGAGGCAGCTTGACGGTCCGGACCAGGCGCGGCTTGCCGGGGGCCGTGCGGAACACCATGATCTTGGCCTTGGCCAGCGCGGGGCCGAAGTGCACCTGCGCCGGCGCGCCGCCCGGCTCGGGCAGCAGCTCTGGGCCATAGACCTTCTCCGGACCGATCGAGAGCACCTTCGGCTGCGGGGGCTTGGTGTCCTTGAGGAACGAGCGCGGCACGATCACCGAGCGGCCCTGGCCGCGCAGCGTGATCCGCAGCCGGTACCGGCCGTCGGGAGCCATGCGCCCGTCGTCGGTGCGGCCGTCCCACGGGACCCCGGGCAGGCCGAGGCGCTCGTGGGCGCGCAGCGCGCGATCGTCGACCAGCGTGCGGACCGGGTCGCCGTTGTCGTCGAGGATCGTCAGCGTGACGTGATCGGCCTTGTCGAGCAGCAGGCTGAACCGCACGCGGTCGCGGCGGCCGTCGGCGTTGGGCGAGAAGATCAGCTGGCCCGGGGCGTCGGTGTTGATCCGGACCGACTGGATCACGCTCGGGCTGTTCTTCAGCCGCTGGGCCACGAAGAAGGCGCCGAACGTCGCGGCGACCAGCACGGCGAAGATCACGACGGGCGCGCGGGTGCTGTGGCGCTGGGACGAGGACGGCGGCGCCGGAGCCGCGCTCACGGCAGCTCGACCAGCGACGCGTTCGGGATGGCGGCGCTGCGCTGGGCGTCGTCGGCGTGCAGCGCGGCGAGCGCGAGGCGGATCGACCCGCGGTGCGTGACGATCAGCGCCGGCCGCGGGCCGAGGAGGCGCGCGGCGTCGATGCCCTCCAGGACGCGGAGCTGCTGGTGGGCGAACGACTCCCCGCCAGGGAACGCGAAGGCCGGGTCGGCGCGCAGGTAGGCGGCGAACAGCTCTGGCTCGTCGCGCTCCACGTCGTCGAACATGCGGTCGGTCCAGTCGCCGCAGTCGGTCTCGGAGAAGCGCGCGTCCTCGACGGGTTGGTGCCCGATGGCGGCGGCGACGATGTCGGCCGTCTCGCGGGCCCGAGCCAGCGGCGAGCAGATCAGCGCCGCCCACTCGCGCTGCGCGGCGACCGCTGCCAGCTCGCGCGCCTGCTCGCGGCCGCGCTCGTTGAGCGGCACGGCGAGGTGGCCCTGGAAGCGCCGCTGGGCGTTGTAGTCGGTCTCGCCGTGGCGGGCCAGGGCGATCATGCCTCGCGCTCCATCGTGTCGGAGCGCAATCCCAGCCGCAGGGTCTCGAGCGAGAGGACGTCGTCGGGTGCGATGTTGCCGAGGTTGACCTCGCTGCCGAAGCGGCGGATGAACCACACCTGCTGGGCGCGCTGCGGCGCCTCGAAGATCATGTGGCCGGGGTCGATCGCGTGCGCGATCTCGTCGATCAGGCCCATGCGGACCTCGCCGTCGGGCCGGAAGATCCCGGCGGTGCCGGACTCGCGCGCCTCGGCGATGACCTTCCAGGCGCCGGCCTCCAGCTCGGCCTCGATCTCCTGGACCCAGCGGTACGGGGCCATGATCCGCTCGTCGTCCTTGGATCCCACTTCGGAGAAGACGGTGAACTCGCGCGCCAGTCGCGTGACGAGCTCGCGCTTGCGGTCGGCCGGCAGCTCGATCGTGCCGTCGCTGACCTCGACGTGGCCGATGCCCAGCTCCTTGCACCAGGCGATCAGCCCCTCGACGCGGCCGTCGCGCAGCGCGATCTCGGTCAGCGTGCCGCCGAGCACGACCGGCACGTCGTGCGCCCGGTAGCGGGCCAGCTTGGCGGCGAGGTTCCCGGTGACCAGCGCGGTGCCCCACCCGAGCTTGACGATGTCGACGGCATCGCCGGCGACCTCCATCAGGCCGTCGACGTCCGCGGTCGACAGGCCCTTGTCGAGCACGTGCGTGAGCCCGCGGTCGCGCGGCTTGGCGCTGCGCTCGGGGAGGTCGAGGAACCCGGCCACGGCTCAGGGAGACGCTAGGGCTGCGACTGCGGCGAGGTGTTCTGGTCGGACCCGACGATCACGACCACGCTGGCCTGCTCGCCGGCGATCGCGCGCGACCCGGGGTCCACGGCCTGGATCGCGTCCTTGCCGACGTCGATCGACTTCGCGACGGCCTGCGCCTCGGCCAGGTGACCGGGCGCGTACTCCACGAGCGTCGCGGAGCGGCTCTGGTCGGCGGCGTTGGTGACGTTGCCGATCTTGAACTTGGTGTTCTGCAGCCGGTTGGCGACCCCGCGGGCCAGGCCGGGGACCGCGGTGCCGTTGAGCACGGCGACGGTGTAGGTGCCGGGCTTGGGCGTGGCGGTCGGCGTGGCGATCGCGCCCGTGCTGGCCTTGGAGCCGCCGGCGCCGGACGACGCGGCCTTCTGGCCGGGCGTCCCGATCGTGTTGGCGGCGTTGTCGCCGCTGCCACCGCCGACGCCGATGACCACGAAGACGACCACGGCCGCGACCGCGACCAGCGCGGCGGCCGCGCCGAGGATCGCCCAGATCGAGCGCCCGTGGCCCTCGGGCTCCGGAATCGGCGCCGAGCCGGCGCGCGGGGGCGGCGGTGTGGCCGCCGAGGGCGGGACGCGCAGCGGCTGGCCGGGCTTGGGCTGCGGGATCGCGGAGGCGCCGTTGGCGGCGGGCTGGACGGTGGTGGGCTGCCCGCTACCCGGCCCGCCGGGCGCTCCCGGCGTGCCCGCGGGCGGCGCCGGAGTTCCGGGCGTGGCGGTGGCGGTGCCGGCGGCACCGGCCGCGGTCGCGGCGGCCGCAGCGGCGGGGACGACGCCGGGGGCGGCCTGGGCCTGCCCCGCGGGCGTCGCGGCGGCGGGGCGCGCGGCAGCGCCGGGGACGGCGGGCTGGGCGCCGACGGGGCGGGCCTGCGGCTGGGCGACGACCCGCTGCTGGGCGGAGCTCTGCACCCGGTCCTGCAGGTCGGCGGCGCGCTCGGGCGCACGACCTGCCCATTCGCGCAGGCGCTTGACCTCGCGAGCTTGCGCGAAGTACAGAAGCGAGAGAACAGCGAGGCCGAGCACCGCAGCGAAGCCGGCGTAGGCGCCGTACTGCTCGATCTTGCCGGTGACCGACAGAGCCAGAATCGACGTCATGCAGGGCGCCATGCTAGAGAACGGCCCGGCCTGTCCCGGCCGCGCCCCCGTCGTCGGCGTCGCCTGCGAGCTCGGCGCCGGCCCAGTTCTCGTCCGCCACGGCCCGGTCGTGGACGGCCTCTGCCCGCATCGCGGTCAGCTCGGCGACCTTCGCCGCGAGGGCCGCGGCGTCGCCTTCGAGCACCAGCAGGCCGACCTCGTCGAACATCGTCTCGACCGTGTCGGTGTCGAGGCGGTCGCGCTCGGCGCGCAGGATCTTCTCGGCCGGCGTGGGCTGCGTGCGCTCGTAGGGGTTGAACAGCTCCTCGTGGAGCTTCTCCCCCGGGCGGCGGCCGACCTCCTCGATCGCGATGTCCTCGCCGGGGCGCAGGCCCGACAGCTCGATCATGGTCTCGGCCAGGTGCCAGATCGAGACCGGGTCGCCCATCTCCAGCACGAAGATCTCGCCGCCGGTGCCCAGCGACCCGGAGCGGATCACGAGCTGCACGGCCTCCGGGATCGTCATGAAGTAGCGCGTCATGCGCCGGTCGGTCACCGTCAGCGGGCCGCCGAGCGCGATCTGGCGGCGGAAGATCGGCACCACCGAGCCCGAGGACCCGAGGACGTTGCCGAAGCGCACGATCGCGTATCTCGTGTCCGGCCACCGCGTCTGGGCCGCCTCGACGGCGAACTCGGCGAGCGCCTTGGACGCGCCCATGACCGTCGCCGGCGTCACGGCCTTGTCGGTCGAGACCTGCACGAAGCGCTTGACGCCGCTCTCCCCGGCGACGCGCGCCATCAGCCGCGTCGCCAGCGCGTTGTTGCGCACCGCCTCGACGGGGTTGAGCTCCATGAGGCCGACGTGCTTGTAGGCGGCGGCGTGGAAGACGACCGTCGGTCGGTGCTCGGCGAACACCTCCCGCATGCGCTCGCCCTCCTTGCAGTCGGCCAGCACGACGGCCAGCGTCGACGGGTGGACGTGGCGGTCGTCCTCCAGCTCGCGCTGGATCCGGAAGAGGTTGTCCTCGGCGTGGTCGAGCAGGATCAGCTTGCGCGGCGCGACGCGCGAGATCTGGCGACACAGCTCCGAGCCGATCGAGCCGCCGGCGCCGGTGACCATCACGACCTCGCCCTCGAGGTAGCGCCCGACGCGGTCGAGCTCCATGCGCACGGGCTCGCGCCCGAGGATGTCCTCGACCTCGACGGGGCGCGCCTGGCGCACCACGTTGCCGCTGCCGGTCTGCAGCAGCTCGAACACCGTCGGCAGCGTCCGCACCGCGATGCCGCGCGCGCGGCAGGCCGAGACGACGCGGGCGCGCAGCGTGCCCGGCGCCGACGGGATCGCGATCGTGACCTCGTCGGGCTCCGCCTCGTCGAGGATCCGCGCCAGCTCGTTCGTTCTGCCGAGCACGCGCACGCCGTCGATGCGCATGCGGTGCTTGGTCGGGTCGTCGTCGACGAAGCCGACCGGGCTGAGGCCCAGCTCGGGGTTGCGGATGATCTCGCGCAGGACGAGCCGGCCGCCGTCGCCGGCGCCGATGATCAGCACGCGGCGGGCGCCGGCCCGCGGGCGGAAGCCGCTCAGCGGGCGCTCGTAGACGGTGCGCGCGATGAACCGCGTGCCGCCGATGAACACGAGCGTCAGGAGGAAGAACAGCGCGAGGACGCCCGTGGGGATCGAGCGGGTCACGTCGCCGCGGTCGCCGGTCGTCACGATCACCGGGTGGGTGAGCGCGTTGAACGCCGGTACGAACAGCGTCGCGACGATGACGGCCTGGAGCATCTTCACGTAGTCGCGCTGGCCGACGTAGCGCCAGAACTTCTCGTACAGGCCGAACAGCGTGAAGATCAGCAGGCTCGCCGCGACGACGTAGAGCAGCGTCGCCTGCAGGAGGTCGGCGAAGTCGTCCGGGATCCCTCCGTCGAACCGCAGCCGGAAGGCGAGGAGGTAGGCGAGCGCGACCAGCGCCGCGTCGATGCCCAGCTGCGGCAGCGAGTGGCGGTGCAGGGGGAACGCGGCCGAGCGCATGCGTTGGCGCATCCGGCGCATCGCGGGGATTGTAGGGCGACCGGCGGACTCAAGGGGCCGCACGGCAGACCGATCACCCGGGGCATGGTGAGGACCATCGTCCTCGGCGCCGGGCTGGCCGGCGAGCGACACGCGCGCGCGTTCCGCGCGCTGGCCGATCGCTGCCTGCTCGCGGGCGTCTACGACCCGGACCGCGAAGCGGCCCGGGAGCTCGCCATGTCCCTCGGCATCCCGCTGTTCGACGAGCTCGACGCGGCCTTCCAGGAGGCCCACGTCGCGATCGTCGCCGGTGCGGTCCAGTCACGCCCCGCGCTCGCCCGCGCCGCGCTGGAGCAGGGCCTCGACGTGTTGATCGAGCCGCCGCTGGCCTCCACCGTCGACCTCGCACACGGGCTGCTGTCGGCGATCGTGCGGGCCCCGCGCCGGCCCGTCGCGATGGTCGCCTACGACGAGCACTTCGACCCGACCGTGCGCGAGCTGCGCGCGCTCGCCGCCGGCCAGACGCTGGTCGCCGTCCACACCGAGCGCCTCGAGCCCAGCCACGCCGGCGGCCCGACGCCGGAGCACGACGTCGTGCACGACCTCATGCAGCGCGACCTGCAGTTCGTCCTCGCGCTGACCGGCGAGCCCATCGCCGCGACCCAGGCCGCGGGACGGCGCGTGCGGCGCAGCGGCCCGATCGACCACGCGCACGCGCTGCTGGTGATGGAGGACGACCTCGTCGCCTCCCTCGTGGCCTCCCGCGCCGGCGGCGACCGCGCCCGCCGCATCCGCGTCACGACGACCCAGGCCGACCTCGCCGCCGACCTCGACGCCGGCACGATCGAGGCGATCCACGCCACCGAGAGCGCCGGCGGCCGCCTGGAGTCCGTGGTCCAGCGCGTGACCGTCGCGCACGTCGACCCGGCCATCGCCCAGGCCGAGGCGTTCCTGCGCTACGTCGAGCGCCGCACCTCACCCGAGGTCGGCATCGGGATGGCCATCGCCTGCCAGGAGGCGTCGCTGGCGATCCTCAAGCGCATCGAGCTCGTGGCCCACCGGCCGGCGCTGCGGCGCGGGCCGCAGGCGGCGTAGGCGGGCGCGGCGCGAGCTACAAGCGCTCGAGCGCGGCGCGGACCGGTTTCGGCACGGTCTTGCGGACCGACGGGTCGGACTCGTCGGAGTCGATCTCCGCGGCGAACGCGACGAACGGATCCCCCGCGTCGGCCAGCGCGTCCCGGGCGGGGTCGACGAGGGAGGCCGCCAGGTCGCGGCAGATGCGGCGGATCTTGGCCGTGCCCTTGTCACGCCAGGCCTGCGACGTGGTCCGGAAGGCCTCCTGGAAGGCCGGCGTGTCGATCTCGGCCGGCGCCGCATCGAAGCACGCGAACTCCGCCGGGTTCCACATCCGCGTCAGGCGGTCTTCGGAGCCCTGACCACCCCAGGCGTGCAACTCGGCCACGGTCCCCAGCCCGAGCGACGGCGCCCAGTTCGACCCGTCCGGATCGAAGAGGATCCCCAGGCCGTAGACCGGCTCGACAAGCGCCTGCCGCTGCACCCACGCCAGCGTCGCCGCCGGAAGCTCGCGCTCCAGGAACTCCTGCGCCTTCCGCACGGCCTGTCGATCGATCCGCCGCCACGCTATGGCTGGCTCACCAGTCGGCTCACCGTCGCGGTCGAGTTCGCATCGCGTCAACAGCACCAACTCGCCCGCCTCGTCGTACTCCGCGTCAAGGACCGCTCCCCGGTGTTGGCGTCCCTCCCAATCCTCCTCCGGCGACCAACTCTCAAATCGCACGGCGGCAACGCGGCCCGAGTCGTCGTAGTCGTAAGTCTCTCTATCCCAGCCCGTGACGACCCGGCGCGGGTGAAGGTGCTTCGTCAACGCCTCCAGCCGCCCGCCCGACCGGTGCAGTTCTAGCACCGAGTCCGGGACGACGAGCAGCGAGCCGGCCGGCTGCCGGAAGCTCTCGAAGTCGGCGATCAGCTCCGCTCGTGCATCACCGAGCCGGACGATCCGGCCGTCGGGAACGACCTCCCTCCCGTAGGTCGTATACCGCGTGGCGATGACCGGAGGTGCATCGTCCTCGAGGTATCCGTAGCGCACGGAACGCGTCGGATCAGGCGTCCCGCGCGCAGGTCGAACGACCGGGTCATTTCCGAACCGCTGCGAGAAGAACGGCTCCGGGCGCTCCCACCTCGCGGTGTCCTTCGCCCACACCCACCGTCGGACCGACCGCTCAGTCTCCGCGATGATCTCGCCCGCTCGCGCAGACAGGTCATCCCAGTCCACCGGCACCACATCCGGGCCGCCCCACCAGCTCACGGCATCTCACCGCGCAGGATGTAGTTCTTGATGTCGTTCATCGCCTTTCGCAGCCCGTTGCCGGTCAGGTCGACTCCGCCCTCGTTTTGGCCGCACGGATCTGCACCGAACGTGGGGTCATATCGCCACAGCATGTCGTTGATCGCCTCGTAGTACGACTTCGTGTGCATCCGGCTGTGAAACCACTTCGGCAACCATAAGCCGTTGTCCAGCCACTTGTTGGGATCAAGGCCACACCGGTAGAGCACCCAGCGGGCGTATCGGGCGTACTTGCTGCTGACGGCGACGACATGGTGCGCTTCCTCTCCCGACGTGCCCTTCCGATCCCGCACCTCGCCATCTTTCCTGAGGTTCCCTCGCTCCCTCTTCGACTTGACTTCAGACTCCTCAAAGGTAGGAGTGTGATCCGTCGACCGCGTGATCTTGATGCTGCCGTTCGAAGACCACCGTTGAGCCTTGTGCCCCTGGTTGTTGACCCACCAAGCCGCACCGCTTGTGATGGCGCCGACGCCCGCTGCGGCGACCGGGCACCACTCGATACACGCGATCACCGGCAACACGAACGCCACCGCGATGGTGGCGACCGGCGCCGACGGGATAATCAGCGTCGAGACGCGCGAAGCGGACCCGTTCCCTGCGCGATCGAACTCCGTGACCTCGACGGCGACCACGTCCCCGGCGTTCACGCTCGAGAGGTCGAAGCCCGTCGTGTCGGTCGTGACGTACGCCGACCACGCCCCACCTCCGCGCCGGTAGCGGTAGACCGAGTGCAACTCGTCCACGCCGGAGCCATAGATCCCGGCGGAGATGTCCGGATCGGTGCCCTCAGTCCAAGCGAACGACGCCGTATGCGTCGACGCGTCGTAGTCGATGAGCGGAATATCGGCAACGGCGGTCGGGGCTACCGTGTCGATGCGGCTCGCCCACACGGCGTAGTGAGAATCCTCGGCCGTGGACATCATGTAGTTCTTGTCACTCGGCGTGAGGCCGCTCCACAGCGTCGACGCGGCGCCGGTGGCCAACGCCGAGCCGAGGGCCTCGGTCTCGGCGTCGGTGTTGATGGTGTGATCGGCCCCGCCGTATTGGTCGGACGTCGGGTACGGGCCACCGAATCCGATGTTCACCGCGACGTCGGGGCTCGTCCACCCCACATGACCCTCGACGTCCTTGACCACGACGTGGATCGTGTGGCGCCCAGCAGGGATACCTGCAAGCTTGATGTCCTGCCAATAGTCGTGGGGGCAGGTGAAGGTGCGAATGCCGCCCGTGCCGTAGGGGCACGGATCCCCCACGAGTTGCCCGTTGGACATCGTGGGTGTCCACGGCTGTGCGTCTCGGTAGTACTCGATCCGCTTTAGTCCCGTGCCCGCGTCACCGGAGTTGAAGGTGACGGTGGTGTTCGGATCCATGATCAGTTGGTCAGGATCCGGCGGGTACACCGCCCGCACGGCCGGCGCGTCGTACTCGGTCAGATACAGCAGCACGGCCCCGAGATTGTGGGCCCAACGCTGAGACCATCTGCCCTGACCGACCACACCGAAGATCGCGTAGTCGCCGTAGTCGCCGGCTGATCCTTGGCAGTTGACCTCACAGGCCAGGATCGTCTGCTCGTAGGTCGTCTGGGCGCAGCCGCCGACGTAGTAGGGCGAGTTCTGGAACCAGGTCCAGTTGCTGGTGAGGAGCCCGACGTAGGAGCATGTCGGGTTGTCGGAGAGGTTGTCGGTCGACAGGTTGTTGTACAGGGCCGCGTAGATCTTGACCCCGGGGCTCGCCTTGTAGGAGTAGAACGACCCCCATTCGCCTGCGCGGAAGTAGTTGTAGTAGCCCAGATCCCAGATGTACATGCCGGCGCCGAGCCAGCTGTTGATGCCCTGGAAGTGGCCCGCGTAGCGGTTGTCGGGATCGGGCGGGCTGTAGAACTCCCAGCCGGTGTAGTCGTTGCCGTAGGCGTTGTCGTTGCGGTTCTCCCAGTCGTAGACCTGGCACGCGCCATGATTGGTGACCGCCGTCCAGCAGACCTGGACGACATCTGGGTCGACGACGATGGGGTACGTGTATCCGCCTCCCTGATGCGGGACGTGGACCTTCAGAACGTCGCCGTCCAGCGTCGTCGAGATGGGCACCTCGCGGCGGGTGTCGTCGTGCGCGACGATCTCGCTGATCGAGGAGACCACTCGATCTCCGTCGACGATGACGTAGCCCCCGCGAACGGAGTCCGGCTTGATGGTCGTGCCCTCGGGATGGTGGAGCCGGAGGCTCACCTCCTGCGGGCTGTTCTCCGAACGCAAGACCTGGAAGGACTCGACCCCGCCGATGATCGGCTTGATGAACAGGTCGGTGTCGGCGGCGACGTTGGCGTAGAGCACGCCGACATCCGTCTGGGTCGCCGTGGCGGCAGGAGCGCCCTCGGCCGACAGGCCGACGCGCGAGTCGCCCGTGCCGACCTGGACCGCATCGGTGGCATGGGCCGGGATCGTGATCTGCACTGGGGAGGATTTGGGCTCCAACCCATCGGCTGTCTGCTCGAGGGCGAGATCGATCGGCTTGAGAGCTCCGTCCTCGCGGAATCCCAGCGGCGCGGTCGACTGGACGACCATTGCCGTGCCGTCAGGGTTGACGACGCGGCCGCTGTCTCCGTCTGCGAGCTCGAGTCGCTGACCCGGTTTGAGCGGTGGATGAAGCCACCCGTCCTGCGTCGCGATCTCAGGCTGGTGGTCTTCCAGAACGTTACGGGCTTCTCCCCGATCGAGCTGCTTGAAGTTTGTCTTGGACGCCTCTCGCTCGGCTCGGACTCGCGCTGTCTCCACCGGACCTGGTTTGGCGGTGGTCGGCAGAGGCGCTGGCTGACTCTGCAGATGGCGGTAGATGGCCGCGCCTCGTGGCTCGGAACCGGACGGCTCGCTGGGCCGTGCGCCGCCGGGTCGGGCGAGGGCGAGGGCGAGCAAGGAGGCGAGCGCGAGCGCAACGAGGGTGAGCCTCGCAGCCGCGCGGTTCCAGGAAGCAGGCACTGTCTCTCCAACGGGTCGACGACAAGCGCCTCGTTACGAGCCGACGCCGGGAGCTCCGCGCACGGACAACAGCTGTCATCAGCCGAGGCCGGTGATCAGTCACGATCACTGGTTGGAGAGGGGCCACTCCACCCGATGAGTGTCGCTCAGTCAAGCTCACCGGCGTCGCGACCGATACGAATCGAGAAGTGGGGATGGGCTCAGTGGCAGGCCGCAGAGAGGCTGGCTCCATGTCACGGTCGACACTGACTCGACGGATGTTCGAGTCCGACCACAGAACCGGGGATGCCCGGTGTCAGGGGAGGCTCAGCCGCCGCAGCACCTCCAATGCTTCATAGTCGGCACCGGTCCACCGCACCTCAGGTGCCACGGGCTCGCGAACGACGTCGTCGCGCCGGACGACGTCTCCGACGATGTCGGACAACGCCGCCTCGAGCGTCGAGGTCAAGGCCAGCGCATCGGGTGCGTCCGCCGGCGGCACGCCAAGGCGCGTCCACTCGCCGCCGGTGTTCCACAGCTCATGACTGCCGTCATCGAGCGCCACCGTGAAGGCGAACTGCACCTCCCAGCCGTCCGGCTCGCCGCGACGAAGCACCGCATCAACCGCTTGGATCGTGATCATCATCGTGTCCCTACGCCCTTCAATCGAGCCGTCGTCGGCGTCCCAGATCACGGTGCCGGGGCCCACGCGACCCTCCCACGTCCGTCCGCCGCGCAACGGGACTTCGCAGTACCAACCACCACCGTCGGGGTGCGGCTCGCAGACGACCGGTCCGGCCACCTCGCCGCCGGTCTGCTCGACCATCCACCGGGCCATCTCCTCCGGCGTCGTGGGCAGAGCGTCCTCGTCGCTCATCGCCCCTCCAGCGGCGCCATCGCCAGCGCCAGCAGCTCGCGTGGGTTCCGGCGCATCCTGTCCGTCTCCCCCGCGCCGGGCGCGCGCTTGGTGACGTGGACCTCGTCGACGGACTCGAGCTTGTGGAGGCGGCCCGCGGCGATCAGGCGCTCGTCGACGGCGCCGAGGCGGCCCTCGAACGTCGTGAACACCGGGGTGCCCAAAGCGACGGCCTCGCGGTTCATGGTGCCGCCGGCGCTGACCACCAGGTCGCTGAACGCGATCAGGGACTGCGCGTCGATCGCGCGCTCGGGGATGATGAACCCGCCCGCCTTGGCCAGCTCGGCGCGCTGCTCGGCGACGCGCGGCAGGACGACGACCTGCGCCTGCTCGCGCAGCGCCAGCAGCACGTCGCCGAACAGATCGTTCGCGAAGCGGTGATACAGCGAGACCGACGGCGGCGTGCGCACGACCGCCAGCGGCTGCGCCGGGTCCAGGGCCAGCTCGTCGAGCACCGCCGGGTCGGCCACGAAGTCCGAGAGGTAGTACTCCTCCTTCAAGCCGTCGTAGCGCTGCAACTTGCCCCGAGCGCCGTAGCGGTACAGGCGCTCGGGCGGGATCGCCGCCGGCACGACGACCGCGTCGCCCAGCCGGCAGTTGACGGTGTGCTGCACCGTCGCCCACTCGTAGTCGAACATCGTCGAGCGCGGGATGCGCAGTGCGAACGCCGCGACGGTGACGTCGTTGGAGCCGTGCCCGATCGCCAGGTCGAAGCCGCGGCCGCGGGCGAAGCGCGCCAGCGCGGCCGAGCGGTCGACCAACCCCATCGCCTTGGCCCCGAGCCGCGCGCCGCGGTGGCGGCCGATGACCTCGCAGTCGATGCCGAAGCGCTCGCAGAGCGCCACGGTCTGGGCGAAGTCGCGCGCGGTCACCGTCACCTCGGCCCCGTCGGTCTGCAGCGCCTCGATCAGCGGCCGGAGCACCAACACGTGCGGGCTGTTGGTGAGGTCGAACCAGACCTTCACCGCGCCGGGACGTCCGCGTCGCGGATCGCGGCGACCACCGTGTCGACCTGGGCATCGCTGAGCGCCGCCGACATCGGGATGGCCAGGTGCGTGCGGGCCGCCTCGGCGGTGCCCGGGAGCGCGTGCGCGGGTGCGTAGGGCGCCATCGGCGGCTGCTCGTGGACCGGCGTGCGGTAGTAGCCGCGCGCCCCGATGCCCTGATCGGCCAGCGCCGTCATGAGCCGGTCGGGCTCGGGGTGGCGCACGACGTAGAGATGCCAGGCCGGGCGACTGCCGGGCGTGGCCTGCGGCAGCGTCACCAGGCCGCCCAGCGCCGCGGCGTAGCGGTCGCCCGCGGCGGCGCGCGCGGCCGCCCAGCGGTCCAGGCACGGCAGCTGCACCCGCAGCACCGCGGCCTGCAGCTCGTCGAGGCGGCTGTTGTAGCCGACCTCGACGTAGTCCACCTTGTCGGCGGAGCCGTGGAAGCGCAGCGTGCGCACCCGCTCGGCCAGGGCGGCGTCGTCGGTCGTGATCGCCCCGCCGTCGCCGAAGGCGCCGAGGTTCTTGGAGGGGTAGAACGAGAACGTCGCGATCGTCCCCAGCGCGCCGGGGCGCCCGTCGGCCGACACCGAGCCGGCCGCCTGGGCGGCGTCCTCGAGGACCGGCACGCCGAGCGCCTCGATCTCGCGCACCGGCGCGACGTTGCCGAACAGGTGCACGGCGATCACCGCCTTCGTGCGCGGCGTCAGCGCGGCCTTCACGGTCTCGGCCGTGACGCACATCGTGTCGGGGTCGACGTCGCAGAACACCGGCGTCGCGCCCGTGGGCGGGATCGCCTCGGCCGAGGCCCAGAAGGTGAACGACGGGAGGACCACCTCGTCGCCCGGCCCGACGCCGAGCGCGCGCAACGCGATGGTGATGGCCTCGGTCCCGTTGGCGACGCCGATCGCCTGCCGCACCCCGAGGTAGGCGGCCCACTCGCGCTCGAAGGCCTCGACCTCCGGGCCGAGGATGAACTGGCCTCCGTCGAGCACCCGGTGCACGGCCGAGCGCAGCTCGGCGCGCAGCGGGCCCAGCGGCGACGTGGGGTCGAACAGGGGTACCGACATGCTGGGGAGCCTAGCTCCGCGCCAGGAGTTCCCCGGCGCACCGCGAACTGACGACCGATGCCCGGCTCCCCCGGCGACGCGCTGCCCGACCCCGCCTTCTGGGCCGGCCGCCGCGTGCTCGTCACCGGTCACACGGGCTTCAAGGGCGCCTGGCTGAGCCTCTGGCTGGCCGCGCTCGGCGCCGAGGTGACGGGCTTCGCCAGGGGCGTGCCGACCGACCCGTCGCTCTACGCGCTGGCGGGCGTCGGCGACGATGTCAGGCACGTGGAGGGCGATGTGCGCGACACCGAGCGGGTGGCGGCCGGGGTCGTCTCCGCCCGTCCCGAGGTCGTCCTGCACCTCGCGGCCCAGCCGATGGTGCGCCGCTCGTTCCGCGATCCCGTCGCAACCTACGCGACCAACGTCATGGGCACGGTCAACGTCCTCGACGCGGTGCGCCGCGCCCCCGGCGACGACCTCCGCGTGGCGATCGTCGTCACCTCCGACAAGTGCTATGAGAACCACGGCTGGGTGTGGGGGTACCGCGAGCACGAGCCGATGGGCGGCCACGACCCGTACTCGAGCTCCAAGGGCGCCGCCGAGCTCGTCACCGCCGCCTACCGCTCGTCCTACTTCGACGCCGACGGCACGCCGGCGATCGCCAGCGCCCGCGCCGGCAACGTCATCGGCGGCGGCGACTGGGGCGAGGACCGGCTCGTGCCCGACCTCTTCCGCGCCGCGCTGGCCGCAGAGCCGCTGCGCATCCGCAACCCCGAGGCGGTGCGGCCCTGGCAGCACGTGCTCAACCCGCTGAGCGGCTACCTGCGGCTGGCCGAGCGCGCCTGGGAGGACCGCGACGTCGCCCAGGGCTGGAACTTCGGCCCCGCCGAGGCCGACGCCCGCCCCGTCGCCTGGATCGTCGACCGCATCGCCGACGAGTGGGACGGCGAGCTGCACCGCGCGGTCGACCCCGGCCCCCACCCGCCCGAGGCGCACTGGCTCAAGCTCGACTCGTCGCTGGCCGGCGCGCGCCTGGGCTGGACGCCGCGCTGGGACCTGGCCGAGGGCCTGGAGCGCACCGCCGACTGGTACCGCGCCTACCGCGACGGCGCGGATCTGCGAGCGACGACGCTGGACCAGCTCCGCGCGTTCTCGGACCCGCGCTAGGCGCGGACCGCGGAGATCATCGTCAGCAGGCCGTCGCCGCCGAGATAGCCGTAGAGCGCGCTCCAGTAGCCGAGCACGTAGGCGTCGGCGAAGCCGTGCGCTCGCAGGCGGTCCAGCAGATCCCAGCCGTGGTCGTAGAACACGAGCGAGCCCTCGGCCGAGACCGGGTTGCCGTGGAACTGCGGCTCGTGGAGGTGGACGACCTCGCCGTCGCGCAGCGTGGCGCGCTGCACGGTCGCGTCGGCGTGGGCGTGGAACGGCACCGACAGGAACAGCCGCCCGCCGGGCCGGAGCACGCGTGCCGCCTCGGCGACGGCCGGGTCGATGTCGGGCACGTGCTCGAGCACGTCCTGGGAGACGATCACGTCGAGGCTCGCGTCGCCGAACGAGAGCGCCAGCGCATCCTCGTGGCGGACGCCGTCGACGACGGCACCGCCGGGGACGTCGTGCCCGAGGTACTCGCTGCCGAGGACCTCGCCGGGGAGCGCTTGCTGCGCCCAGCGGAAGAACGGGGTGATCTGCTCGTGCAGGTAGACGCGCGGCTCGCTGCCCCGGCGCTCGGCCAGCGCGGTCCGCACGAGGTGCGCCATGAAGCGCTGGCGGGTGTTCAAGCGGCATTGCGGGCACTCGAGCCGCTCCCGGAAGTTGACCCGTCCCTCCCAGTTGTGCTGCTGGTCGGCCAGCAGCCCCTGCGCCGATCCGCAGGCCTGGCAGAGCGCCGGCAGGTACCACTCGGCGGCCGACGCGTAGCCCTGCTGCAGCAGTTGCTCGTAGGCGCGCCGGTCGCCGGCGCGGGCCTGCGCGGCGTCCAGCTCGGGGCGGCTGCGCAGCAGCTCGAAGAACAGGTCGCTGTGCATCAGGCCGCCAGCGCCGGCGTCGTCAGCGGCTTGAGGACGCCGTGCAGGTGGTGGGCGCCGACGCGCAGCCGGACGGGGCCGAGCTGCGCCTCCGTGCCGCCGAGCAGCAGCACACACGCGGCGACCTCGCCGAGCGCATCGGCGGCCAGGACGCGCAGGCGCTGCTCGACGGGAGCGCGCTCGATCGCGTCGACGGCCTCCTCCAGCGCGAGGTCGCCGGCGAGCGGGACGACGGCGAGCAGCTTGGACGCGGCGGCGCCGGCGTCATGGCTCAGCTTGGCGCGGTCGACGCCGTCCAGCGCGACGGCGTGGCGCGCGCGCTCGATCCCGCACCCCAGGGCGCGGTGCACGAGGAAGCGCTCCGAGACGCGGGCGACCGGGACGCGGTGGCCGACGGCCGCGGCGGCCACGTAGCGCGTCGCGCCCAGCCCGGCGCGGTGCAGGCGCCAGGCCACCGACACCTCGTCCCCGTTGGTGCGCGCGTCGGGGCCGGGTCCGAAGGCGGGGTCGAAGCCGCCGACGGCGTCCAGGGCCTCGCGCCGGACACCCCAGTTGGCGCCGTAGACGACGTCGGGCGCGACGAGCGTGCGGTCGGCGTCGCCGCGGTCCAGCACGCTGAACAGCGGCTCGAGGCCGGGGGCCGGGAAGTCCG
This sequence comes from Baekduia sp., assembly GCA_036009425.1. Lineage (GTDB taxonomy): Bacteria > Actinomycetota > Thermoleophilia > Solirubrobacterales > Solirubrobacteraceae > Baekduia. The sequence goes on along the minus strand of DASYLT010000080.1, from coordinate 79,016 downwards.
GATCGCGCTCTGGGGGCCACAGCGCCGCGATCGGGCCGCCGACGTTGACCACGCCCGGGCGTGCGAGCTCGCGCGCAGCGGCGACCAGCCACCCGGGCGCCGGGCGGGCGTCGTCGTCGAGGTAGAGCAGCAGGTCGTGCTGGGCCGCCTCGGCGCCCGCGTTGCGGGCGTGCGAGAGACCGGGACGGTCCTCGCGCACCGCGCGCACGATCCCGGCGTGGCGGGCCGCCAGCGCAGCGGCGAGGTCAGGCGTCGCGTCGGTCGAGGCGTTGTCGATGATCACCACGTCCTGCGCGCCGCAGGCGACCAGGAGCGCGACGCAGTCCTCCAGCTCCTCGACACGGTTGCGGGTGCAGACGAGGACGGACGCCGGCGGCGCCGGCGCGCGCTGCACGATGGCGGCCGGGGCCACGGCCAGTGGCCCGCGGGTGCGCGCCCAAGCAGCGAGCTGCACCTCGGCGTGACCGTCGCGCGACGGCAGGGCGGCGGGCGCGTCGAGCCAGGTCGTGCGCGTGGCGGCGAGGCAGTCGAGGGCAAGCGCGTCGGGGTCGCCCGCGGCGTCGCCGGCGCGGGGCCAGAGCGAGCCGTCGACGGCGACGCGGAGGCCATGGGCGCCGTCGACGACAGGGCCCGCGAGCACGGCGCCGGCGGCGATCGCGGCGACCAGCGGCGCGAAGAACCCGGGCTGCGGGAGCGCGTGGGGCTCGAGCGCCAAGACGACGGGTGCGGCGGTGGCGGCGACGGCGCGCTGGAGCGCGGCGCGGCGACCGAGGTGGCCGGCGATGCGGACGGTGCGCGTCGCGGGGGCGTGTGCGAGCACTGCCTCCAGCGCCGGCGCCGCGGGCTCGTCGACGACCAGCACCACGTCGGTGCCGGCCGGCAGGGCGGCACCGGCGAGCGCGTCGAGCTGGAGCTGTGCGTCGGCGGCGTCGGCGGGCAGGCGGACGACGACGGCGGCGTTCGCGGGCGCGGACGCGGACGACGCGGTCGGCGCGTGCCAGTCCGCCGGCGGCGCGGCGACCGCGGCGGCGGGCAGCGGCGCGCCCTCGGGCCACGCGGTCAGCGCGAGATCGGGGACGTGCTCGGGGTCGCGCCCCACGGCGTCGAGCGCCGCGACCAGCCGGCCCAGCAGCGCGTCGGCGTCGTCATCGGGGCCCACCGGCACGACCAGCGAGACCGGATCCTGTTCGGCGAAGGCCCCGAGATATCCGGCCAGGAGATCGTGGAGCGCCGGGTCGGACAGGGCGCCGGTGGCGACGAAGAGACGCGGCGCGACCTGGGCCAGCAACCTGCGCAGCGCGGCGTGGGCGACCGCTGGCGACAGCGCCGCGTCCAGGCGCTCGCGACCCGTGGCGGCCAGGTGCTCCCACAGCGCGGCGTCGCCGTGCAGGCGCACGACGGCCTCGGCGAACGCCGCGGGACCCTCGGCGATCAGCGCGTGCTCGCCGTCGACGAGGTCCATGCCCTCGGCGCCGATCGGGCTGGTCACGACGGGCAGGCCGCAGGCCAGCGCCTCGGCGATCTTGCCCTTGACGCCGGCGCCGAAGCGCAGCGGAGCGATCGCGACGCGGGCGGCGTCGAGGTGCGGCCGGACCTCCGGCACCCACCCCGTGACGTCGACGTCGGGCGCCGCGAGCGCCTGCACCTCGGGCGGCGGCGCGGTACCCACCAGCGCCAGCCGCGCGCCCGGCAGGGCGGCGCGCACGAGCGGCCAGGTGGTGGTGACGAAGTGGACGGCCGCGTCGACGTTGGGCGTGTGGCGGAAGTTGCCGACGAACACGACGCCGGCGCGCTCGGCGTGCGGCGGTCCCGCGGGCTGGGCGGCGTGGATCGTCGCGATGACTCCGACGGGCACCGCGGGCGCCAGCTCCTGCAGCGCCGCGGCGTCGTCGGCGCTGACCGCCACCAGCGCGTCGGCCGCCGCATAGATCGCCTGCTCGCGCGCCCGGGTCTGCCGCGCGCGGTCATGATCGGCCGACCGCCCGGAGACCTCGGCCGCGCGCTGCTCGCGCACGCTGTGGACGTCGACGGTGTCGATGACGATCCGCGCGCCCGGCGCGTGGCGGCGCAGGAGCGGCAGGTAGGCCTCGGCCATCTCATAGAACGACAGCCAGGCGACGTCGGGGCGCACGCGCGCCAGCAGGGCGGGAAGGTCGAGCGGCGGTGCGTCGACAAAGGCCCGCTGCGCCTCGGGCAGGCGATCGGGGTCGGCGCGGTGGACCTCGATGCCGAGCCGCTCGAGCGCGAGCGCCGCTCGTTCCTGATCCAGTCCCCGGCGGGCGACGAGCGTGACGCGGTGCCCGTCGGCGACCAGCAGCTCCAGCAGCCGGACCAGGCGCAGCGAGCCCGCGTCGCGGTCGGCAGGCGGGACGTCGGGGTTGACGACGAGGATCGACAGGGGTCGATCGCCGCCGGAGGGCAGCGGAGGGAGGGCCATCCTTCGAGATGGTCGGCACCCGGTCGGCGCGGCTTGAGGCCCCGCGACCCGCGGCGGCGCTCAGCCGCGGCCTCAGGCGGCCAGCGCGGCGGCCGGGCGCCACGCGCGGACGGCGTCGGTCACGGCGGTCGCCTGGGCGCGCTGCAGCTGGGGCCCGATCGGCAGGCTCAGGACCTCGGAGGCCAGCCGCTCGGCGATCGGGAACGCCCCGGCGCGATGCCCGAGCCGGGCGTAGGCCTCGCTGCGATGCGGCGGGATCGGGTAGTGGACCTCGCTGCCGACGCCTGCGGATGTCAGGTGCGCGCGCAGGCCGTCGCGGTCGTCGGTGCGCAGCACGTAGAGGTGGTGGACGTCGCCGTGGCGAGCCGGCGGCAGCACCAGGCCCGGCACGTCGGCGAGCGCGGCGTCGTAGCCGGCCGCGATGGCCAGGCGGCGCGCGTTCCACGCGTCGAGGTGCTCGAGCTTGACGCCGAGCACCGCGGCCTGCACCGGGTCCAGGCGCGAGTTCATGCCCTCGACCTCGTTGTTGTAGCGCTCGCGCGAGCCGTAGTTGCGCAGGACGCGCACGCGATCGGCCAGCGCCGCGTCGTCGGTGGTGACGGCGCCGGCGTCGCCGAGGGCGCCGAGGTTCTTGGAGGGGTAGAAGCTGAAGCAGCCGACATGGCCGAAGGCGCCGGCGCGCCGGCCGTCGCGCTGCGCGCCGTGGGCCTGGGCGGCGTCCTCGACGAGCGCGATGGAGCGCGCGTCGCAGAGCGCGCGCAGCGGCCGCCAGTCGCACGCCCGGCCGTACAGATGGACGCAGAGCACGGCCGCCGTGCGCGGCCCGATCGCCGCGGCCACGGCGCGGGCCTCGATCAGCGCGCTGTCGGGGTCGGGCTCGACCGGGACGATCGTGGCGCCGACGGCAGAGACCGCCAGCCACGTCGCGATGTAGGTGTTGGAGGGGACGATGACCTCGTCGCCCGTGCCGATGCCCAGCGCGCGCAGCGCGAGGATCAGCGCGTCGAGGCCCGTGGCGCAGCCGACCGCCTGGGCGGTGCCGGTGTGCGCGGCGAAGGCGGTCTCGAAGGCCTCGACCTCGGGACCGAGGATGTAGCGCCCCGACCGCAGGACGCGCAGCACCGCGGCGTCGAGCTCTGGGGCGAGCTCGCGGTAGGCGGCGCCGAGGTCCAGGTACGGGACGCCGCCCGTCATGCGGCGTGCGGCAGCGCCAGCGGCTCGGGGGTCGTGATCGTCCCCGGCGCCGGCGGGTGCGTCCCGGGGGCCGCCTCGCCGCCGACCTCGCCGAGGAAGACGTCGAGGCTGCGGAAGTAGTCGGCCTCGTCGTAGCGGTGAGAGGCCAGCACCATGCAGACCGAGCCGGAGGAGAAGTTCTCGAGGTTGCGCCACGTCATCGCCGGGACGTAGAGCCCGTAGTGCGAGCGGTTGAGCGTGAAGCGCTGCTGGACGAAGCCGTCGTTGAGCACGACGTCGAAGGACCCCGACATCGCGACGAGGAGCTCCTCGTTCTCGCGGTGGGCGTGGCCTCCGCGCGCCGCGCCGCCGGGCACGTCGTAGATGTAGTACACGCGCTTGATGTCCCAGGCGAGGTGGTTCCCGCCCTCGATGAACGTCAGGTTGCCCCGAGGGTCGTTGACCTTCGGGAAGCCGATGATGCGACAGTCGCTGAGTGCCATGGAGGAAGCCTTGGTCGTCGGAGGGACCTCCCGGTGATCGGCCCGGGGCGCCGGGGGTTGAGGTGGGCGGTCCGCAGACTGCGCGACTGAAGTTCGCCGGCCGGGCGGTCGATAGTCGTGGAGATGGCGACGTCGACCCTCCGCGACGCCGCGTGGACGACTGCCTTCAACCGGCCGGCGTTCCATGCGCTCAACCTCCGCCCCGGCGCGGAGAGCTTCGTCGCGGTCCACGCCGACGGCGATCGCGTCGTCGGTGCCCTCGCGGGCGTCCTGGCCGGCGGCATCTTCACCTGCGGCGACCGCGCGCCGTTCGGCGGCGTCGACTTCGCCCGCCCGCGCGAGACGCCGGCCAACGTCGCCGCAACGCTCGACGCGACGCTGGCCCAGGTCGCGACCGCCGGCGCGCAGACGGTGCGCATCCGCTGCCGCCCGGCACCCTACGGCGACACCGAGGCCCTCGTCGGCTTCGAGCTGCTCAACCGCGGCTTCCGCGTCGAGGTCGCCGACCTCGCGCACCTCATCGACCTGACGGCCACCGCGACGCCCGCGGCGTACGTCGCCGCGCTCAAGTCCCCCGCGCGCCGCGCGCTGGGACACCTCGAGGCGCTCGGCACGGAGTTCGCGGAGCTGACCGGCGACGCGGCGTGGCGCGACGGCCACGCGCTGCTCGCCGAGAACCGTGCCGCCAAGGCCCGGCAGCTGTCGCTGGACGCCGACTACGTCGTGCGCGCCCGCCACGCCCTGCCGGGCGTGCTGCGGATGTTCGCGCTGACCCTCGCGGGCGCGCCGATCGCGACGGCGATCGTCTACGTCGCGGCGCCGGGCTGCTGGTACGTGTACGCGTGGGGCGACGCCCGCCACGAGCTGCCGCGGTCGCCCATGAACCTGCTGGCGCTGCGCCTGGTCGAGACGGCCCTGGCCGAGGGCGTGCGCCTGCTCGACCTCGGCACCTCGACGACGACGGGGCGCGACGGCGGGCCGCTCACGGTCGACGCCGGCATGACGCAGTTCAAGACGAGCCTCCTCGCCCGCCCCCATCCCCGGCTGGTGCTGACCCGATGACCGACTACTCCGCGATCTACGACCCCGACACCGACTTCGACCTCCAGTTCACCCGTGCGACGGGCGATCGGATCGCGCGGTGGCTGCGACCGGGCGACCGGGTCCTAGAGCTGGGCTGCGCGACCGGCGCCATGACCGCCGCGTTCGCCGGCGAGGACCGGACGATCGTCGCCGTCGACCGCGCCGAGGACTACCTCGCCGTGGCGCGCGACCGCCGGTTGCCGGGCGTCCGCTGGCTGCAGGCCGACTTCGCCGCCGCCCCGCCGCCCACCGGCGCCCACGACCACGTCGTGCTGGCCAACGTGCTGCACGAGCTCGACGACCCGCAGACCGTGCTGGCCACGCTCGCCGAGGAGCACCTGGCACCCGGCGGGATCGTGCACGTCTCGCTGCAGAACCCGCTGTCGCTGCACCGGCTCGTCGCCTTGGAGATGGGCCTGATCGACGACCTGTCCGAGGTCGCCGCCAACGGCCTGAAGTACGCCACGCGGCGGCTGTACACGGCGGCGGAGCTGGCCGCCCTCGCCGGCTGCGCCGGTCTCGAGGTCGCTCATCGCGAGGGCGTCATGCTCAAGCCGCTGCCCAACGACGCGATGGCCGCGCTGGACCCCGCCGTGCTGGCCGGCTTCGTCGCCGCCGCCAAGCACCTGCCCGACCACGGCGCCATGAACCTGCTGCACCTCCGGCATGCCCGCTGAGCAGATCGTCGTCGGGGCGACGATGGCCGCGCTGGTCGCGGCCGACGCGATCGCGGCCGACGGTCGCCCGGTGTGCCTGCTGCTGCCCGAGCGCGGCGTGGGTGGCGGCTTCGCCGCGCTGCGCCGCGACGGCCGCACGCTGGAGCTCGGTGTCCGCCTGCTCGAGCTCGACTTCGAGGACACCGCGGCCGCCAGCCCGTCGCTGGAGGACTACACGGCCGGCGTCACCACGGCGCGGCCGTGGGCCCGCGTGATCGGCGACTGGGTGCGCGAGCTGGCCGGCGACCGCCTGCGTGAGATCGGTCGCCCCGCGATGGTGCTCGACGGCCGGCTCGTCGACGACGTGCTGTTCACCGTCGACCTCTCCGCGCTGCCCTCGGCGCTGGACGGCACCGAGCGCGAGCAGATGCTCGCCGAGGTCGGCGACGCGCTCGCCGCCACCGGTGAGGATGCCGGAGTGCTGGCCCCGCGCCACGACGCGCGCTTCGCCGCCATGACGCTGCACGAGGCGTCGCTGGCCAACCACGGCCCGACGTTCCACGAGCGGATCATCGCGCCGTTGTGCGACAAGGTGATCGCCGGTGGCGCGAGCGCCGTGTCCGCGCCGCTGCGCCGCAAGGTGTGGGCCCCGCTCTTCCATCCGCGCACGCTCGCCCAGGCGCTGGCCGGCGCGCCGATCGCCTTCCGGCCCTCGCGGCCGTTGCACACCGTCGGCCCCGACGGCTGCGGCGGACTCGTCGACGCGCTGCTGGAGCGCCTGCGCGCCCGGCCGAGCGCCACCGTGGAGACCGCCGGCACGCTGGAGCGGGTCATCGACCAGGGTGCCGACGGGACCGTGGAGCTGACCTTCTCCGGCCGCGAGCCCGTCCGCGCCCGGCGGCCGGTCCTCGCGCTGTCGGCCGAGGCGCTCTTCGCCGCGGCCGGCATCCCCTACGCCGTGCAGAAGGTCACCACCGCGATCGCCTGGCTCGAGGTCGACGCGGCCGAGGCCGCCGGCGTGCCCGAGCTCGTGCACGTGCTCGATCCGGCCAACCCCGTCCTGCGCGTCTCGCGCGGCGGTGGCGGCACGGCGCCCGGCCGCGCGCTGCTGACCGTCGAGCTGCGCCACGACAGCGACCCCGACGCCCTCGCCGCCACCGCCGCCGCCGGCCTGATCGCCGCCGGCCTGGTTGCCGATGCGACGAGCGCCGAAGCGGTCATGGTCGCGCGCCGACCGACGTTCCCCGTGCCCGACGCAGCGACCATCGCGGCCTTCCGCGCCGCGCGCGCCGACTTCGACGCGCTCGGCCTCGACGTGGAGCTGGCCGGCGGCGGGCTCGACGTGACGGCCGACACCCTCAACGACCAGGTCCTCCAGGGCCTGCGCGCCAGCGCAAGGACATCATGAGCCACCTCACCGCCACGGGCCTCGACGAGTACGCCCGCACCTACTACCTCGCCGACGACGTCGCCGACACCGGCATCGAGGACCTTCAGCAGGAGTTGAGCATCGACCTGATCGCCGGCGCGATCGCGGGTGCCGGCCGGGTCCTGGAGATGGGCTACGGCATGGGCCTGACGACCCGGGCGCTGCGGGACCGCGGGTTCCAGATCGACGTGCTGGAGGGCTCGCCGCTGCTGGCCGCCACGGCGCGCGAGGCGCACCCGGGCCTCGCCGTCCACGAGGGCATGTTCGAGGAGTGGACGCCGGACGAGCCCTACGACGCGGTCCTGGCCCTGCACGTCGCCGAGCACGTCGACGACCCCGTCGCGCTCCTGTCGCACCTGCGCTCGTGGGTGCGCCCCGGCGGGCGGCTCGTGGTGGTCGTCCCCAACGCCGAGTCGCTGCACCGCCGCCTGGCGGTGCGCATGGGCCTGCAGCCGGAGCTGGACTCGCTCTCCCCTCGCGACCACCTCGTCGGCCACCAGCGCGTCTACACCCTCGACGGGCTGGCGGGCGACATCGCCGCCGCCGGCTTCGTCCCGGTCGACGAGCTGGGCTGGTTCCTCAAGACGCTGCCCAACAGCATGATGTTGGACTACCCGCCGGCGCTGCTGGAGGCGTTGTTCACCGTGTCGGACGACCTCGAGCCCCGGATGCTGGCCAACATCGGCGTCGTCGCGGACCGGCCGGCGTGAGCGCCTCGGGCGTCTTCGCCGATCCCGCCAACCGCCGGGCGCTGGCGCGCGGGCGCCGGGCGATGGACGAGCAGGCCAGAGTGTTCGGCGCGTTCGCCACTGCTGCGCTGGGTGCCGCCGACCCGCACGAGGCGGCCGGCCTGGCCCAGATCGCCTACGCCTACGCCAATCGCCGCCACCCCGGGCTCATGTGCAGCCCGTCGCTGGAGCGGCTGCTCAACGACCTCGGCCGCGCACACGTGCCCGGCGGCGAGGAGCGGGCCGGCCGCGGCAGCGGGCCGGAGCGCATCCTGCACGTCACCACGCAGGTCTACGCGACCGGCGGCCACACGCGCGTCGTCGAGCGCTGGATCGAGCGCGATGACGCCCGTCGCTCGACCCTCCTGCTCCTGCGCCAGGAGGAGCGGCTGCCCGCCTCGCTGCGCCGCGCGTGCGACGCGACCGGCACCCCCGTGGTCAACGCCACCCCCGGCGACCTGCTGGAGCGGGCGCGCGACCTGCGGGCGCTGGCCGCCTCGCACGATGCCGTGGTGCTGCACGTCTCGCCGTTCGAGGTCGTCGTCGCCCTGGCGTTCGCCGATCCCGCCGGCCGGCCGCCGACGATCCTCTTCAACCACGCCAGCCAGCACCTCTGGGCCGGCGTCGGCGCCGTCGACGTCGTGGCCTCGCTCTGGCAGCTCGACGCCGACGACGCCGTGGCCCGCCGCGGCGTCGCGGCCGACCGCTCGCTCGTGCTGCCGCTGCCCGCCACGCCGCGCGCCCTGCCGCCCCGGGCGGCGGCGCGCGCCTCGCTCGGCCTTCCCGCCGACGCTCCGGTGCTCCTCTGCGCGGCCTCGCCCTACAAGCTGGACCCGGTCCTGGAGCCGAGCTTCCACGACCTGGTCGCGACGCTCGTGGCGCGGCTGCCGGACCTGCACGTGCTGGTCGCCGGGCCGACCCCCGAGCTCGGGCTCGTGCCCGACCACCCGCGGGCGCGGGCGCTCGGTGCCGTGGCGGACATCGGACCGCTGCTGGCGTCGGCCGACCTGCTGCTGGACTCGTGGCCGGCCAGCGGGGCGACGATGATGCTCGACGCCGCGGCCGCCGGCCTGCCGTGCGTCTCGCTGGGCGGCGGCGACGCGTCCGTCGCGCTCATCCGCCCGCCCGCCGGCCTCTTCGACGGGACCGTGACCAACGCCGGTGACCTCGACGAGCTCGTCGCGGTCACCGCGGAGCTGATCGCCGACGCGCCGCGCCGGCAGGCGCTGGGCGAGCGGGTGCGCGCCCACGCCGCCCGCCACCACGACGAGCAGGGCTGGCGCGCCGCGCTGGAGGAGATCATGGCCGCGGCCCGGACCCACGCCGGGGCGGCCGCCGTCCCGGCCGACGTGGCGCCCGTCGCGCCCACGGACTCCGAGGCCGTGCTGCATCTGCTGTCCGACGCCGAGCAGGCCTTCTTCACTCCGTACCACGCCTATGCGTGGTCGTCGGCCGATCTCCCCGCTGCCGCGCGGCCCGCCGACGAGCCCGACCTGCGCGCCCGGGTCGACGCGATCCTGGCCGCTCCACCCGCCGTCGCACCGCGCGGGATCGCCGCTCCGGCCGTGACCGTGCCCGCGATCGGCGAGCTGGTCGCCGATGTGCGCCGCCGGGTCGCGGCCGCCGAGATCTCGTCGTGCCTGGTGGTGGTCGATCCCGCCGAGGTGACCGCGGCCGTCGCGCTGCTGGAGCACGCGCTGGCCACCGGCCCGGACGTCGACCTCGAGCTCGTCGGGGCGCGCGACCTGCGCGACGTCGCCGCTCCGGGCGACGTGGTGCTCAGCGCCTGAGCGCTGCGCGCCTGCCGGACCGGCTCCGGGCGGTGGGGTGACACCGGCGCCGGTTCCGTACCCTTCGCGGCCGATGCTCGCCGCCGCCCTCGTCCTCGCCTCGGTCACCGACAAGCTCGCCGAGTTCACCACGAACATCGTCGACGACATCGGGCTCGCCGGGATCTTCCTGCTGATGACGCTCGAGAGCGCCTGCATCCCGATCCCATCGGAGCCGACGATGCTGTTCGCGGGCTTCGCGGCCAGCGACGGCGCGTACCCCTGGTGGGCCGCGGCGCTCGTGGCGACGCTCGCCAACCTCGTGGGCTCCTGCGTGGCCTACGCGGCGGGCTACTACGGCCGCATCGAGCTGCTGGAGAGCAACAAGCTCGTCCACATCTCCCCCAAGCACCTGGCGTGGGCGGATTCGTTCTTCAGCCGCCACGGCGACAAGGCCGTGTTCTTCGGCCGGATGCTGCCGATCGTGCGCACGTTCATCTCGCTGCCGGCCGGCATCGCGCGCATGCCCTTCCGGCGTTTCGCCGTGCTGACGTTCCTCGGCGCGCTGCCGTGGAACGCCGGGCTCGTCCTCGCCGGCTACGCCGCACGCGACAACTGGGACAACCTGCGCGACTACCTGCACTTCGTCGACTACGCGGTGGTCCTCGCGATCGTCGCGGGGGCCGGCTACCTCGCCTACCGCTGGTGGAAGAACCGCGGGACCGGCGGGACGCCGGCGACCGCCGAGGATGCGGCCTAGCGCCCCAGCGCTGCCCCTGGCGCACGCCGTCGCGCTGGGCGCGCTGCACGGTCCCGCAGAGCTGGTCCCGGTCTCCTCGTCGGCGCATGTCGCGCTCATCCCGCAGCTGCTGGGATGGCCGTCGGCCCAGCTGCCCGCCGACGTCCGCAAGGCCTTCGAGGTCGCGCTGCACGCCGGGACGCTGGGCGGCCTCCTCGTGCTCGTGCCGTGGCCCTCGCTGCCGTGGGCGGTCGTGGCCACGGCGCCCGCGGCGGTCGTCGGGTTCACCCTGGAGAAGCCGATCGAGCGCCACCTGGGCGGCGTGCGCGCGACGGCGGTCGGGCTGGCCGTGGGATCGATCGTGCTGGTGGCGGCCGATGCGCGGGCGGCGCGCGACGGCCGCGAGCGCCGCCGCGGCGCCGAGGACGCGACCCTCGCCGACGCCGCCGTGCTCGGCCTCGCCCAGGCCTGCGCGCTGTGGCCGGGCGTCTCGCGCCTGGGGCTGACCGTCGCCGCGGCGCGCCTGCGCGGCTTCGACCGCGAGGCGGCGTTCGACCTCGGCCGCCGCGCCGGCCTGCCGGTCATCGCGGGCGCGACGGGGCTGAAGGCCTGGCGGCTGGCCCGCAACCCTCCGGCGCCCGAGGTGCGCGCCGCGTTCGCCGCCGGGATGGTCGCCGCGCTGGGCGCGACGCTGGCCGCCGCGCCGCTGCGGCGCGTGACGTCGGTGGCGGCGCCGGCGGCCGAACGCGTCGCCCTCGCGGCCGCGGCGCTGAGGCATCTGCGACGATCCGGCGCATGAGCGATACGGCCACATCGCTCCTCGGCGACCGCGTCTGGCACCATCGCCACCCATGAGCGATGCGTACGCCGCCGCCGGCGTCGACACCGATCACGCCGACGAGGGCGTCGGAGCGCTGGTCTCCGTCCTGCGCACGATCGAGACGGGCTCCCCGTCGCGCTCGCTCGTGCCGAGCGGCCACTACGCATCGGTGCTGCGCGTCACCGACGACCTCGGCATCGCGATCGCCACCGACGGCGTCGGCTCCAAGCTCGTCGTCGCGGAGCAGGCCGACCGGCTGGAGACCGTCGGGATCGACTGCGTCGCGATGAACGTCAACGACCTCATCTGCGTCGGCGCCGAGCCGATCGCGCTCGTCGACTACCTCGCGGTCGAGGAGGTGGACGCGGCACGCCTGGCGCGCATCGGCGTCGGGCTGAAGATGGGCGCCGAGGCGGCCGGGTGCGAGATCCCCGGCGGCGAGCTGGCCGTCCTGCCCGAGCTGATCCGCGGCCACCCGTCGCCGCAGGGCTTCGACCTCTGCGCGACGGCGATCGGCACGGTCAAGGTGAAGGACATCATCTTGGGCGACCGCATCGCGCCCGGCGACGCGCTGATCGGCGTGCCGTCCTCGGGCCTGCACTCCAACGGCTACACCTTGGCCCGCCGCGCGCTGCTTGACACCGGACCCACCCACCCGGGGTTGTCCCTGGACGACCGCCCCGCGGAGCTCGGCGGGGCGAGCGTCGCCGACGCGCTGCTCGAGCCCACGGTCATCTACGTCCGCGCCGTGCTCGACCTGCTGCGCTCCGACGTCGACGTGCGCGGCCTGTCGCACATCACCGGCGGCGGGTTGAACAACCTGCTGCGCGTAGGGTCGGGCTACGCGATCGAGGACCCGCTCCCGGTCCCGGCGGTGTTCGGCCTCGTCGCGCGCCTGGGCGACGTCAGCGAGGCGGAGATGTGGGAGGTCTTCAACATGGGCTGCGGCCTCGTCGCGATCGTTCCCGACGAGCAGGCCGACGCCGCCGCCGAGATCCTCTCCTCCCACCACGCGGGCGCGCGCCGCATCGGCAGCACGACCGACACCGGCACGGTCACCGTGCCATCGCTGGGCCTCAGCTTCCCGACCCGCTGACGCGCCCGGGTCAGACCCCTTTTCGCACCCACACTGCACAAAGGGGTCAGACCCCTTTTCGCACCCACACTGCATAAAGGGGTCAGACCCCTTTATGTAGCGGCTGCGGCAAATGGAGAGATTGTCCCCCGTTTTCGGACGCTCAGGTGGCGAGGGCCGGCGTGCGGGAGGTGAGGAAGGTCGTGATCGCGGTGGTATCGGGCTCGACGATCGCGTTCCCGGCCGCGCGGGCACGGCGCGTGTGCCCGTCGGACGCGCCGTGGAGCGGCACGAAGCCGTCGACGGCGGCGTGCAGCGCGGCATCGCGACCGGCGGCCGCGTGCAGGAACCGGACCTCGATGTCGGCGCAGAGGTCCAGGTCGACGCCGGCGGCGGTGGCCGCGGCGACGATGTGGCCCTCGATCGCCTCGGGCTCGCCGTCGCGTGCGGGATCCGCGACGAGCACGAGCGTGCCCGGCGTGCCGGAGGGCGCGGCGGCCGCCCAGGCGGCCAGCAGGTCGGCGAGGCGGTCGGTGCCGCGGTAGGCGGGCACCGCCAGCAGGCGCGGGCCGGCGCCGTCCTCGATGGCGACGTCGACCGCTGCCTCGCGCACGATGCGCGGCGGGCGGGCGGAGATCGCGCGCAGGCGCTCCCCGTACCGGTACGCGACCGCATCCCAGCCGTAGGCCTCGGCGGCCCGGCGGCCGGCGGCGCCACGGCGGGCGCGCTCCTCGCCGCCGGCGTCGGCAGCCTCGCGCAGCAGCGCGACCAGCGCGTCGCGGTCGGGCTCCAGCATCCAGCCCTCGCCGGCCAGCGGCATGTCGCCCACGCGGCCACCGGGGATCCGGGCGCGCTGCGACGGGATGCGCCAGCCGGCGTCCGCAGGGCAGAACTCGTCGGTCGGTCCGCCGGCCGTCACGATCGCCGGCAGGCCGCAGGCCATTGCCTCGAGCACCGGCATCGCGAAGCCCTCGCCGCGGTAGGGGTGCACGAGCACGTCGCAGGCGCGGTACAGCGCGGCGACCTCGTCGTCGGTCAGCGTCGGCGTGAGGTGCACGACGCGCGGACCGGCCGGATCCGCCGCCATGGCCTCCAGTGCGGCGCGGTCGCCGCCGCGGTAGACCCCGTCGGCGCCGAAGTCCTTGACGACCAGCGTGACGTCGTCGCGGCCCGCGAACGCCTCGGCGTAGGCCGACAACAACACGTCGATGCCCTTGCGGGCGATCGCCCCGCCGACGAACAGGAACCGCACGCCGCGCGCGTCGCTCAAGTCATAGGCCTCGCCCTCGGGCGCGTAGCGCTCGAGGTCGACGCCGTTGGGCACGACGAACACGCGGTCGGCGTCCACACCTGAGTTGACGTACATGTCGCGAACGTACGCCGAGGGGACCCACAGCTCGTCGACCACCGTCTGCAGCGGCTCCAGCCACGCGGCCGGGATCGCCCCGAACTCCCAGGGCTGGATCAGCGCCAGGTGACCCGACGCAGGTGCGCGGAAGTCCGGCGGCCACTGGTGGCGCACCTCGACGTCGGCGGCGTGGGGCAGCGGCAGGCTCGCGCCCGGGCGGTCGGTCGCGGCGGCACGCACGGTCACGCCGTCGCCGGCCAGCGCGGCCGTCACGCGGCGGTTGATGCGGGCGAGGCTGGTCGGCGCGTCGTGCTCGCCGACCCAGGAGACGGCGACCGCCGGCTCCTCGGTCACGCGTGAGGGCCGTGCGCCGCCGTAGTAGGCCTCGAGCTCGTCGACGTAGGCGCCGAAGCCGCGGGGCGCGGCGATGCCCGCCTGCAAGGACTCCAACAACCCGGCCTCGCTCGCCAGCCGCTCGATCGCGCGCGCCAGCCCGGCGGCGTCGCCGCCGTCGAAGGCCAGGCCGTCGACGCCGTCGCGGATCGCCTCGGCGAGCCCGCCCATCCGCGGCGCGAGCACCGGGACGCGGGCAGCGAGGCACTCGCCGGCGACCAGCGGGGCGCAGTCCCACCACAGCGACGGCAGCGCGGCGACGTCCACCCCGCCCAGCGCCCGCGGCAACTCGGACGGCGAGAACTTCCCGCACAGCTCGACGACGCCGCGCCGGTCGATCGACTGCAGCAGCGTCGCCATGCGCGGCGGGATCTCGCCGTGGATCTTGATGCGGACGGGCGCGTCGGTGAGCTGCGCCGCGCGCGCCAGCAGCTGCGCGCCCTTGTGCTCGTAGACCGAGCCGAAGAAGCCGACGGTGATCGCGTCGTCCTGGACGCGACCGGCGGGGCGGTCGCGCCCGACGGTCTCCCACAGCTCGTCCTCGGCCGGCACCGACTGGCGCACGACGTCCAGCGCGCCGGCCGGGTAGCCCTGGTCGATCAGCGTGCGGCGCACGCCGTGCGACACGGCCAGGCAGGTCGAGATCGAGCGCGAGAACGCGTCGCGGATCGTCGCCAGGCGATCCCGGTAGGCGCCGGTGTCCTGCGAGCCGACGCAGGTGGCGCAGTCGCCGCCGGCGTCGCCGGGGCCGCCGCACAACGAGTTGTCGCCGCGCAGCAGGTACGCCCGCGGGCAGACCAGCCAGTAGTTGTGGGTGGTGAAGTACGACGGCACGCCGCGGGCGGCGGCCACGTCGAGCAGCGCCGCGCCGAGGTTGTGCAGGTTGTGGAAGTGGACGACGTCGGGGCCGAAGTCGTCCATGACCCGCTCGAAGGCGGCCGTGATCGGCGCGTCGTCGAGCTCGCGGTCGGGCCGCCCGTGGTCGAGCAGGCCGTGCGGGCGGTTGTGCACGCCCACGAGCCGGACGCCGGCGTCCTCGCGCTCGCTGATCGCGTACGGCACCCCCGACGGGTCGGGCTCGACGGCCGCGTAGAAGACCGTGACGTCCCAGCCGCGGCGCACGAGCTCGCGCGCCGCGAAGCGCGGCAGCATCGTCCCGCCGCCGCTGTCGTTCCAGCCGAAGGCCGTCATCAGCAGCTTGCCCTTCGTCCGCGCGGGCGCCGGCGCGGCGGGCACCTCGGAGGCGAGGCGGCGCAGCCGCTCGGCCAGCCGGGGCAGCGGCAGTGCGCGGCGGTCCATCAGCACCGCGAGCATCCCCAGCGCGCGGCGGCGGGCCTCGGCGGGGTGCAGCAGCGGCCAGTCGAGCTCGGGCACCAGCGTGCGCAGATCCTCGCGGTCCAAGGACTCCAACAACGCGTTGGTGACCTGCTCGATCTCCACCGGGCGCTGGGTCTCGTCGGAGAAGTTGTCGCCGTGGCGGCGCAGCTTGATCAGCGGCTCGCCGAGCACCGGCCGGAACGGGAACCGCCCCGCCGCGCGCAGCCAGAAGTGGAAGTCCTGCGCCAGCGTGTAGGCGGCGTCGTAGCCGCCGACGGCGTCGTAGACGCGGCGGTGGACCAGGCGCGTGGGGTCGATCAGGAGGTTGTGCACTCGCCACAGGCACTCGAGCGGGTTGCTGGAGGCGAGCTCGGCGACCGACTGGCGGCCACGGCCCGTGCCGTCGGCGTCGATGAGGTAGGCGTCGCCGTGCACGACGCCGGTGTCCGGATGCTCGTCGAAGACGGCGACCGACCGGCTGATGCGGTCGGGCAGGCACACGTCGTCGTCGCCGAGCATGCCGATCAACTCGCCGCGTCCCTCCCGGATGATCGTGTTGTAGGCCTCGGCGATCCCCCGGTTGACCTCGTGACGCACGACGCGCAGGCGCGGGTCGTCGAAGCTCGCCAGGACCTCGTCGATGCGCGGGTTGGCGGAGCCGTCGACGACGACGAGGACCTCGAGGTCGTCATAGTCCTGGGCCAGGCACGAGGCCACGGCCTCGGCGAGGTACGTGTCGCGGGAGTACGTGGCGACACCGAGCGTCACGCGCGGGGAGGGAGTCATCCACACACCTGGATCGGTCATCCGTCCAGTGACTTGAGGGAGCTCAGCCGAGGCGGACGAAGCCGGTGGCATCGTCGCCGTCGGCGCCGTGGGTGCGCCGCGTGACCGCGTCGGAGCTGTTGCCCTCGATGGTGTGCAGCGTGCCGTCGGGATCGACGGACTCCACGATGCCGATGTGCCGGCCGCCCCAGACGATGAGGTCGCCGGCGGCCGGCGGCGTGCCAGACCCGGCGGCGTTGAACCGCCCGGTGCGCTGCGCCCACGACGCGACGGCGCTGACCGACCCGAAGCCCTGGCCGGCCTCGCCGAGCGGCGCGCCCGCCTGCTGGGCGGCCCAGGAGACGAAATAGGAGCACCACGGGCCCACGCCGCTGCCGGCCGTGGACTGGCGGTACTGGGCGATGCGCGGCGCGTCGTTGGAACCGGGCGGCTGCTCGGTCACGCCGACCTCGGCCTGGGCGAAGGCCAGCGCCCGCGCGCCCGCGGTCCCCCCCGCGCCCGCGCCGCCGACGCTCGCAGCGGACGCCAGTCCGGTCGCACCCGTGGCGCCCGAGAATCCGAGCGTGGCGCCCGTGACGCCCGCGACCCCGGTGGGCAGCGACGACACCGCCTGGCCCTGCAGCATGGTGGCGAACGCGCTCGAGCCGCTCCCGGTGGCCGGGGCGGTCGTCTTGGGGACCAGCGTGCGGTCCAACTCGGCGATGCGAGCGAGCACGTTCTCGACGCTCATTCCCCAGGGTGATCGGCGGGCTTCGCCGTTCCTTCACCCCGGGCGGTCACCACAACGACCGAGGGGCGGCCCGAAGACCGCCCCTCGCCGATGCATGTCCTGCGATCCCTCCGTACTAGCCCAGGAGGCGAAGCACGCTCTGCGGGGCCTGGTTGGCCTGCGAGAGCATGGCCGTGCCGGCCTGCGAGAGGATCTGGTTCTTGGTCAACGAGACCATCTCGTCGGCCATGTCCACGTCGCGGATCCGCGACTCCGCCGAGGTCAGGTTCTCCTGGTAGGAGGCCGAGACCGCGAGCGAGTGCTCGAGGCGGTTCTGGACCGAGCCGAAGGCGGCGCGGGCGGAGCTGACGTTGGCGATGGCCGTGTCGATCTCCGAGATGTCCGTGGTGCCCGCCGTCGACAGCGTCGAGTACGAGGTGCCGACCTTGGCCGACAGGTCGACCAGGGTCACGGCGATCTGCTGACCGTCGTTGGCGCCGACCTGGAACGACACGGTGCTCGCGCCGCTCAGCAGGCTGAGGCCGTTGAACTGGGCCGAGGAGCCGATGCGGCTGATCTCGGACGCCAGCTGGTTGACCTCGTTCTGGATGGCCGTCTGAGCGGTCGCGTCCAGCGAGCCGTTCTTGTACTGCACGGCGAGCTCACGGACACGCTGCAGCATGGAGTGGACCTCGTCGAGGTTGCCCTCTGCGGTCTGCACCATCGAGATGCCGTCCTGCGTGTTGCGCTGGCCCTGGGCCAGGCCGCGGATCTGCGAGCGCATCGCCTCGGAGATGCCCAGGCCGGCGGCGTCGTCGGAGGCCGAGTTGATGCGGTAGCCGGACGACAGACGTGCCATCGACTTGCTGATCTGCGACGACGTGGCGTTCAGGTTGCGGTAGGCGTTGAACGCCTCCACGTTGTGCGTGATGCGAAGGGACATGCGTCGATCTCCTTGATGACGATGGGTGTTTGGTCCCGGAGCGACTCCATGTCGCTCCTTGCTTCTACGCCGATGATCGGCGCGGTCCGGCGGCCTCTTGAGGAATGTCCAGCGCCGGCTGGACAGGTTCCTCAGACCCGGACGTCGATGTGCGGCAGCCCGTCGTCGGGCGGCGGTTGGACGGCGGGCCCGGGCGGCCGCTTGCGCGGAGGCTCGTCCTCGTCCTGCCGGTGCTTCTCGGTGGAGTCGTCGCTGCGGCGGATCGCTGGGATCCGCGACGCGGTCGGCGCCCTCGGGCTGATCGGCTCGATGCGATCGCCGTACACCGCTCAGGCTCCTAGGACTGCGCCTCGCGGCGCTCGGCCGCCGCGGCCTCGGCCGCCTGGGTCTGGGCCTCCATGCGCGCCAACAGGCGCAGCCGCAGGTCCTCGAGCTCGGCCAGCGCGATGTGGCGCCACACGGTCACGGCGATCACCCAGGCGGCGAGGTAGCCGGCGATGCCGCCGAGCACGCCGCGCAGCAGCGCGTCGGCGAACGGCAGGCCGGCGCCGCGGGAGAGGTAGACGACAAGGCCGAACGCGATGAGCCCCGACCAGCCCTTGGCCGCCCGGATCTGCCGCGACGCCCGCGGATGCGCGCTGAGGCGGATGCCGCCGTCGGCGCCGACGAGCGTCTCGGGATCCTTGCCCTTGCCCTTCTTCTTCGCCATGGCTAGCCGAACCTCCGGCGCTGGTCGCGCGACATCTCGAAGGCGGCGTGCATGATCCGCACGCGGTCCTCCTGAGCGACGTCGACGAACTGCAGGCCGGCGCGGTCGATGCCGACCAGCCGCACGACGCGGCCGCGGCCGCGGATCGGCGCGTCGGCGTCGGCGAGCTGCAGCTCGAAGCTGTGCTCGTCGCCGAGCGCGGGGTTGGGCAGCCCGCGGACGAGCATGCCGCCGCCCGACAGGTCGAGGGCGTGGGCGTGCGCGGTCACGGGATCTTCATCGGCGTCCGGGGTGGCGAGCGTGAGCGCCAGCGGGAGCGCGACGGCCGCGCGGACGAACTCGCGGCGCTGCAGCAGCTGCGGGCTGCCGCGGTGGGCGAAGCGCACGGTGTCGTCCTGGGCGTAGCCGCGCCCCCGGCCCGCGACCTGGCGCTGAGCCGGGACGTCGAGGCGGCCGTGCAGGCGCGCCACGCCGTCGTCGTTGATGAACTCGATCATCAGCGCGCAGCGCTCCAGGCGCGGCTGGGGCGTGGTCGGCTCCTCGAGCAGCGTGAGGTCGAAGAAGCCCGGGCCATCGGCCTCGACGCGCGCGAGCACGCGCTCGGTCTGGGGAACGTTGAGCAGCAGCTCGTCGCCGACGACGGGCAGGAGGCGCGTCATGAGGAGAGGTCGGCCGCGAGCTCAGACGCCGACGCCGGGCGCAGGCCCGCCTCGACGGCCTGGCCGCGGGCCAGGTAGGAGAGCGGGAGGCCGGAGTCGATGGCCAGCCCGATGACGGTGCCGAGGATCTCGGTCTCGTCGGTGTGGGTGAGCACGAGCGCGCCGACGCCGAGCTCGCGGACGCCGCCGACCAGCTCGCGCGCCGCGTCGGGCCCGATCGTGGCGGGCACGGCGAGGTGGAGCTCGTCGGGCGCCAGCGAGCTGAGCTCGAAGCCCAGCGCGCGCAGCTCGCCCGAGGACCGGGGGCTGACGCCGGGCGTGTCGACGATGACGAGCCCCTCCCCGCGCGGTCCGGCGATCCGAGCGGCGCCCTCCGCGCCGCTCTCCACCGCATGCAGGGCGACGCCGTAGGGCGCGAGCAGGCGCCGCAGCTCCGCGCCGCCGTCGGGCGAGCGCAGGGCGACGACGGTGACCGGGAGCAGGCCGTGGCGCGCATGGGCGGCGGCGAGGCGCGCGACGCAGCGCGTCTTGCCCGCGCCGCCGGGACCGACGAAGCCCACGACGCCGGGGCCGCGGCGCAGCGGATGCATCGGGATGCGGCGCGCGAGCGCGTCGGTGACGAGGTCCTTGGGGTCCGTGCCGTGGATGAGCGGCGCGAGGCCGGCCATCGCCTCCTCCGCGATGGCCTGGGCCAGGCCGGGACGCAGCCCGCGGGCCACGAGCCGGTCGGCGGCGGCCAGCGCCGCGGGCGGCAGGGCGGCAGGCACGGCGGGGACAGTCGCCACGGGCTCGGGCTCGGGCTCGGCGATGACGGGGACGGTCCCCGGCTCGGGATCGGCCTCGACCGCTGCGGCAGGCTCGGGGACCGTTCCCACGGGCTCGGGCTCGGGCGCCGCGGCGGCGGGGCCGCCGAGGTAGTCGAAGGCGCCCGTGGGCTGGTCGACGACGGGGAGCGGCTCGGGCTCGGCGACGGGCAGCGGCTCGGGCTCGGCGTCGGCATCGGCCTCCAGCGTCGCCGCGACCTCGGGCTCGTCGACGATCTCGTCGATGGCCGGGGCGACGCCGGCCTCGAGGTCGGCCGCGCCCTCCAGCTCCGGCTCGTCCTCGTCGTCGTCGTCGAAGTCGTCCTCGTACTCGTACGCGTCGTCGTCCTCGATGATCCCGTGCGGCGGGCGCTGCTCCGGAAGCTCCGGCTCCTCCGGCTCCTCCGGCGGCAGGCCGGCGTTGAACAGCGACGCGAGCCCCTGCGACTGCTGCGGCGTGGGCTGCGGGAACAGGTCGTCGACCGTGACGTCGGCCGCGCTGGACGGCGGCGGCGGGAGCGCGTCGACCTCCGGCGAGATCGCCGGGCGCAACGCATCGGCGCCGCCGGCCTGGCCGGACTGCTGCTGCTGGCGGTCGTGCGCGTCGGCGAGCTGTCGCGCGAACGCGGCGGCGACGTTCGGCGGCTGCTGGCCGGGGCGCACCTCGACCTCGATCTCGCGCTTGGCGAAGAACCCGCCGACGCCGCCGGTGGTCGTCTCGCGCCGCGAGACGATCACCGCGTCGTCGCCGAGATCCTGGCGGATGCGCGGCACCAGCTCCTCGAGCGAACGCCCGCGGTAGGTGAAGGTCTCCGAGTCCTGGGGGGTCATCAGGCGGTCACCCGCATGAGGGTGGTCTCGTTCGTTGTCCGGTCGTCAATCCTCATACGGCCACTACTCCGATCGTCTCCACGCCGATCCCGGGTGCGATCTCGTTATAGGCGCACACCGAGAGCTGGGGCAGCGCCTGCTCGCACAGCCGCCGCAGGTGCCGGCGGACGCGAGAGGAGCAGATCAGCACCGGCCGCGGGCCGCGCGTCACGGCCTGCTCGACATGGTTCGACAGCGAGTGCACCAATGCCTGCGCGCGAGAGGGATCCATCGCCAGGTACTCCCCGTCCGGGGTCTGGGCGATGGCGTCCGACACCTCCTGCTCGAGGTGCGGGTCCAGCGTGATCGCCTTGAGCGTGCGCTCGGCGTCGAGGTAGGGCGAGACGATCGTGCGGCCCAGCGCCTGGCGGGCGTACTCGGCCAGCAGCTCGGGGTCGCGCGTCACGCGGGCGCGGTCGCCGGCGGCCTCGACCACGGCGCCGAGGTCGCGGATCGACACGCCCTCGCGCAACAGCCCTTGCAGGACGCGCTGCAGCTCGCCGACCGAGAGCAGGTCGGGGACGACCTCGTCGACGACGGCGGCGTTGTGCTCCTTGAGGTTGTCCAGGAGGGTGCGCACGTCCTGGCGGGTGAGCAGATCCGCGGTGTGCTTGCGGATCGTCTCGGTCAGGTGGGTCACGACGACGCTCTCGGCGTCGACCACGGTGTACCCCAGCGCCTCGGCCTCGGCACGGCCGGCGTCCGTGATCCACACCGCGGCCATGCCGTAGGCCGGGTCCTGCGTCGGGATGCCGTCGAGCTGGCCGACCGCGTCGCCCGGGTCGAGCGCCAACTGGTGGCCGGCCATGATGTGGCCGCGCGCGACCTCGGTGCCGCGGACCTTCACGAGGTACTCGTGGCTCTGGAGCCCGACCTCGTCGTGGATCCGGACCGACGGGATGATCGTGCCGACCTCGGCCGCGATCTGCCGGCGCACGGCGCTGACGCGCTGCAGCAGCGAGCCGCCCGAGGAGCCGTCGACCAGCGGCACCAGCCCGAAGCCGATGCACAGCTCCAGCGGGTCGAGCGAGAGCGCGTCCTGCACCTGGTCACGCGGCGACGTGGGCACGGCGGGCAGCGCGAGCGCGGCGGCCGCCTCGGTGGCCTCGACCGCGGCGGTGGCGTCAGCGGCCTTGGCCATCGCGCGACCGCCGAAGAAGAACACGGCGCCGATGATCAAGAACGGGATCTTCGGTAGGCCCGGCATCAGCGCGAAGGCGGCGATGACCGCGCCGGCGACCATCGGCGCGCGGCGCTGGGCGCCGATCTGCCCGACGACCTGCGTGCCGAGGTCGTCGCTGCTGGCGGCGCGCGTGACGATGATGCCGGTGGCGACCGAGATCAGCAGCGCGGGGATCTGCGCCGCCAGGCCGTCGCCGACCGACAGCAGGGAGAAGTGCTGGACGGCCTCGCCGAACGGCCGGTGCTGCATCATGACGCCGACGACGATGCCGCCGATCAGGTTGATGCTCGTGATGAGCACGGCCGCCA
This sequence comes from Baekduia sp., assembly GCA_036009425.1. GTDB lineage: Bacteria > Actinomycetota > Thermoleophilia > Solirubrobacterales > Solirubrobacteraceae > Baekduia. The sequence continues at coordinate 56,576 of DASYLT010000080.1, read as the reverse complement.
TCGCGTCGCCCTTGACGAACTTCGAGGCGCCGTCCATCGCACCGTAGAAGTCGGCCTCCTCGGAGATCTCGCGGCGCCGGCGGCGCGCCTCCTCCTCGGTGATCTGCCCGGCGTTGAGGTCGGCGTCGATCGCCATCTGCTTGCCCGGCATGGCGTCGAGCGTGAAGCGCGCGCCGACCTCGGCGACGCGGCCGGCGCCGTTGGTCACCACGACGAACTGGATGACCACGAGGATCAGGAACACGACCAGGCCGACGACGACGTTGCCGCCGACGACGAAGTGGCCGAAGGCCTCGACCACGTTGCCGGCGTCGCCGTGCAGCAGGATCAGGCGCGTGACGCTGACGTTGATCGCCAGGCGGAACAGCGTCGTGATCAGCAGCAGCGCCGGGAAGACGGAGAACTCGAGCGCCTTCTTGACGTACAGCGTCGTGACCACGATCGCCAGCGCACAGGAGATGTTGAGGGTGATCAACAGGTCCAGCAGCATCGGCGGCAGCGGGATGATCAACATCACCACGACCAGGACCACGACGCCGGCGGCGATCAGGTCGGTGTACTTGCCCAGCTTGGCGAAGACGTTCATCGGAGTGGGTTCCTAGGCGGCGAGCCGGCGGCGGCCGGCGACGCGGTAGACGTAGGCCAGGATCTGCGCCACGGCCTGGAAGAGCTCTTCGGGGATCTCCTGGCCGACCTCGACCGAGCCGTGCAGCGACCGCGCCAGCGGCGGGTCGGGCACGATCGGCACGCCGGCCTCGGGGGCCAGCTCGCGGATGCGCAGGGCGATCAGGTCCTGGCCCTTGGCGACGACGATCGGCGCGGCGGAGTCGCCGTCGTACTTCAGGGCGACCGAGAAGTGCGTGGGGTTGGTGACGATGACGTCGGCGGTCGGGACGTCGGCCATCATGCGGGCGCGGGCCGCCTCGCGCTGGCGCTGGCGGATGGCGCCCTTGACCTCGGCCGGGAGGTCCTGGCCCTTGGACTCCTCCTTGACCTCCTGCTTCTCCATCTTCAGCGACTTCTCGTGGCGGTAGCGCTGGTAGATGTAGTCGACGACGCCGATGAGCAGGAACGCGAACGCGGCGCGCTTGGCGATCGACTTGACGAGCGTCGCGATCGCGCCGCTGAGCTGCAGCGGCGACATGCCGACCATCGCGGCGTAGTCGCCGATGTGCGGCAGCAGCGCGCTCAGGACGACCCAGCCGACGACGCCGAGCTTGGCCAGGTTCTTGGCCAGCTCGACGAGGCTCTCCTTGCCGACCATGCGCTTGATGCCCGGCTTGGGGCTCAGCCGCTTGAAGTCCGGCTTGAGCGCCTTGCTCTTGGGCTTGATGCCGACCTGGGCGACGTTGACGATGATCGCCGCCGCCGCGCAGGCCCCGACGATCGGGGCCAGGCACGAGACCGCGGTGCCGCCCGAGGTGAGCAGCAGGTCGCCGATGGTGTTGATCGTGACCGGGTCGCGCCCGCCGCCGGCGGCCAGCGCGTCGTGCACGCCGGCGCCGAGGCGCTGGGCGGTCGCCGGGCCCGTCGCGCCGAGCGCGAACAGCCCGGCCAGCAGCACGACCGCGCCCGTGAGGTCCTGGGACCTGGCGATCTGGCCCTTCTGGCGCGCCTCCTCGCGGCGCTTGGGAGTGGCCTTCTCGGTCTTGTCGGCCTGCGACACGGCTCACGCCACCCTGAGCGTCTGGAGGGCGGCGCCGACGTCGGCCTGGAGCTGGTTGCTGATCCACCCGGCGACGAACGGCATGGTCGCGCCGATGAGGACGAGGCCGATGACCACCTTGGCCGGCAGGCCGACCTGGAAGACGTTCAGCTGCGGGACGACGCGCGTGATGACGCCGAAGGCCGCGTCGGTGAGGATCAGCGACAGGAGGACCGGGCCGGCGACCTCGATCGCGCTGGCGAAGATCTGCACGAAGGCCGCGCCGGTGCCGGCGACGAGGTGCCCGAGCGACGGGTAGTCGAGCAGGCCGACGATCTCGTAGGTGCGCGCCAGGCCGCTGATGACCCAGGCGTCGCCGCCGATGGCGATGAACACCATCAACCCGATCATCGAGTAGGCCGTGCTCAGCACCGCCGACTGGTTGCCGTTGACCGGATCGACCAGGCCGCCGTAGGAGAAGCCGATGGTGGTGTCCAGCAGCGAGCCGGCGACGGCCAGCGCGGCGAAGGTGGCGGCCAGCGCGTAGGAGAACGCGGCGCCGATCAGCAGCTCCTTGGCCATCAGCGAGCCGATCCCCAGCACGTCGGTCGGCAGCGCCGCGTGGCCCGCGGTGACCACCGGCGAGAGGCCGATCGACAGCCCGACCGCGCAGATCCCGCGCACGCGCATCGGCACCAGCTTGCTGGAGAACAGCGGGGCCAGCAGGAACAGCGGCGAGATCCGGGCCAGGACGAGGAAGAACGACAGGACGCGCTGCGCCCCGAACTCCGAGATCAGCTGCTGCGCCGAGGTCTGGAGCTGCGGTCCCACCTACCCCACCATGCTCGGGATCGACGTCCACAGGTCGGACGTGTAGGAGAGCAGCTGGTTGAGCATCCACGGGCCGCCGATCACCAGGACGGCCGCCATGGCCAGCACCTTGGGGATGAAGGCGAGGGTCTGCTCCTGGATCTGCGTGACGGCCTGGATGATCGAGATGAGCACGCCGACCAGCAGGCCCACGCCGAGCAGCGGCAGGGAGATCTTCAGCGCCAGGCTCATGGCCTGGGTCGCGAGGGAGACGACGACGTCCTGGTCCATCAGTGAAAGGACTCCACGAGCGATCGGGTGACGAGATCCCAGCCGTCGACGAGCACGAACAGCAGGATCTTGAACGGGAGGGAGATGAAGACCGGGGGCAGCATCATCATCCCCATGGACATGAGGGTCGAGCTGACCACCAGGTCGATGACGAGGAACGGCAGGAAGATCAGGAAGCCGATCTGGAACGCCGTCTTGAGCTCGGAGATGATGAACGCCGGGATCAGGACGTAGGTCGGGACGTCGGCGCGCGTCTGTGGGCGCTTGAGCTTCGAGAGCTTCACGAACAGCGCGAGGTCCTTGGTCCGCGTCTGGCGGAACATGAACTCGCGCAGCGGCAGCTGGCCGCGCTTGAACGCCTCGGCCTGGGTGATCTGGTTCTTGGCCAGCGGGTCGATGGCGTCGGTCTTGACCTTGGTGAAGGTCGGGGCCATCACGAAGAGGGTGAGGAAGAGCGCGATGCCGACCAGCACCTGGTTGGGCGGCGCGGTGGGCGTGCCCAGGCCCGTGCGGATGAAGCCCAGCACGACCAGGATGCGCGTGAAGCCCGTGACGCAGAACAGCAGCGCCGGGATGAGCGTCACGGCTCCGACGAGGATCAACAGCTGGACGGCGTTGCTGCCGTCGGTGCTGAGGCCGTTGGTCGCGGCGACGATCATCGCGCGGTCCGCTGCCGGAGCCGGTCGAGCGTGTCGCCGAGGAGGTGGCGGACGCGGTCGGCCGGGCCGGTGCCCCGCGGCGCGTCGTCGTCGCCGGGGCCGAGCTGCGGGTTGCCGAGGAGGCCGAGCGCGTGCGCCTCGTCCTCGGTGTAGGTCCGGATCGGCACGATGCCGTGCTCGGCGCTGCCGACCAGGACCAGCTCGCGGCCGGCGCGGATGAGGTGGACCGAGCGCCCCGGGCCGAGCGGCATGCTGGCCTCGGTGCTAAGGCCGAAGCCCATGGCCCGCATGTCGTCTGACGACGACTTCTTCATCTGCCGCAGGACCCAGGTCAGGCCGTAGATGACGGCCACGACGACGGCCAGGCCGATGAACGTCCGGGCCAGCGACCCGCTGCCGCTGCCGCCGACGTTGGCGGTGTGGGCGGCCGAGTCGGCCGGCAGGTTCAGCGGACGCTTCTCGCCGTACGGATCGCTGCCGGCGGCCAGCACGGTGGCCGGCGCCAGGAGGACGCAGAGGGGTGCGACCGCGAGAGCGGCCGTGAGGGCACGATGTGGCTTCACTGTGGAGGGAACCGGTAGGTCGGGAGGGACGACCAGCCAGACCCTTAGATCGGCCCGGGGCGAGGGGACTTGAGGGACGGATCTGGACGACCGTTCTAGACGTCCGTGGCCGAACGCTCGCCCAGAGGGCGAGGTTCGGCTTAGGCGAGCTCGCCCAGGGGCTCGCTCGCCGGCCTGGGGCTGCTCAGGCCGCCTGGTCCAAGGCCGGGTCGCCGATGGCGTCCGGCGTGAAGGCCACCGGGGCGACGGCCGTGCCGGCCTCGGCGCCCATGACCTCGGTGATGCGCAGCCCGAACTGCTCGTCGATGACGACGACCTCGCCACGGGCGATCGGACGCCCGTTGACCAGCAGGTCGACGGGCTTGTCGGCCAGGCGGTCCAGCGTGACCACAGAGCCCTGTCCCAGGCTCATGGTCTCGCCCAGCGACATGTGCGTGCGGCCGACCTCCACGGTCAGCTCGACGGTGACGTCCGTGAGGCGCGTGAGGTCGGCGTCGGCCACGTGGCCGGCACCCGCGCTCGGATCGTCGGGAAGGGGGGTGAACTCGACGTCGGTCATGAGATTGCTCCTTGCATCCGTGCGGGACCTACTGGATCGCGACGTCCGTGAACAGGACGTCCTCGGCTTCCACGTCGGTCTGCTTGTTGATGCGCTTGAGGATGGTTCCCTGCACCTTCAGCCGCGACTTCTCGCGCTGCAGCCGTGCCGCGCTCATGTCGGTGAGGGTGTCGGTGATGATCGACCGGATGACGGCCTCCTGGGGCATGACGCCGTAGCCCGCGGGCGGGGCGGCGGCCGCCTCGTGCCCGCCGGCGGCCGGGGCGGCGAGGTAGCCCTCCTTGAGGACCAGCGCGGCGTTGAGCTTGGCGAAGCGCCCGCCCTTGAGGTTGATCAGGAAGTCCTTCTGCAGGATGTAGACCTCCCCGGCGATCTTCGGCTTGGGCACCGGCGCCGGCTTGGCGAGGACGAACTTGTAGACCCCTCCGAGCAGGACGAGCAGGACGGGGAGGACGATCTTGAGCTTGGACATCACGGGGTCTTGGAGAAGTTGGGCTTGATGGACGGGATGGTCGGCTCGGCGCCCCCAGAGCTGGAGGCCGTCGCGTCCGCGGCGGCGACCGCGCGCGGCACGAGGATCTCCACGCGGCGGTTGAGGCTGCGGCCGCCGGCGGTCGTGTTGGGCGCAACGGGATGCGACGCGCCGCGGCCCGCGGCGGTCATGCGCTCCTGCGGGATGCCGTCGGCGGTGAAGGTGCGCACGATCGCTGCGGCGCGGTCGGTCGACAGCGCCAGGTTGTCGGGGAACTGGCCGCTGGCGATCGGCTGCGAGTCGGTGTTGCCCGAGACGACGAGCTGGTGGCCCGACTGCGTGCTCAGCAGCCCCGCGACCTGCTTGAGCAGCGGCAGCGAGTCGGCGCGGACGGTGGCCGACCCGCTGTCGAACAGCAGGTCGTCGGTCAGCAGCCGGATCACCAGGCCCTCGTCGGTGATGGTGGTCTTGATCTTGCTCGACAGGCCCTTGCCCGCCGCCGCGCTGTCGAGCTTCTGCTTGAGCTTGCGGAACTGGTCCTGCTCGGCGGCCTTGGCGGCGGCCGCCCCGGCGGCCGTCTGCTTGTCCGACGGCTTGTCGGACGGCTTGGGCGTCGCGCCGGCCACGTAGGGCTGCAGGTTCGACAGCGGCGGCGCGGAGGACGGCGTCACGATGTCGGACGCGCCGCCGGCCTCCATGATCGACTTGCCGCCGGTCATGACCTTGCCGGAGAACGCCTCCTGCAGCGAGTGCTGCAGGCCCTCGAACTTCGACGTGTTGACCGACGAGATCGAGAACAGCACCATGAACAGCGCCATCAGCAGCGTGATCAGGTCGGAGTAGGTCAGCAGCCAGCGCTCGTCGACGTGCTCGGGATGGTCGTCGTGGCGCTTCTTCTTGCCGTGGGCGGCCATGGCGCCTACGCGGCCTCGGCCACCGGGTCGGCGACCGCCTTGAGGTCGGGCTTGCCGGCCGGGTTCTCGATCGCCTCGCGCTCGTCGGGGGCGAGGTAGCTCAGGAGCTTCTGCTGGACCATGCGCGGGTTGTCGCCCGCCTGGATCGCGAGGATGCCCTCCACGATCAGGGTCCGCTCGTCGACCTCCTGGCCGCTGAGCATCTGCAGCGTGTAGCAGACGGGGAGGTACACGACGTTGGCCGAGCCGACGCCGTAGAGCGTGGCGATGAAGGCGCCGGAGATCGACGGGCCGAGGGTCTCGGGCGCGCTCAGGTTGCCGAGCACGTGGATGAGCGACACGACCGTGCCGAGCACGCCGATGGTCGGGGCGAGGCCGCCGGCCTTCTCGAAGACCGTGTAGCCGCGCTTGTGGCGCGCGGCCATGCTGTCGATCTCGGCGTCGAGGATCTCGCGCAGCAGGTCGGGGTCGGTGCCGTCGACGACCAGCTGCATACCCTTGCGCATGAAGGGGTCGTCGATCGCCTCGATCTCCTCTTCCAGCGCCAGCAGGCCGTCCTTGCGCGCGCGCTCGGCGAAGGAGACCAGCGCGGTCACGCGCGGAGCCAGCTCGGGCGGGGCCGTCGTGAAGGCCTTGATGTACAGCTTGGGCACCAACATGAAGCGCTTCATGCCCACGCCGGCGAAGATCGCCGCCGCCGTGCCGCCACACACGATGATGAGCGCGTTGATGTTGAGCAGCGCCATGGGGGCGACGCCCTCCATGATGCCCGCGCCCACGATGGCGAGGCAGGCGATGACGATGCCGATGGCGGAAGCGGCCTTCATGATCTCTCTCGTAAGTCGGCCGTGCGCGCGTGATCTTCAGGCGCCGAAAGGCGCTGCGAGACCACCGAGTCGGGTACCGGACGAGGCGAGCTGGGTCCCTAGCCCAGCGCCTTGTCGATGGCCGAGAGGACGCGTTCGGCCTGGAACGGCTTGACCACGAAGTCCTTCGCGCCGAGCTTGATCGACTCCAGGACCTTGGACTCCTGGCCCAGGGCCGAGCACATCACGATCTTCGCGGCGGGATCGGCCGCGATGATCTCCCGGAGGGCGCTGAGGCCGTCCTTCTCGGGCATCGTGATGTCCAGGGTCGTGACGTCCGGGCGCAGCTCTTGGAACTGCTGCACCGCCTCTGCGCCGTTGGCGGCCTCGCCGACGATCTCGTGGCCGCCGCCGCTCAGCGCGTCGCCGACCATCTTGCGCATGAACGCGGCGTCATCTACGACGAGCACGCGTGCCATCAGACTGCAACCTCCGTGTGGGTGGGGGGAGAGGAAGGGGAAGCGGGGTTCGACGTGCCGAGGACCTGCTCGATCCGCACGGCCAGGCTGCCGTCGTCGGTGACGAGCAGGCGCCCCGTGGCGAAGCGCATGCCATCGGCGTAGAGGTCGATCGGGGCGTCGACCTCGCGGTCGAGCTCGACCACGGCGCCGCCCGGCAGGGTCACGACGCGGCCCGAGGACATCCGGGTGCGGCCCAGCTCGGCCCACACGCGGATCGAGACGTCGCGCAGGGCCTCGCCCAGCGGCGTGTCGTCGTGGGACTCGGTCATCTCGTCCAGCGCGCGGGTCATCCGCACGATGAACGCGTTGGGCACGAGCTGCACCAGCAGGCACGGCGCGCCGCAGAAGGTGAAGGTGACGGCGGTGGCGTGACCGGGGTGGTCCCAGGCCGCGCCGCCTTCGGAGAGCGAGGCGAGCTGGCGCACCGCGGGCGGGGCGATCTCGACCTCTTCGTCGAGCACCTTGCCGGTGGCGATGGCGGCCGCCGACATCATCTGGTTCATGGCCTCGCCGACGGCGGAGAACTCGAGCTCGGAGAGCTCGCCCCCGGCCTCGACGGCGTTGGGGTCCATGCCCGTCATGGCCGCGGCCATGCGGCGCGCGCCTTCGATGCCGATGACCAGCACGTTGCCGCCGGTCACCCCGTCGACGTAGGAGACGTCGGCCGCGATGGCCGGCATCGACACGTCGCCGAACGGCGACTCGTCCGGCGGGATGACCCGGACCGAGCCGGGGGCCACGCCGTCGGGCGAGAACATCTCCAGGACGCTCTGCACCGCCTCGGACGTCGACGTGCCCAGCCGCAGCAGCGCCTGCTCGGCGTTCATCGCGCGACCTCTCCAAGCAGGCTGCCCATGTCCCGTTTGTCGGCCACTACGGTGCGATCTCCACCGGGGCGACGATCTGGACCGCGCGCCGGTTGCCGCTGCGCCCGCCACGGGCACGGTGGATCGGGGTGCGGTCGGCGTAGAGCGTGACCTCGGACTCGGCGTCGGCGTCGAGGCGCACCACGTCGCCCGGCGCCAGCGCCAGGACCTCGGCGAGCGTGAGGTGGCAGTCGGCCACCTCGGCGCGCAGCGAGACGTCCACGAGGCTGAGGCCGTGGTTGACGGCGGCGGCGACGCGCTCGTCGCGGGCGTGCTCGGTGTCGTCGTGGCGGGAGAACGCGGAGGCGACCGGGGCGATCGCCGCGTAGGGCACCAGGAGCGTCATCGTCGAGGAGAGGCCGTCGAGGCGCGCCTCGAGCGTCAGGGCGAGCGTCGGCTCCGAGCCGGCGGCGACCTGGATGGCCTCGGCCTGCGTGTCGACGCTCGCGACCTCCAGCGTCATCTCCGCGACGTCGAACCAGACCGCCGACAGCGTCTCGACGATCGTCCCGAACAGGCGGTGGACGACCATGAGGTCGATGTCGGTCAGCTCGCGGTCGCGCGACGCGGTCTCGGGCCGGCCGCCGAGCATCCGCTCCAGCGAGACGAGGACGACGGGCAGCTCGGCGCTGAGCAGCATCCGGGCCTCGTGCGGGCCCGTGTCGATCTGGATGTGGACCGAGCCGTCGGGCACCTGGGAGAAGGCGTTGGCCCACGTGAACTGCCCGACGTCGATGACCTCGAGCTCGATCGGCGTGCGGTGCTCGGCGACCAGCCGCGTCGCGACGCGCTCGGTGAAGGTGTCCATGGCGCGGCGGATCCGCCGCTCCTGGTCGGTGGAGAACTTCGTCGGCCGCGTGAAGTCGACGGTGCGCAGCCAGCGGGCGCGGCGGCCCTGGCGCTCCCCGGCCTCGACCGGCCCGTTGCCCTCGCTCGCGCGAGCGAAGAGCTTCTCGATCTCGTTGGCGTCCAGAAAGCCACTCATGCGAACACTGCCTTTGGCTCGGTGTCGGCCCGGCCGCCGAGGAGCCGCTGCTCGCGGCCTCCGGCCTGCCGGACGGTGATGGTCATGTCGGCACCCACGTGGATGCGGACGGTGCGGCCGTTGCTGCCGCCGATGGCGGTCGCGCGGACGGGGACCCGCGCCTGCTCGAGCAGGCGGGTCACCGCCGCCGTGTTGCGGGCGCCGATGTCCTGGCCGCTGCCGCCCAGCTGGAACATGGCGGCGCCACCGACCAGCGCGGCCTCCAGGCGCCGGTGCTGCGCCCCGTGGGCGAGCGCCAGGTCGATCAGCGCCGGCACGGCGAGGTCGGCGAACTTATGGGGCTGCGGCGGGTCGGGCACGGCCGACGCGGGAAGCATGACGTGCGCCAGCGCGGCCACGCCCTTGGAGCGGTCCACGAGGGCCAGGCCGATGCACGAGCCCAGGCCGATGCACGCCAGCACGTCGGCTGGCGTGTGGGAGGCCATGGCCTCGCCCATGCGGACGACCGTCTCCATCTAGAGACCCAGCTGCTCCAGGAGTTGCCGGACGCCGCCGTGATTGGGCAGCAGCAGGAAGGAGAGCGAGCACTGCTCGCCCTCGACCATCAGCGACGAGTCGAGGATCAGGGCGTGGTCGACGTCCTCGCCGCGACCGAGCAGGACCGATTCGAGAATGGCGCCGAGCATGTCCTCGACGACCTGCGGCGGGCGCGGCTCGAGGGTCATGGAGACCATCTGCCCGAGCACGTTGATGTAGTTGGTTCCGAGGATGTTGCCCACCTCGCCGAGCATCGAGCGGCCGTCCGGCGTGGAGGGCTCGATCCCGTAGATGCCGCACAGCGTGCGCGCGTCGGCGTCGGGGAAGAGCAGGAGGACGATCGCCTCCATGTCGCCGACGACCGGCACGACGATGCCGTGGCGCAGCTCGTCGGGGCGGCCGGCGACCGCGATGGCGTCGGCCAGCGGCAGGACCGCCGCGGTGGGGACCGAGATGTCGACGGTCTTGCCGAGCATCGAGCCCAGCGCGGTGCCGGCGTTCCCGGATCCGATGTTCGCGAGCTCGCGCAGCGCGTCGAGCTGCAGGTCGGTGAAGGCGGTCATGGGTTCCTGGTGGGTTCAGACGGCCGCCGGGAGCACAGGGCGCTCGCCGGCCGGCACGGTGGGATGGGGGTTCTGGGTCAGGGCGTCGCAGTCGGCGAGCAGGACGATGTCGCCGTTGGAGAGCACCGCGGCCCCCGAGACCGCCGCCTCCTGGGCGACGTTCGGCGGCAGCGGGCGGGTGACCAGCTCGCGCTGGCCGATGAGCTTGGAGACCGAGAGCGCGTGCGAGCGCTCCACGCCGCGGACGATCACGACGTGCGTGTCGGGCGCCTGGGCGTCGGCGGCGTTGCCGGCCGCGGCGCCGAAGACGTCGACCGCGCGGCGCAGCGGCAGCGCCTCGTCCTTGAGGACGAGCATCCTGCGTCCGGCGACCGAGCGGATCGGGTGGTCGTCGAGGCGCATCGTGCGCTCGACGCGCTGCAGCGGGATGCCGAACGGGCGCCCGCCGGCCTCGACCAGCAGCGCCGACATGATCGCCAGCGTCAGCGGGAGGCGGATCTCGGTGACCGTCCCCTCCCCCTCGGCCGACGTCACGGTGACCTCGCCGCCCAGCTCGCGGATCTTGTCGCGCACGGCATCCATGCCGACGCCGCGGCCCGACAGGGCCCCGACCTCGGCGGCCGTCGAGAACCCGGGCGTGAAGAGCAGCTCGATGGCCCCGCGCATGTCGATGGCCTGGGCCTGCTCGGCGGTGACCAGCCCGCGCTCGACCGCGACGGCCGCGACGCGCGCCGGGTCGATGCCCCGGCCGTCGTCGGAGACCGTGATGGCGATCGAGCCGCCGGCGTGGCGCGCGGCCATCGTCAGCCGGCCGGTCGGCGCCTTGCCGGCGGCGATCCGGTCGGCCGGGGACTCCAGCCCGTGGTCCAGCGAGTTGCGGATGAGGTGGACGAGCGGGTCGCCGATCGCGTCGACGACGGTGCGGTCCAACTCGGTCTCCTTGCCGACGAGCTCGAGCTCGACCTGCTTGGCGAGCTTGGACGCCACGTCGCGCACGAGGCGCGGGAAGCGCATGAAGACGGCCTCGATCGGGATCATGCGGATCTGCATGACCATGGCCTGCAGGGCGTGCGAGCTGCGCGTGAGCTCCTGCATCGCCTGGCTCAGGCCGGGCACGTCGGCCTCCTGCGAGAGGGCTTCGACGTGCGTGCGCTGGACGACCAGCTCGCCCATGAGGTGCATCAGGTCGTCCAGGCGCTCGGCGTCGACGCGAACGGTCTGGTGGTGGCCGCCCTTGCGGCCGGCGCCGGGGGCGGCCGGTGCGAGCGTGGCCGCCGCGTCGACGTCCTGGACGGCCTGCAGCGGGCCGCCGTCGTGCACGGGCCCGGCGGTCGCCTCGGCGACGCGGACGTCGGCGACGTCGGGCACGCTGCGGATCGTGGCGGCGACCGACTCGATCTCGTGGTCGGTGGCCAGCAGGACCTCGACGATCCGGCCGTCGAACCCGTCGACGTCGCTCTCGGTCGGGGTGGAGCGCAGGACGTCGCCGACCTCGCCGGCGGCGGCGAGGACCTGGAAGGCGCGGACGGCCGGCATCTGGGCGTCCTCGGCGAGCACGGCGTGGATCTCCAGGACGACGCGACCGTCGCCGACCTCGGCCAGGCGCGGCGGAGCGACGAGCTCCTCGACGGGCTCGGCGACCGCCACGGGGTCGTCGTGGTCGCGCACGAGCGCGCCGAGGCGGTTGACCAACTCGGAGGGGTCGAGGCGCTCGGCGCCCTCGGCGTCGATCGCGTCGACCGCGGCCGACAGCGCGTCGAGGCAGGCCAGGAGCACGTCGACGACCTCGCCGGTGAGCCCGGTGCCGCGCTGGCGCAGCAGCTCGAAGACGTCCTCCATCTTGTGCGTGAGGGTCGCCATGCCCTCGAAGCCCATCGTCGCGGCCATCCCCTTCAGGGAATGGGCGATCCGGAAGATCGCGTCGACGGTCTGGCGGTCGTCGGGCGCATCCTCGAGGCGGACGACCGCCAGGTTGAGCTCCTGGAGGTTCTCGCGGCACTCGGCCAGGAACATCGGGAGGTACTCGGAGGTGTCCATCACGACTTCCGGTAGACGAAGGGGAGCTCGGGCTCGAGGCCGTGCGCGGCCGGGGCTGCGACGCGCTCGGTGGCCCCCACGACCAGGCGTCCGCCGGGACGCAGGCTGTGGGCCAGGCGTCCGTGCAGCGCGTCGCGCACGTCCTCGTTGAAGTAGATGACGGTGTTGCGGCAGAGCACGAGGTCGTAGGACGCCCGTGGCGGCTGCACCTGCAGCAGGTCGCCCTGCTCGAACGTCACCAGGCGCTTGAGCTCGTCGCCGGCGTGCCAGGCGCCGTCGACCATCGAGAAGTGGGAGGCCAGCGTCGCGGTCGGGGCGTCGCGGGCGTCGTCGAGCGTGAAGACGCCGGCGCGGGCGCGCTGCACCATGCGGGCGTCGATGTCGGTGCCGAGGATCGAGACCTGCGCGCGCGGGAGGGCGCGGCGCGCGACGGCGGCCAAGGTGTAGGCCTCGGCGCCGTAGGAGCTGCCCGCGCTCCAGCACCGCAGCCGCTGCGGGCCGGCGGCCGTCCGGGCCAGGTCGGGGAGGATCGTCTGCTCGAGGACCTCCCACTGCTCCGGGTTGCGCCAGAGCTGCGAGACGTTGATCGTCACGCGGTCCAGGAACCGCTCGAGCTCGGCCGGGTCGGCCTTCAGGAGGACCGCGTAGGCGAGCAGGCCGTCGACGTCGCGGGTGGCGACGAACGAGCGGATGCGCCGCTCCATCTGGCCGCGCTTGTACTGGAGCAGGTCGATCCCGCACAGCCGGCGGAACAGCACGCAGAAGGGCTCGTAGTCGTCGGCGACGTCGGGGCCGAGCGCCGGGATCGTGGTGACGCTCATGATCCCGTCTCCCCCGCGATGGCCTCGGCCAGCTCGCCGAGCGGCAGGACGTCGTCGGCCAGGCCGGCCTCGACGATGGCGCGCGGCATGCCGTAGACGGTGCAGGTCGACTCGGCCTGGGCCAGGATGCGGCCGCCGCGGGCGCGGACCTCGCGGGCGCCCTTCAGGCCGTCCTTGCCCATGCCGGTCATGACGACCAGCAGCAGGCGCTCGCCGAAGACGCGCGCGGCGTCGGCGATCGTGAGGTCGGCGCGGGGACGCAGGCCGCCGACCGCCGCCTCGTCGGTGAGCCGCGCGACGCCGTCATCACCGAGGCGCAGGTGGCTGCCGCCCGGCGCGAGCATGAGCGTGTCGGGCCGCAGCACGTCGCCGGCGCCGGCCTCGACCACGGTGAGCCTGGAGCTGCGGTCCAGCCGCTGCGCCAGCGAGGCGGTGAACCCGGCCGGCATGTGCTGGACGATCAGCCCGCCGGCACCCAGCGGCGACGGCAGCGCCGGGACCAGCTCGGCCAGCGCCCGCGGACCGCCGGTCGAGGTGGCGATCAGGAGGACCCTGCGGGAGGCCGCCGGCGCGCGGCGGGCGCGCAGGCGGGCGACGCCCGAGGCGCCCTCGCCGGTGCGCTGGGCGCGGGCGCCGGTGAGGCGGACCGGCGCGGCGATCGTCGCTCCCGGGCCGGCGGTCGCGGCCTGGGTGACCTTCTCGCGCAGCGCGCCGACGAACTGCTCCAGCGGCTCGCCGAAGGCGGGCTTGGCGACGAGGTCGAAGGCGCCCTCGGCGAGGGCGTCGACTGCGCGGGCGCCGTGCGCGGGTGAGAACGCGGAGACCACCACGACCGGCAGCGATGAGCGTTCGCCGCGCAGCGCCCGCAGGACCCCGATCCCGTCCATGCCCGGCATGGCCAGGTCGAGCGTCATGGCGTCGGGGCGCAGCTCCCGGTACAGGGCGAGCGCCTCGTCGCCGTCGGCGGCCTGCCCCACGACGTCGAACCCCGCGTCGCGCAGCGCCTGCGTGAGCAGGCGGCGCATGAACGTGGAGTCGTCGGCGACCAGGATCCGCGACGGCTTGGCGGTGCGGGGGGCGAGCGCCGGCACGAGAGGCTCAGGCGGCGGTGCGCACGCCGTCGGCGGCCTCGGCGGACGCGGCGTCGGCGGTCGGCGCGGCGCCGACGGCGCCGACGATGCCCTCGGGGTCCAGGAGCACGACCAGGCGGTCGCCGATCTTGACGATGCCGTCGATGGCGCGGCCCCCGGCGGTCGGCGCCTCGTCGAGCTGGCTGGCGTCGACGGTGATGACCTCCTCGACGTCGTCGACGACGACGCCGGCCATGTCGTCGCCCGTCTCGACGATGACGATCTTGGCCTCCGCGACGTCGGAGTGCTCCACGCCGAGGCGGGTCGCGAGGTCGTAGACCGGGAGGATCTTGCCGCGCAGGGAGATCACGCCGCGGACGCTGGGGTCCGACGAGGCCACCGAGCGGGGCTCGGTGAACCGGATGATCTCGTGGACCTGGGTGATGGGCAGCGCGTACTCCTCGTCGCCGAGCGAGAACACGACCAGCTGGCGGGAGAGGGTCTCTTCGGACATGCGAACTCCGGGTTAGAAGGTCTTGCCCGGTGATCGGCCGCCTCCGGGCCGCTCTTGAGAGCGATCGGCGGCCGCGTCAGCGGGCGAGGCGCATGGCCTGCGCCAGGACCTCGACGCGCCACGTGCGGACCTTGCCGACCACCTCGTCCTCGGTCTCGCACACCGCGATGCGCGTACCGGTCGTGAGCGTGACGTGGCAGTCGGGCGACGCGTCGACGCGCTCGATCAGGTCGGGGTTGAGATGGAACGGCTCGCGCTCGTGGGAGAGCTTGTGCAGCTGGATCATCAGATGGCTCCTGCGTCGCAGAACGTGTCGGGGCCGTGTCACGCCCGCCCGAGCAAAGGCCCTCCGCCTTTGCGCGGGCGGCCGTGCCACGGCCCCGCTGCCCTGGAGGGCTAGTGCTTGAGGTTGACCAGGTCTTGCAGCATCTCGTCGGCGGTCGAGATGACGCGCGAGTTCGCCTGGAACCCGCGCTGGGCGACGATCATGTTGGTGAACTCCGACGCCAGGTCGACGTTGGACATCTCCAGCATGCCGCCCATCGTCTGGCCGAAGCTCGAGCCGTCGGGCGTGCCGACGTTCTCGATGCCCGCGGCCGGGTGCGCGGCCCAGCGGTTGCCCGAGAGGCGCAGCAGGCCCTCGTCGTTGGGGAACTTCGCCAGGCTGATGGTGCCCGCGGTCGTGCGGGCGCCGCCGGCGGCCGGGACGTAGCTGACCGCGCCGTCGGGCCCGACGGCCACGGCGGTGGCGCCGCCGGGGATCTGGATGTAGGCGTCGGAGGCGGGCGTGGTGGTGGCGTCGTGGCCCATCACGTAGAAGCCCTCCGGGGTCACGAGGTAGCCCTGGTCGTTGCGGATGAAGTTGCCCGCGCGGGTGTAGTTCATCTCGTTGGGCATCGTGGGCGGCGTGGTGGCCGGGTCGCCGAGGCCGACGCGGAACCAGCCCTCGCCCTGGATGGCGACGTCGAGCGGGTTGCCCGTGGGCTGCATCGAGCCCGGCCCCATGACGGCGTCGACCGAGCCGAGCTGCACGCCGAGGCCGACCTGCGCCGCGTTGGTGCCGCCCGTGTTGGGACCCTCGGCGGACCCGCCGTACAGCGTCTGCTGCAGCTGGTCCTTGAACGTGGTGCGCGAGGACTTGTAGCCGACGGTGTTGACGTTGGCCAGGTTGTTGGCCGTGACGTCCAGCATCGTCTGGTGGGTGCGCAGGCCGGAGATGGCCGAGTACATGCCGCGAATCATTGGGAGGCTCCTGTGAGGTCCTCCGGCTTCCCCATGGGGGTCCAGCCGGTTGGGTGAAAATCCGTCTTCGGTACCGCTGGTGCTGCTGCGCCTCAGGCGATGACGGCGCTGTCGATGTTGGTGAACACGTGGTCCTTCATCTGGTCGGTGCCGACCGCCGTGATGACCGTGCGGTTGCGGACCGAGACCACGAACGCCGTGTCGTCCACGAGGACCACCGCATCCCGGGCACCCTTGCCCGCGGCTCGGTCGACCCCGTCCTGGAGACGCTGCATCGACGCCGGGTCCACGGCGAGGTTGCGACGCTCCAGACGCTGGACGGCGTGCTTGGAGAACTGGACGGGCTGAGCGCCCGCCTGTCCCTGTAGGACGTCCGCGAACGCGGGTCCTTGAGGCGCCTGGACGGATGGCCGTACCGGCTGCGCCCGCGCGCCGACCTGCGCCGGCGCTGATACGCCGGGCGGGACCAAGGCGGGGTTGAACGCGCCACTCACTACTTCACCGTGGTGAGCAGGTCCGGGTCGATGCCGGCGACGCCCGCGACCGACAGCCGGGGGCCGGTCTTGCCGGTCAGGTCGACGCTGTCGACCACGCCCGAGATCGGCAGGCCGTCCTTGCCGATGTAGCTGACGGTGCGGCCGATGAGCGACGTCGCGTTGCTGTTGGCGGCCTGGGCCAGCTGGGTCACCGACTGCTGGGCGAGGTTGGTCAGCTGCTCGACCGTCGTCATCTGCGAGATGGTCTGGAAGTACTGGTTGGGATCCTGCCCCGACGTCGGGTCCTGGTTCTTGATCTGCTCGGTGAGCATCTTCAGGAACCCGTTCTTGTCCAGCGAGCTGCTGGGTTCGTTGGACGACGTGGTGTACGCCGGGGACACGATCTGGTTGCTGATGGCGGAGCTGCTGGCCATGTTGGGGTCCTTCCTCGGTCAGGCCTGGACGTCGACGAGCACGCCCGCGGGCGTGGTCGTGACGGTCGTGGTGGAGAGGTCTTGCACGACGAGGTCGTCGTCGGCCGGCGCGCCGGAGTGGGCGCTCCGGCGGCTGCCGGCGTTGGCGTCGCGCGCATCGGCGCCGTTGCCGAAGCTGCTCTGGCCGGCGCCGAGCTGCAGGTCGAGGCGATGCAGCTGCACGCCGCGGTCCTCGAGCGAGCGCCGGAGCTCGCCGCCCGCCTGCTGGAGGGCGTCGAGGCCGACCTGGTCGTGGGCGGCGATGGTCGCGACGAGCCCCTCGCGCGTGGTGCGCAGGTGCACGTCGACGGCGCCGAGCTCGGCCGGCTTGAGCTGGAGGATCGCGCGGGCGCCGCCGTTGCGGGTCGTGGCGATGCGGACGAGGTCCTGCACGCGGTCGGCGGCCGCGGTGACCGATGCCCGCGTGAGCTGTGGGACGCCGGCGGCGACCGGGACGGCGGTGAGCGGCGTCGCGGCGGGCTGGGCCGAGACGGGCGCGACGGTGGGCGCCGGAGCGGCTGCCGCGGCATCGGGCACCGGGGGCTGCGCGGCGGGCGGGGTCGCCGCCGGCGGAGGCGTCGGCGCGGCGGCCGGCGCGGCGGACGCCGGCGCGGCCAGGAGCTTGGCGAGGTCGGGCGCGCCATCCTTCGGCGCGTCCTTGCCGTCCTTGCCCTTGGCGTCGGCGTCGGCGTCGGTCTTCGCCCCGAGCAGCTGGGCGGGGATGACGACGCCGCCAGGGGCGGCGGTGGGCGGCTGGCCCTCGGGCCCGGTGACCTGCGGTGCGATCGGCTGCGCGGGGCCCGCCGGCGTCCCGGCGAGGACGGGAGCGACCGCGGCGCCGGGCGTCGCGGGCGCGGCGACCGCGGCGCCGGGCGTCGCGGGCGCGGCGACCGCGGGGCCGGGCGTCGCAGGCGCGGCGACCGCGGGGGTCGCGGGCGCGGCGACCGTCGGGTCGGCGATGCCGGGCCGGACGGCTGCGCCCAGTGCCGACGGGTCGACGGCGGTGTAGAGCGTGGGCGGGGCGTCGGGATCGGTTGCGGCGGCCGCGGTCGCCGCCGGGTCCGCGAGGTCCTTGGGCGGCTCGCCGGCCGGGGCCGCGGGGGCCTGAGCGGGGGCCGTGGCGTCGGAGGCCGTTGCCGGGACGGCGTCCGCCGCCACACCGTCGCGCCGGGACGCATCCTCGTCACGGCGGCGCGGCTGGTCGCTGCGCGCCGGGCGGGTCTGGGTCTGGGGGCCTTCCGCAGGTGCGGTCCGGGCGGTCGTCTGGTCGAGGAGGGCGGCGAAGCCCCCGGGGCTCGGACCGGGCGGTGGGCTGCTCCTTGGAGCGTCCACCCGCGCCGCCGGCGGGGTGATGGTGGAGGGTCGCATCAGAGCGTGGAGTAGTCGAGGGAGGACGACGCGGGGTCGGAGAGCACCGCGGCCGAGACCGGCAGCGTGGTGGCGGGCACGGCGGACGTGGCCGCGAGGGTCGGCGCGGCGGCGGTCGTCGCGGCGGCGCTGCCGTACTCGGCGGCGTAGCCGAGCACCTTCTGGACGTAGCCCTGGGTCTCGGCGTAGGGCGGCACGCCGCCGTACTTGGCGACCGCGCCGGGACCGGCGTTGTAGGCCGCCAGCGCCTTGGCCGGATCGCCGCCGAAGCGGTCCAGCTGCGCCTTGAGGTAGCGCGCGCCGCCGTCGATCGCCTGGGTCGGGTCGCTCGCGTCCACCCCGAGCGAGGCGGCCGTGCCGGGCATCAGCTGGGTCAGACCCTGCGCGCCGGCGCCCGACCGCGCCGTCGGGTCGAAGTTGGACTCCTGGCGGATCAGGCCCTTCAGCAGCGCGGGGTCGAGCCCGTACTTGGACGCCGCGGCGGTAATCTGCGCGTCGTACTGGGTCGGGCTGCCGCCGCTCAGCGTGCCCGAGAGCGCCGGGGCCGACGTCGCGGTCGTGCCCTGCGCGGTCTGCAGCGCCTGGGCGAAGCTGGTCGACGTCGCGGCCGGGTTGGCGGCCGCGCCGGTCATCACGGCGACGTGCTGCTGGATCTCGGCGACGCGGTCGCCGATCGAGGTCACGCTCATGCGGCCCTCTGGCGGGTGAAGGCGCGCAGGCCCATCTCGTCGAGCTCGGCGTTCTCGACCCGTGCGGCGGCGCGCCGGTGCTCCTCGCGCTGGCGCTCCTCGAGCTTGTCGAGGACCTCGCGGGCGCGGCTGGCGTCGGTCAGCGACTCCCGGCTGCGGGCCAGGTCGGCGTCGTAGCCCGTCATCCGCACGACGGCGTCGTCGCGGGAGCGCTCGAGGCGCTCGACCCACGCCTGGCGCGACACGAGCGCCGAGCCGGTCAGCGGGCCCAAGGTGGTCACGGGAGCGATGCCCTCCTGCGTGGCCTCGACGAGTCTGGCCTCGGCGGCACGCAGGACGGCCTCGCCGCGCACGCGCTCGCTCAGGCTGGCCGCGAAGCGCTCCTTGGCCTGGTCCTCGTCGTGGGCGCGGATCTCGCGCACACGCTGAAGGCCGAATCGGAAGGGGGCAGGCATCTCGTTCTGGGTGGTCGGATGAAGGGAGGGGGCGTTGAGGGCGCTTGGACGACTGTCGGACGGGTCGCTGGTGGGGAACGTCGCCGCGCGGCCCACTACACGGCCAGGTTCAGCGGCGGGATGGCCGACGGACCGGTCGGGGCGATCGGATCCAGGCCGTCGAAGCCGGATACGACGGCAGCGCCAGGCGCCGCGCTCTCGGCCATCTCGGCGGCCAGCTCGCCCACCGTGGACCCGATGACGCCCACGGTTCGCAGCAGCTGGTCGTCGGAGTCCGGGCCGGGCACGGCCTCGTCCGGACGCTGCTTGAGGAAGTCGTCGATGGCGTCCTTGAGGTCGATCGCCTTGTCGGTGACCGGGTCGCTGCCGCGCTCGTAGGCGCCGATCGCGATGAGGTCGCGCTTGTCGCGGTAGGCGGCCAGCAGCGAGCGCAGGCGCGTCGCGCCCTCCAGGACGTCGGGCGAGCCGATCTCGCGCTCGAGCCGGGAGACGGACTGCAGCACGTCGATGGCCGGGTAGTGGCCGGCGTGCGCGAGCTCGCGCGTCAGGACGATGTGGCCGTCGAGGATCGACCGCACGGCGTCGGCGACGGGCTCGTTCATGTCGTCGCCGTCGACCAACACGGTGTACAACGCGGTGATGGACCCCTCGGGGCTCGTGCCCGACCGCTCCAGGAGCTTGGGCAGCAGCGCGAACACCGACGGCGTGTAGCCGCGGGTGGCGGGCGGCTCGCCGATCGCCAGGCCGACCTCGCGCTGGGCCATCGCGAAGCGGGTGACCGAGTCCATCATCAACATGACGTCGGCGCCCTGGTCGCGGAAGTGCTCGGCGATCGCGGTGGCGGTCATCGCCGCCTTGATGCGCACGAGCGCCGGCTGGTCGGAGGTCGCGACGACGACGACGGAGCGGTCGATGGCCGGGCCGAGGTCGCGGTCGATGAACTCCCGGACCTCGCGGCCACGCTCGCCGACGAGGCAGATGACGTTGATGTCGGCCGACGTGGAGCGGGCGATCATGCCCAGCAGCGACGACTTGCCGACGCCGGAGCCGGCGAAGATGCCGAGTCGCTGGCCGCGGCCGCAGGGCACCAGCGAGTCGAGCGCGCGGACGCCGAGCGTCACGCGGTCGGTGATGCGCGGGCGCTCCAGCGGAGAGGGCGGCGAGCCGACGATCGGGCGCTCGGGCAGCGCGTCCAGGGGCGGGCCGCCGTCGATCGGGTTGCCCAGGCCGTCGAGCACGCGGCCCAGCAGCTCGGGGCCGATCGCGACCGAGACGCGCTTGCCGGTGGCCGTGACGACGTCGCCCGGGCCGATGCCCTGCATGTCGCCCAGCGGCATCAGCAGCGTGCGGCCGGAGCGGAAGCCCACGACCTCTGCCGGGATGGTGGTCCATCCGCCGGTGACGGCGTCGCGGCCGGTGCGCACCTCGCAGACCTCTCCGACCTCGGCCTCCAGCCCGGTGGCCTCGACGATGAGGCCGATCAGGTCCATGACGCGCCCGGCGCGCCGGTGCAGGTCGGCGCGCGAGACGGCGCGGCCGAGCTCGGCGACGCGTTCGGCCAGGAGCGCCTCAGGCACGCTTGAGCTCGTCCTCGAGCACTTCGCGCGCCCGTGCCAGCTTGGTCGCCAGCGTCGCGTCGACCTCGCCCTCGACGGTGCGCACGATGGCGCCGCCGCGGGCGACCCGGCGCTCGGCCTGGACCTCGCAGTGCTCGATGCCGCCGAGCTCGGCGACCAGCCCGGCGGACGCGGTGCGCACCAGGTCGAGGTCGTCGGGATGCACGAGGATCGCGACGCGGTCGCGGTCGACGAGACGGCGCAGCGCGCCCCGGACGACGTCGACGACGACGTCCGGCTGGGCCTCGACCGTCGCGTGCAGCGCCTGCTCGGCGATCCGCAGGCCGAGCTCGACGGCGGCGGCCTCGACGGCCGCCGAGAGCTGGTTGCGCTGCGCCTCGACGCCGGCGACGGCGGCCTGGAGCGCGGCGACGCCGGCGGCCATCTGCTGCTCGGCCTGGACGAGGCCGGCCTGGAAGCCGGCGTCGTGGCCCGCAGCGCGCGCGGCCTCGGCGATCGCGGCGAGGTCGGCCTCGGGCGGGTCGGGCGCGCCGAAGGGCGCCAGGCCCGCCGGGGCCTCGAGGGTGGGGAGCTCGAAGCTGCGCATCAGATGATGTCGTCCTCGGAGGCTTCGCCGTCTTCGCCGCCGCGGCCGATGACGATCGCCCCGGCGTCCTCGAGGCGCCGGATGGCGCCGACGATGCGGCTCTGGGCCTCTTCGACCACGGCACGGCGCTGCGGCTTGCCGGTGTCCAGGTCCTCCTGGAGCATCTCCGAGCCGCGGGTCGACATGTTGCGGAAGATGGTGTCCTTGACCTCTTCGGTGACGCCGCGCAGGGCCAGCCCGAGGTCCTTCTGGTCGACCTCGCGCAGCAGCAGCTGGATGTCGCGGTCGTTGAGGACCACGATGTCGTCGAAGGTGAAGAGCTTCTGGCGGATCTCGTCGGCGAGCTCGCCGTCGGTCGCGGCGATGGCCTCCAGGACCGTGCGCTCGGTGGACCGCCCGGCGCGGTTGAGCAGCTCGGCGAGCGAGTCGACGCCGCCGGCCTGCGAGAACTCCTGGGTCAGGACGTTGGAGAGCTTGAGCCGCAGCCCGCGCTCGACGTCCTCGACGACGCCCGGGTTGGTGTCCTCCATCGTCGCGATCCGCATCGCGACGTTGGCCTGCATCTCGGGCGGCAGGCCGCCGAGCACCTTGGCGCCGAGCGTCGTGTGCAGCGAGGCGACCACGAGGGCGATCGTCTGCGGCGACTCGTCGGCGAGGAACGTGGCGATCTGCTCCGGCGGCGTGCGCCGCAGGAAGTCGAACGGCCGCAGCTCGGCCTGGGCGGTGATCTGGCCGAGGATCTCCTCCGCGCGCGAGGCGCCGAGCAGGTGCTCGAGGACCTCGCGGGCGAACTCCGGGCCGCCCATCGCGAACTCGCTCTGGCTGTCGAAGCGTTCGGCGAGCTCCTGGACGACGGCGTCGGCCGTCTCGGCCTTGACGCGCCACAGCGACGCCATCTCGGCCGACAGCGCCTCGATCTCGCGCTCGCTGAGGAACTTGAGCACGTCGGCGGCGCGGGTCGACCCGATCGTGATCAGGAAGACCGCCGCCTTCTGGCGCCCGGTCAGGTTCGACGAGCCGCCCCGCGTCGTGACGACGCTCACTTGTTGTCCTCGGTGATCCAGGTCCGCAGGTGGGCCGCGACGCGCTCGGGCTCGTCGTGGATGACGGCGTCGAGGTGCTGGCGGCGGGGGTCGGCGTTGGCGATGACGACGTCGGTGGCCGGGTTGTCGGCGAAGTCCGGCATCGGCATGATCTGCTTGGCCTGCTGGGCCTCCAGCGCCCTGAGCCAGGACGGCTCGTCGGCGAGCTCGGCCCGCTCGCGGCGGCGCAGGTGGCGCGTGACGAAGAACAGGAAGGCCAGGGCGCCGAGGCCGATGCCCACGCCCTTGAGGATGCCCGCGAACGCCGCGGGGATCGGGCCCGACTTCGCCGCGGCGACCGGCTGCTTGGCGAAGGCCAGGCCGGTGGTGACCGCCAGCGTGTCGCCGCGCTGCTTGAGCTGCAGCCCGGCGGCGGAGGCGAGGCTCGCCTTCAGGGCGCCCAGCTGGGCGCCCTTGAGGTTGACCGACTTGTCGAGGATGACCGCGACGTCCATGCGGTTGACGGCGCCGGCGGCCTTGACCGTCTTGGTGATGGTCTTGTCGACGCCGAGGTTGCGGTCGGTCGTCGTGTTCTTGTAGTCGTTGTTGCCGCTGCCCGCCGCCCCGCCGGCGTTGGCGTAGGACGGGAGGTTGCTCGCGGTGCCCGAGGTGCCGCCCGCGGCGGCGCCGGTGCCCTTCAGCGACTCGACCGACTTCTTCTCGGTCAGCGGGACGCCCACCTTGCCGTAGGCGAGCTTCTGCTCGTCGACCTTGTCGACGTTGAGGTCGGAGTGGACCTGGACCTGGGCCTTGCCGGCGCCGAGGGTCTGGACCAGCATGGCGTTCAGCGAGGACTCGAGCTGCGCGTTGTAGCGGCTCTCGGCCGCGGCCTTGGCCGGCATGCCGCCGGTCCCGCCGTCGCCGCCGTCGCCGCCGGTCGGCCAGAGCATCGTGCCCGTGCCGTCGGTGATCGTGACCTGCTGGGCCTTGAGGCCGGGGACCGAGGAGGCGACGAGGTTGGCGATGCCGCGGACCGCGCTGGGGTCCATGTTCGAGCTGTCCTGCGGGAGAAGCACCGCGGCGGTCGCGGCGCGCGACTCGTCGGCGAAGAGGTTGTCCTGGGCGAGCGTCAGGTGCACCTGCGCGCCGCCGCCGCCCTGGATCTGGCCGATCGTGTTGGCGATCGTGCCCTCCAGGCCGCGCTGGTAGGCGATCTGCTGCTGCTGGCTGGAGGCGCCCAGCTTCTGCTTGTCGAGGATCTCGAAGCCCGGCTGGGTGGTCCCCGTGTTGAGGCCCCTGGTGGCCAGCGCGACGTTGGCCGCCGTCTCCTTGCCCTTCTGGACCGCGACGGCGGTGCCGCCGTTCTGCAGCTCGAAGGGGACACCCGCCGCGGTCAGCGCGGACGTGATCTGCGTCGTCTTGGCGGGGTCGACGCCGGTCATCACCGTCGTGTAGGACGGCGCGCCGGCCATCTTGACGATCAGCAGGGCGGCGGCGAGGAAGCCGAGGGCGCAGGCGGCGAGGGTGACCTTGCCGCGGGTGCTCATGGAGTTCAGGAGAGCCATTGGAGGGAGGGGCTCCAGTCGGGGACTGAGTCGCTAGACCTGGGTGTGGAAGATGTCTTGGAGGGCTTCGACGCCCTTGGTGCGCATCTGCGAGGCGAGCTGCATGGAGAGCTGCGCCCGCTCGACGGCGATGACCGCCTGCGAGGGATCGGCGGCGGTGCCGTCGGCCAGCGCGCGGGAGGCGTCGGCCGCCTGGTTCTGGCCCTGCTCCAGCGCGCTGAGCTGGTTGCCGAGCATCGAGCCGAAGCTGGGGGTGGGTGGGCCCGATTGGGCGGCGGTGGGGGTGCCGTCGACCGAGCCGACGCTCCATTCCGGACCGCCGCTGACGCCCTTGATCGCCATGGAGGGATCGATCGGCATCAGCGCAGGATGTCCAGCGTCTTGGTGAACATCGTCTTGGCGGTCTGCATCGCCGTGACGTTGGCCTCGTAGGCGCGGGAGCTCGAGATGAGGTCGGTCATCTCGGTCACGGTGTTGACGTTGGGCATCGTCACGTAGCCGTCCTTGTCGGCGTCCGGATGGCCCGGGTCGTAGATGCGCTTCAAGGGGGTCTGGTCCTCGACGATGCCGGAGACCTGCACGCCGCTGACCTTGCTGGCCGAGCCGCGGCCCATGGCGACGGTGAGCGCCGAGCCGAAGGAGCCGACGCCGCCGGCCTGCTGGAGCACGACCTCCTTGCGGCGGTAGGGCTGACCGTCGGCGCCCTTGGTGGTCTGGGCGTTGGCGAGGTTCTCGGAGGTGACGTCCATCCGCAGGCGCTCGGCCGAGAGGCCGGACCCGGTGACGTCGATCGCGTCGAAGAGGCCCATCAGCCGATGCCGATCGCGGAGCGCAGGATGGCGGTGCGGGCCTTGAGGACCTGGGCGACGGCCTCGTACTGCAGGCCGTTCTTGGCCTGCGCGCCGGCCTCGACGTCGATGTCGACCGAGCTGCCGTCGGCGCGCACGACCGAGCTGGCGTCGGTCTGCATCGTCGGGTCGACCGACTCGACGGCGGACTTGCCGTCGTCCCAGGCCGAGGAGAGCGCGGAGGCGAAGTCGACGTCCTGGCGGCGGTAGCCCGGCGTGTTGACGTTCGCGATGTTGGCCGCGATGGCCTCCTGGCGCAGCGACGCGCCGGAGAGCGAGCGCTCGAGGCCGATCTGGGTGGTGTCGAAGAGATCCATGGACGTCCGGAGGAGAGGGGTGCTGCCGGCCCGTCCATGGGCTTGCCACCAGTCGCCGACCATGGCGACCCACTCACCGTTCTCGGCCGAACGGTCGGGCGCTTGAGGTCGCCGTCGGCCATGCGTCCAACGCGGGACGCCAGCGGGCTAACCGGCGGAGTCGAAGCTGGACGCCGCGGCGGGCGCCCCGGTGCCGGCGGCGTAGCCCTGCACGCCGGTGCGCGTGGCGCGCAGGCGCCGTAGCTCGCCGGCGGTGTCGGCGCGCGCCTCGCGCAGCGCGGCGGCGACGAGGCCCTGGAGGCGCGCGGCCTCGCGGAGGTCGTCGAGCGCCTCGGGCGGCGCGCTGGCCGGCAGCGCGGCCATGAGGGCGTCGCGGCGCCGGTTGAGGTCGGCGAGCTCGTCGAAGCGCTCGTCGGTGACGAGCGCGTGCTCCTCGCGGGCGAGCGCCGCCAAGCCCGCGAACAGCTGCGCGCTCATGCGGAGGCGGGCGCCTGGGCGGCGGCCTGCTCGGCGAGCTTGGCCCACGCCTCGCGCAGGCTGGAGAGCAGCGCCACGACCTGCCCGATCTTGACGTCGTCGCGCTGGACGCGCGCCTCGATCAGCGTGCGCTTCTGGAAGATGTAGATGGCCTGGAGGCGCTCGGCGATCTCGCCCGTGTCCATGTTCAGCGTGGCGATCAGCTCGTCGATGATGGCCTCGCCGCGGCCGAGCTTCTCGTAGCTGTGCAGGAACGCGCCTTCGCGCATGGCGATCTCGGCCTGGCGCAGGAAGCGGACGGCTCCGTCGTAGAGCATCACGACGAGCTGCTCCGGGGTGGCGGTCAGGACGGCGCTCTGGCGGTAGGCCTGAGGGCTGGCGTAGGGGTTCATGGGGTTCGCTTCCGAGGGAGGGGGACGTGCTGCTGATGCATCGCCGGAGGGAGACGAGGCTCGGGCGTTACGCGCCCAGGGACGAGAGGTAGCTGGTCAGGCTGTTGCCCACCGACTGGCTCTTCTGCAGTGCGGTCTCCAGCGCCGTGAACTTCTTGTTGTAGGCGTTCTCCTTCGCGTCCATGCGGGCGTCGAAGGTGGTGAGCTTGTCGGCGATGTCGCTGAGGTCCTTCGTCGCGGCAGTGACCCGCGAGTCGAAGATGCCGCCGGTGCCCTGCAGCGGCGCGATCAGCGCGCCGAAGGACTGGGCGAAGCCGTCGGCGCCGCTCAGGCCGCCGAGCAGCTTGCGCACGCCGAGCGGGTTGGCGTCCATGGCGGCGTTGAGCTTGTCGGTGTCGAGGACGAGCTTGCCGTCGACGGCGTCCTGGTTGACCGCGGCGCCGGTGTTGGCGGCACCGGTGGAGATGCCCAGGTCGGCGAGCGAGGTCAGCCCCGTGAGCCCGGCGATCGGTGCCGAGAGCGCCGACCGGAAGGTCGAGAGCATGCTCGACAGCCCGGAGTCGCCGAAGAGCGTGCCCTTCTGGGCGTCGGCGGTGGTCTTGGCGTTCGGGACGCGCTTCTCGTCGAGGTCGGCCCGCGTGGTGGTCACCAGCGCGTTGTAGGCCGTGATGAAGTTCTGGACCTTCTTGGTGACCGCGTCGCGGTCGGGGCCCGGCGTGCCGACGGTCAGGCCGACGGTGCTCGCCGCCGACGTCTTGCCCTTCAGCGTCAGGGTCAGGCCCGGCAGCGCGTCGGTGATCGTGTTGGACTGGCGCTCGACCGCGGCGCCGTTGACCGTCAGCTTGGCGTTGAGCCCCGCGACGCGCTCGGTCTCGGCGCCGGCCCCGGTGGCGGAGAACTCGCTGCCGTCGCCGGTGGACTTGGCGGCCAGCACGAGGTCGCCATTGACGTTGACGGCGTAGATGTTGGCGTCGGTGTTGGAGTTGATCGCCGCGACGGCGTCGTCGACGCTCGCGCCCGCCTTGAGATCGATCGAGGCCCGCTCGGTCCCGTCCTTGTTGAGGACCTTCAAGGGACCGTCGGCCGCGGGGCTCTGGAAGTCGTAGGTCCGCCGCTCGGCGGTCGCCAGCTGCGTGATCGCCACGTCGTAGCCGCCGGGAGGCGCGCCGCCCGTGCGGGTCGCGGTCAGCTTGGTGGCGTCGCCGGTCTCGACCGACTGCGTGTCGAGCCAGGTCGCGACCGACTTGAGGTCGTCGTTGGCGGACTTCAGCGCGGTGAGCTTGGTGTTGATGTCCTGCAGGAGGCTCTGGCGCTTGGTCGTCGCGCTCTGGTCGAGCGTGATCTTCGTGCGCGGGGTCCGCTCGATGGCCATCAGCTGGCTGATGATCGAGGCGGTGTCCATCCCGGAGGCGAGACCGCTGAGCTGGATGCCGGCCATGAGCTAGGCCGCCGGGGCGGGGTCGGGTTCGGTGCCGAGGACCTCGCCGAGCGAGACCGGGCGCAGCGTGCGGCCGTCGACGTCGCACAGCGACGCGACGACGCGGTTGGTCAGCCGGTGGGTGTCGAACCGCACGCGCTGACCGCGCTCTGCGAGGTCGTCGGCGAGCTGGCCGGCGCGGGTGATGTCGTCCCACACCTCCTCGGGGATCCGGTCGGGGCCGGTCATCCGGCGCCGCCGGGCATCGGCCAGGTCGAACACCTGCGCGAACTCTCCGGTCTGCGCCGCCGCCGCGGTCCGCACCGGTCCGGGGAAGGCTCCCACGCCGATCCCGTTGCTCGCATCGATGTCCATCCCGATCCTTTCGAAGTCCTTCGGGCTCGTCCATGAGCCGCCTGCCCCTGTCCTTCCGGTGATCGGTGTTCCGGAGAGGCGCTTGAGCGCAGGCCTGGACGATCGGTCGATCGTCCGCGGAAGCTGGCAGGCGAGGGCCGGCATGGCGCTCAGGCGGCCGCGCGCAGCGTTGCGGCCTCGTCGCGCATGAGCTGCGCGTCCTCGTGCAGGCCCTGGAGCTCGGCGAGCTGGGCCAGGCCCAGCATGGAGCGCTCGTCGGGGCCCTGGCGCTCGACGGTGCCGATCCATTCCTGGGCGGCGGACTCGTAGAACCCGCGCCGCAGGTAGACGCCGGCCAGCAGCTCGCGCTGCTCACGCCACGGCAGCGTCAGGCGCTCCACGACGCTGGCCAGGCGCTCGAAGCCGTCGAAGTCCTCCAGGCGGGCGAGCGCCTCGAGCATCGTGGCCACCAGCGGCGCGGCCGCCCCGGAGACCTGGTCGGGGGCGCCGTCGCCCCCGCGCCAGGCCGCGAAGGCGGCGAGCGCGGCGGAGTCGAGCCCCGCGGAGGCGGCGTAGGCGAACGCGCTGTCGACCAGCGGCGCGCTCGCGCCTGCGGCCAGGCGGGCGAACAGGGCGGTACGGGCGGCGGCCGGACCGTGCGGCGCGTCGGCCGGCACCTCCAGCGCCGCGTCGGCGGCCTCGTCGAGGCGACCCTGCGAGAGCAGCGCCTCGGCCAGCGCCACGCGGGCGGCGTGGGCGCCGGGCTGGGCGTCCAGGACGCCGCGCAGCTCGGTCTCGGCCTCGGCGATCGCGCCGACCTCGTAGAACGGGACGGCGATCAGGAAGCGCTGGCCGGGCGTCGGGTCGGGCACCTTGAGCCGGATCAGCGCGGCGACCTCGGCCGCCGGGGTGCCGCGGCGCAGCAGGACGCGGGCGTAGGGCTCCACGGCGCCGATGAACGCCGGGTGGTGGTCCAGGACATGGGCCAGGTGGGTCTCGGCGTCCTCGAGGCGGCCGGCCGCGATGAGCAGCTCGGCCAGCAGGTTGCGCGCGTGGAAGGTGCCTGCGCCGACGGTCGCGCTGTACTTCGAGGGGGCGTCGCCCATGGCGATGCAGCGCTCGAAGGTCGCGATCGCCTGGTCGAGGTCGCCCTTGCCGCGGTGCGCGAGCGCCTGCTCGAGCACGATGTCGGTGAACCCGGGCAGCAGCTCGAGGACGGTGTCGCCGGCGGCGAGCGCGTCGTCGTGGCGGCGGTTGGCGTTGAGCGCCTTGACCCAGCGCGAGCTCAGCGAGGGGAAGTAGCCGTACTCCAGGCGCTCGGGGTCGTTCTCGAGCGCCGACCACGCGCGCTGCAGGTGGTGCAGCGAGCCGGCGACGTCGCCGGCGGCGGCGCGCTCGGAGCCGAGGTTGAAGTGCAGGAAGGGCGTGTCGACGCCCTCGGCGATCTGACGCTCCAGGAGCTCCAGGTTGCGGCGCGACTTCTCCTTGGAGTCGCGCACGGTGCCGAGGTAGCCGTAGTGGTCGATGCGCACCGGCGAGGGCTCGAGGCGCTCGGGCATGCTCGGCAGGCGGTGGGCGAACTGCTCGTGGACGCGGCCCTCGAACCGGTACTCGGGGCGGTTGCGGAACAGGCGCAGCGCGTTGTGGGCGACGGCGGCGCCGTCCTCCATCTCGCCGACGTGGTTGGTCTCGGTGAGCCAGAACGCCTCGCGCCAGGTGCGGCCGAGCAGCTCGCGCAGCCGCGGCCCGTCGCCGTCGACGAGGACCTCGTCGGCGTCGAGGTACATGAGCCAGTCGCTCGTGGCGGCGTCGAGGCTGACGTTGCGGGCGGCGGCGAAGTCGCCGTCCCACTCGTGGTGCAGGACGCGCGCCCCGAAGGACTCGGCGATCTCGACCGTGCGGTCGGTGGAGCCCGTGTCGACGACGATCAGCTCGTCGACGTGGTCGGCGATGGCGGCCAGGCAGCGCGGCAGCATGGCCTCCTCGTCCTTGACGATCATGCAGAGGCTGACGGTCTGGTCGGTGGCCGGCACCGCGCGCTGGGCGGCGCGCTGGGCGCGCGGGCCGAGCTCGCGCAGCGCCCGCAGCACCGGGGCGGGCAGGCCCTTGGGCGTGCTCGTGCCCTGCTTGCGGCGGCGGGTGCACTCGCGGAGGTTGACGGCGACATCGGCCAGCTCCGGGTCCAGGCGCTGCGCGGCGCGGAAGAGCGACTCGGCGGCGACGATGGCCCCGAGCTCGTAGAACAGGACACCGGCGAGGTTCAGCAGGACCGGCTCTCGCGGCTCGTCCTCCAGCGCACCCACGGCGGCGACGGCCCCGACGAGGAAGGTCTCCGCGGTCGCGGCGGGCGTGATGCTGCGGTGCGCCAGCGTGGACTCGACCAGCAGCCGGCGGGCGCGGTAGCGGTCGTGGACGTCGGGCAGCTGCGCGGCGGCTGCGACGAGTGCGCGCCAGCCGTCCATGTCGCGCGCGGCGAGCAGGCCGGCGGCGCGGTTGGTGACCTGGGCGACGGCCGCCGCGCCCGTGACGGGCGTGCGGGCGGCGGAGTTCTGGGAGGCAGCCGGTCCGTCGACCGGTGCGACAAGGCGAAGCGCCATGGGTGCTGAGGGCTCCTTGGAGGGGTTGGAGGGCGGACGAGCCGCCATGCACGGTCGTCGGCCGCTCCCGGAGCAAATTGAGACGCTCGCCCTCCCCCGCCGCGCGAGCGAGCCCCTGGGCGAGCTCGCGCAGCGAAACGAGCCCCCTGGGCGAGGCTTCGCCAGTGCGTCGCGTGCGGGCCCGCGTCAAGAGCTATCGGCCGGTATGCACAGCTTTGAGGCGAATCGATGGAGGTTCGACGCGCCCCCTCCCCAGAAGTGGGGAGGACCGGGTTGGACACACGTCGAGGGTCGAATACCGGAATACGGGGATGCGGACGGTTCGGGCCTGTACCGATACCTCACAGCGTCCCCCCCGCCCCAAGGAGCAACGTCGTGAGCCTCGCTACCGCACAGACCTCGAATCGCCGCCTCTCCTCCGAGGACACCCTCGCCCTCTGGAAGGAGTACCGCCGCACCGACGACCGCAGCGTTCGTGATCGCCTCGTCCTCACCTTCGCCCCGCTGGTCAAGTACATCGTCTACAAGAAGGTCCGCGAGATGCCGGCCCGCTGCGAGGTCGAGGACTTCATCTCCTGCGGCCTCGAGGCGCTGATCCAGTCGATCGAGCGCTACGACCCGGCCAAGGGCGCCACGCTCGAGCAGTACGCCTGGACCCGCATCCACGGCGCCGTGCTCGACGAGCTGCGCCGGCAGGACTGGGCCCCGCGCTCCGTCCGCCGCTGGGAGCGCGACATCGAGCGCGCCGCCGATGAGTTCACCACCCTTCACGGCCGCCGTCCCGACAACGCCGAGCTGGCCGCGTCCATGGGCACCACGCTCGCCGAGCTGCGCAAGCGCCGCGACGAGATCACGCAGTCGGACCTGACCTCGCTCAACACGCTGGTCCTCTCCGACGACGAGACGACGATCGAGCGGATCGACACCATCGCCTCCACCGACGCCTCGGCCGACCCGCTGCACGCGGCTGCCAAGGAGCAGGCCAAGGACAAGTTCCGCGAGGCCTTCGCCCGCCTGCCCCAGCGCGAGCGCGAGGTCGCCGTCCTGCTCTACGTCAAGAACATGACGCTGGCCGAGATCGGCGAGATCCTCGGCGTCAGCGAGTCGCGCGTCTGCCAGATCCACGGTCAGCTCAAGAAGACGCTGCGCGCGCAGCTCGACGACGACGCCCCCCTCTTCCAGGCGGTGGCGTAGTGTCCGCCGCTCGGGCAGAGGGCGGTACGGCCCCCCTCTTCCAGGCCGTCGCGTAGCCGGAAGCCCTCGCGTCGTCTAGCGGGGGGCCGTAGGACGACGCTTCGCTTCCAAGCCGTAGGCCCACACCAGGACCTCGGCCACCGCGACGAAGAGCTCGGGCGGGATCTCCTGCTCGAGCTCCAGTCGTGACAGGGCCTCGACCAGCGCGGGCTCCTCGCGCACCGGGATGCCCTGCTCCGCCGCGATCGCCACGATCCGCTCGGCGATCGCACCCGCTCCGGTCGCCACGACCCGCGGCGCGCCGCCGGCCTCGCGGTCGTAGCGCAACGCCGTCGCGCGCTTCGGGCGCTCAGGCTCGGACATCCAGCGTCTCCTCCCTGGGGTGGACGGTGACCTGGACCGGCCCGCCCGTCACGCGCGCCAGCGCATCGCGCAGCACGTCGGCCGCGCCGCGGACCGCCTCGGCGGGCTCGCCGGCGCTGACGTGCACGGCCGCGGCGCCGCGGTCCAGCCGCACGTCGAGCCGACCCAGCGTCGGCGAGTCGTAGCGGACGACCACCGAGCGCGCCTGGCCCGGGCCGCCGCCCCGGCCGCCGGCCTCCTCGCGCTCCTCGACGTGCACGCGCGCCACGACGCCGCCCGGCAGCGCCAGCGCGTAGGCCGCTGCCGGGATCGGCTGCGCCTGCTCGGCCGCCGGCGGCACGGGCGCCTCGACGATCCGCAGGTGCACGCGCTCGGCGCCGGCCTCCTCGACGCGAAGCCGCAGGTGCTGGCCGGGCTGCACGCCGTCGGGCAGCTTCGCCGGGAGCCGGACCCCGGCGAGCACGAGCGTCCGGACGTCCAGCACCCGGGCGTTGAGCACCGTGCCCGTCATCAGCGGGAGGTCGGGAAGCATCCCGCGCAGCAGGACGAGGGCGACAGGCGAGGCCAAGGCTGCGCACAGGTTCGCACGTCCCCCGGCCCCTCAAGTCTGCCCGCGGGCGTCCGACGACCCGGTGAGCATGGAACGCGGCCTCTACATCGCCGCCGCAGGCATGGTCGCCGAGATGGTCCGCCAGGACCAGATCGCCAACGACATGGCCAACGCGGCGACCCCCGGCTACAAGGCCGACCGGTCGCAGCAGCAGTCGTTCTCCGACCTGCTGCTCCAGAACAGCAAGACCGGCCAGACCGTCGGTCCGCTGGGCCAGGGCCCGCTCATCACCAAGCAGGTCACCGACCTGTCGCCCGAAGGACTGCGCGACACCGGCGAGCCGCTCGACCTCGGCATCGCCGGCAACGGCTACTTCGCCGTGCAGACCGCCAAGGGCGTCCGCTACACGCGGGACGGCTCGTTCAAGTCCAACGGCGGCGGCACGCTCGTCGACCAGCTCGGCAACCCCGTGCTGGGCACCGATCGCAAGCCGGTCAAGGTCGCCGCCGACGGCACCGTGGACACCACGAAGGTCGGGGCGTTCGCCCTGACCGGTGTCCGCAAGGAGGGCGACGCCCTCTTCACCGGCACGGCCGCGGGCAAGGCCACGGGCGAGGTCCGCTCGGGCGCGCTCGAGGGCTCCGGCGTGGACGCCGGCCGCACCATGGTCGACATGATCGCCTCGTTGCGCGCCTTCGAGGCCGGGCAGAAGGCGATCCAGACGATCGACCAGTCGCTCGGCCTGGCCGCGCAACAGGTCGGCAACGTCCCCGGCTAGCGCCGGGACCCCGCCCCCGCGTCCCGCGGTCGGACCGCGGTCGTACGCAAACTGCGCCTTTCCCTCAAGTCCGTTCGGCCCTTGCCGATCACCGGGGAGACAGAGGACCTCCGATCGGCTGGACCACCCGTTGGTGGAAGCCGGAGCTCCTGATCCCCTCCTTCCCAGGAGACCCGGACATAAATGCTTGAAGGCATGTACACGGCTGCCGCCGGCATGGCGGCACAGCAGACGCGTCTCGACGCCGTCTCCAACGATCTTGCGAACGTCGACACGACGGGGTACAAGCACACCCGCGTCGCGTTCCGCGATCTCGTGTACGACTCCGCCCAGGGCTACGGCGCCGCGAAGGGCGTCACCATCGGCGCCGGCTCTGCCGCGACCGTCCTCGGCCGCAGCGTGGAGCAGGGCGCCATGCAGAGCACCGGCCGGTCGCTCGACGTGGCCGTCAACGGCCCCGGCTTCCTGCAGGTCAAGCTCTCCGACGGCCGCACCGCGCTGACGCGCGACGGCAACCTGCAGTCCGACGCGCAGGGCCGCCTCATGCTGCACACGGGCCAGCTCGTCGAGCCGCCCATCAAGCTTCCCGCCGGCGGCGACCCCGCCAAGGTGACGATCGGCGCCGACGGCACCGTCAACCTCGACGGCGCCAAGCTCGGCCAGCTCAAGCTGGTCGACGTGCCGGCTCCCGGCGCCCTGCAGGGCGGCCCCGACAACACCTTCGTCGCGTCCAAGGGCAGCGGCGCCATCCGCGCCGCCGCGCCGGGCACCGGCGTGCAGCAGGGCGTCCTCGAAGGCTCCAACGTCGACACCGCCCAGGCGATGACCGACATGATCGAGGCCCAGCGCGCCTTCCAGATGGCCAGCAAGGCCATCAACACGCAGGACCAGATCCTCGAGATCGCCAACCAGGTCAAGCGATGAGCACGCTGCCTCCCATCGACAACAGCGTCCTGCCGGCCGACGTCCGGCAGGCCCCCAAAACCGACCAGGACCGCTACAAGACCGCGCTCGCCTTCGAGCGCCAGCTCGTCGAGCAGCTCACCCAGCAGCTGTCGGACTCCGCCACCTCGCAGGACGCGGGCTCCGAGGACGGCGCCGGCTCGTCGTCGGCCTCCACGTCCTACCAGCAGATGATGCCCGGCATCCTGGCCGACAGCGTCATGCAGTCCGGCGGCCTCGGTCTGGCCCGGACGATCGCCGCCTCCATGAAGGAGAAGGGCCAGTGAGCCTCCTCGCCGCCCCCGCCGCGCCGACCGCCTTCGGCACCGACGTGCTCCGGCACCTCGACGCCCAGCTGGCCTCCGCCCGCCGGCTGCTGGACGCCGTCCTGCGCCAGGGCGCCGCGATCCGCAACCGCGACGTCGACGCCGTGCTGGCCCGCCTCGCCGAGATGCAGGGCGAGATGGAGCGCCGCTCCACGCTGGAGCGCGACCGCGTCCGGATCCTCACGCAGGCCGGCGGCGGCCTCGGCGTCGCCCCCCACACCGT
This sequence comes from Baekduia sp., assembly GCA_036009425.1. Classification (GTDB taxonomy): domain Bacteria; phylum Actinomycetota; class Thermoleophilia; order Solirubrobacterales; family Solirubrobacteraceae; genus Baekduia. Next base: position 21,712 of record DASYLT010000080.1, on the reverse strand, counting down.
CACGCTCGAGGCCCTGGCGCAGCTGCTCAGCCCGCACGAGGCCGCGGCCGCCAAGGGCCGCAGCGCCGAGCTGCGCGGCCTCCTGGCCGAGGTCCAGCGCGAGCACGTCATCAACCGCGCCCTCATGCGCCAGGAGCTCGCGTTCCTGTCGCACCTGACGCGTCAGCTCGGCGTGGACGCCGAGGACGTCGGCTACCGGCCGCCCAGCGAGCCCGGCGCCACGATGCGGGCCACCCTCGACCCGGCCGCCCAGCCGGTGCGGATGCGCCGCGCCCTGGACCTGGAGGCCTAGGCCATGAGCATCGGATCCTTCGGCGGCCTGAACACGGCCCTCAGCGGCGTCACCGCCCAGCAGCGCGCCCTCGACGTCACCGCGCACAACATCGCCAACGTCGAGACGCCCGGCTACAGCCGCCAGGAGGCCGTCTTCGGCGTCCGGCCGTCGCTGAACGTCCCGGCCGGCGCCAAGCTCGACGGCACGGGCGCGCAGCTCGGCCAGGGCGTCGACGTCATGACCTACCGTCGCCTGCGCGACGACTTCCTCGACCTCCAGTACCGCGCGCAGAACATGACGGGCGGCCAGGCCGACGTCACCGCGCAGCGCCTCGGCCTCGCGCAGGACGCGCTGGGCAGCGGCGACGCCGAGCTCGGCAAGCAGCTCGACAAGTTCTGGAGCTCGTGGCAGACGCTGGCGGCCAACCCGCAGAGCGCGTCGGCCAAGTCCGCGGTCGTGGGCATCGCCCAGACGCTCGCGCAGCGCTTCGCCACGCTGGACTCCGACTTCAACACCATCGGCACCCAGGCCACCGCCGCAGTGACCGATCTGCTCAGCGCCCAGGGCCCGATCAAGCCGATCGCCGACGAGCTGGCCAAGCTCAACACCCAGATCAACATGCAGCAGGGCGTCGGCCAGCCCAACGACCTGCTGGACCGGCGCGATCTCCTGCTCGACCAGCTCTCGCGCTACGGCCAGGTCTCGGTCACGCCGGACCCGACGCTCGACGCGCAGGGCCAGCCGGCCTACCCGGGCATGGTCCAGGTCTCCTTCGGCGGCGCCACGACCCCGCTCGTCTCGCAGGGCACGGTCACGATGCCGACCACCGCGACGCTCTCGGCCACGCCGGGCGGCCAGATCGGCGGCCTGCAGGACGTCGCGGGCAAGGTGGCCGGCTACCGCACGACGCTGAGCGGCCTGGCCTCCTCGATCATCACCTCCGTCAACGCCGACGCCTCCAGCCCGGTCTTCTCCGGCACGGGCGCCACCGACATGGCGGTCGTCGCCACATCGGCGACGATCAGCGCCGGCGTCTCCGGCGGGCCCGCCGGCGACAACAGCGTCGCGCTGGCGATCGCCGCCCTGCGCGGCGGCACCGTCGACACCGGCTACGCCGGTCTGATCAGCACGATCGGCTCAGACGTCCGCACCGCCGAGGGCAACAGCAGCACCTCGGCCTCGGTCCTCGACTCGCTCACCGCGCGCCGCCAGTCGGTCGCGGGCGTCTCGATGGACGAGGAGATGTCCAACATGATCCGCTACCAGCGCGGCTACCAGGCCGCGGCGCGCGCGCTCACGACGATGGACGAGATGCTCGACACGCTCATCAACTCCACCGGGCGGGTCGGGATCTAGCCATGTCGATGCGCCTGACCAACAACATGCTGAGCGACCGGGTCATCAGCGACCTGCAGTCCCGCTACAAGCAGATGGCGGCCACGCAGGAGACGATCTCGACGGGCAAGCGCGTCAACCGCCCGTCCGACGACCCGACCGCGGCCGCCATGGAGCGCCAGCGCACCTCCGACCTGGAGGGCATCAAGCGCAGCCAGGACAGCGTCGCCGCCTCGCAGTCCTACCTGGACGCCGCCGACTCGGGCCTGAGCAGCATCACCAACATCCTGGCCCGCGCCAACGAGCTGGCGGTCAACGGCGCCAACGGCACGCTCAGCCAGGACAACCGGAACTCGATCGCGGCCGAGATCGACCAGCTGACCAAGGCCGCCAAGGACGCGCTGAACGTCAAGTTCGGCGACGCCTACGTCTTCTCGGGCACGAAGTCCGACGTGCCGCCCTACTCGGGCGCGACCGGCGACGCCTACCAGGGCGACACGGGCGCGATCGTCCGCGAGGCGGGCTCGGGCGTGAGCCTCCAGCTCAACGGCCCGTTCAGCCCGCTCAACGGCATCCCGGCCGGCGCGAGCGCCGCGCTGACCGCCGACACCGTTCTGGGCAGCGGCAGCGCCGCCGGCGACGGCCGCGTGCTGGCGACGCTCGAGGCGCTCTCGGCGCACCTGCGCGGCGGCACCGCCGCGGACATGACCGCCCTGCAGACCACCGACCTCAAGGCGATCAAGGACAACCAGACCGCCGTCAGCGACGCGCGCGCCACGGTCGGCGCCACGCGCAACCGGGCCGACGCGGCAGCGTCGCGCCTCGGGGACCTCGAGGCCGCGACCAACCAGTCGCTCGACGACCTCACGGGCGTCGACCTCGCCAAGGCCCTCACCGACTTCACCGCACAGCAGACCGCGTACCAGGCCTCCCTGAAGGTCGGCGCGCAGATCATCCAGCCGTCCCTGTTGGACTTCATCCGATGAGCGGCGGACTGGGCAACCCCAATGATGGAGGCGACTCACACATGGCAGTGACCCTTCGGTCGAGCCGCTTCGGGGAGCTCCAGATCCCCGCCGAAGCGATCCTCGACTTCCCGAACGGACTCATCGGCCTCGGTGGCCGGCGGTTCGCCCTGCTCGCACGCAGCGAGGAGAGCTCGTTCGTCTGGCTGCACTCGATGGACGATCCCGACCTCGCGGTCCCCGTGACGAACCCCTGGCGGTTCTTCGAGGACTACGCGGTCGACCTGGCCGACGACGAGGCCGCGCGCCTCGGCATCGCCGGGCCCGAGGATGCGTCGGTCTACGTGACCGTCCGGTCCGCAGCCGCACTCGAGGACTTCTGCGCGAACCTTCGCGCGCCGATCCTCGTGGTGGGCAACCAGGGACATCAGGTGATCAACCAGTCCCCAGACGCCCCTGTCCGCGCCCCCCTCTTCGCGGGGCTCCAGGAGGAGCCATCGACGAAGGCCGCGTAGCCCTCCCGGTACGCTCGCACCCCTGACCGTTCTCCAAGGAGGAGTTCCCTCATGCTCATCATCACCCGCCGCCCCGGCGAGAAGATCATGGTCGGCGACGACGTCGTGGTCGAAGTGATCGAGGTCAGCGGTTCCAGCGTGCGCATCGGCATCGCCGCCCCGAAGTCGATTCCCGTCTACCGGGAAGAGATCTGGGCCGCGGTGCAGGCGGAGAACCGCGCAGCCGCCGCGTCGGAGGTCGACCAGCTCCCGGACGACCTCCCGGCCCCCAGCAAGAAGCCCTAGCGGCCTCCACCGCTAGCTCCCTCTCCCGCAACGCTTCCCTCCGAGCAAAGGACAAAGGATGTCCCTTCGCATCACCCAGAACATCGAGGCGCTGAACGCGACTCGAAACCTGCAGTCCACCAGCATGAAGGTCACCAAGTCGATGGAGAAGCTCTCCTCCGGCTACCGCATCAACCGCGCCGCCGACGACGCCGCCGGCCTCGGCATCTCCGAGTCGATGCGCTCACAGATCCGCGGCATCGCCCAGGGTCAGCGCAACATCCAGGACGGCGTGTCGATGGTGCAGACCGCGGAGGGCAACCTCGACGAGGTCCACTCCATGCTGCAGCGCGTCCGCGAGCTCGCGGTCCAGTACAAGAACGGCTCGCTCGACACCGCCGCGCGGACGTCGATCCAGAACGAGGTCAACCAGCTGGCCTCCGAGATCAGCCGCATCGGCGCCCAGGCCCAGTTCAACGGCCTGCCGCTGCTGACGGGCAACACGACCGTCTCGTTCCAGGTCGGCGCCAACGACGGCGAGCAGATCAGCATCACGATGCTCGACCTGGCGGGCTCGGTCGGCACGTCGTACTCGACGCTGACGCCCACCGGCGCCACCGACATCTCCGAGATCGACGCGGCGATCAACGCCGTGTCGTCGGCCCGTGGCGAGATGGGCGCGGTCCAGAACCGCCTCGAGCACACGCTCTCGCTGCAGGCGACCTACCAGGAGAACCTCACCGCGGCCGAGTCGCGCATCCGCGACGTCGACATGGCCGAGGAGATGGTGAACCTGACCAAGACGCAGGTGCTCCAGCAGGCCGGCACGGCCATGCTGGCGCAGGCCAACCAGCAGCCCCAGAGCGTGCTGCGCCTGCTGCAGTAACCCGATCGAAGTCCTCCTGTCCGGCGCGGGCCGTCCCTTCGGGGGCGGCCCGTCGTCGTGGGGCGCCGATGGGCCCGGCGCCCCGTGCGGCGGGGGCATCGATGGCGCCCAGCTCGGACGTCGTCGTTGCGCGAGATGTGGTTCGTCGGCGGCGACGAGTGCGCTGGGAGCGGCGCCGGCGCGACATGTCCTCCGCCAGCGCCGTGGGGAGAGGTGGGCCCATTGGCGGACGCAGGACGTCCGGAGACGGGCCCACCGGCGAAGCACTGCCGCCTTGTGCGCGACGTGGGCCCGTTGGCGGACGGCGGGCGTCCGCGGACGGGCCACCGCCGAAGCATCCCCCCAGCGCCTCCGAGGTGTGGGCCCGTTCGGCGCGGTCTCGCCGCGCCAGACGGGCCCACCCTCTGCGTTGATGCACATCCGGTGACGGGTGGGCCTGTTCACCGCGGTGTGGCCGCGCCAGACGGGCCCACCCTCTGCGGTGGCACCGATGCAGTTGGCAAGCGTCTAGGCCGCGTGCCAGAGCTCACCGCCGGGCACGCGCTCGGCCCGCAGGCACAAGTCGGTCGCCAGGGTCCACAGCTCCTGGGCCACCCGCGTCCGGGGCAGGCCGATCGCGGCGACGACCTCGGCGGTGCTGCAGGAGCGTGGCCGGCGAGGCGAGCGCGGCGAGGCGCAGCCAGAAGCCCTCCAGCAGGACCCGCAGCAACGGCCCGTCGAGCCCCCGCCTCGGCAGCGGCTTTGACCGCCAGGCAGGCAGGGTAGGTGGAACGTGGTGCCCGTCCCTGCCTCCCACCCCACGCGCGCGGATCGCTGATCTCCTGGGCCATTGTGCTGAGCACGTAGGTGATCGCCACCTGGTCGGCGAACTCACTCTCCAGGCGTCGCAGCGCAGGCTCCGCCGCCCACGACCAGGGGCATCCCGGGTCGGTGTCGTAGATGACCTCCGCCACTTCCGCCCTCGCCGCAGCACAATAGAGACGTGAGCTCGCACGTCGGCACGCTCCTGAACGGCCGTTATCGCCTGGATGCCCAGATCGGCACCGGGGGGATGTCGACGGTCTACCGCGCCTTCGACACCGTCCTGGAGCGCCAGGTCGCGATCAAGCTGATGCACCGCGAGATCGCGTCCGACAGCGATCAGCTCGAGCGCTTCCGGCGCGAGGCCCGCGCCGTCGCGCAGCTCAACCATCCCCACATCGTCACCGTCATCGACGCCGGCGAGGACGACAACACCCCGTACATCGTCTTCGAGTACGTCGAGGGCGAGACGCTGAAGGACCGCATCCGCCGCCACGGCCGGCTGCCGGTCCAGGAGGCGATCGCCTACGCGATCGAGATCGCCCGCGCACTCGGCGTGGCGCACGACCGCGGGATCGTCCACCGCGACGTCAAGCCCCAGAACGTCCTCGTCGACGAGGAGGGCTCGGCCAAGGTCACCGACTTCGGCATCGCCCGCACGCTCGACCAGGAGGGCCTGACCGCCGACGGCCGCGTCCTGGGCACCACCGACTACGTCTCCCCCGAGCAGGCTCTCGGGCACCCGGTCACCGGCCAGAGCGACCTCTACTCGCTGGGCATCGTGCTCTTCGAGATGCTCACCGGCGACGTGCCCTTCAAGGGCGACAACCAGGTCGCCGTCGCGATGAAGCACGTGCGCGAGCCGCTGCCCGACGTGCAGATCCGCCGGCCCGAGGTCTCCAGCGCGCTGGCCTCGGTCCTCGACCGCGCAACCGCCAAGGACCTCGACGAGCGCTACGCCGACGACCGCGCGCTGATCGCCGACCTCGAGGACGTCCTGGCGATCGAGACGCAGCGCAGCGGCCAGGCCACCGGCGAGGCGACCGCCGTGCTGCGCACCCTGCCGCCCAGCGCCCAGCGCCGGCTCCCCACGCGCGTCACCCATCCGGTCCGGCTGCTGCTCGCCCTGCTCGCGGTCGCCGCCGGGGCCGTCGTGCTGCTCGTGCTGCTGGCCGACCGCACCGAGCGCGGCACGGGCCAGCCCCGCAACGTCAAGGCGCCGCCCGGCCTGCGGTCGGTCTCGCTGAAGCAGAGCGGTGCCGGCGACTTCGACCCGCCGCCCGGCGACGGCAACGAGCACCACGAGAAGGTCCGCGCGATCGTCGACCGCGACCCGAACACCACGTGGACGACCGAGAGCTACCAGGGCGGCGTGTTCGCGTCGGGCAAGAAGGGCGTCGGCATCTACGTCGACGCGGTGCCCAGCGCGGCGGCCCGCGTCATGGAGATCCGGACGCCGACCACCGGCTGGGAGGGCCAGGTCTACGTCGCGAAGTCCTCGCCGCCCGCCACGCTGTCGGGCTGGCAGCGGGTCGCCGACTTCACCGTGACCTCCAAGCGCCAGCGCGTCCAGCTGGACACCGCCCAGCAGCGCTTCCGCTACTACCTGGTGTGGATCACCAAGCTGCCACCGGGCAAGAACCAGGTCGCCATCTCCGAGGTCCTGCTCTTCCAGTGACCGAGCACGCCGTCGCCCTCACGCACCCCGAGCGGGTGATCTGGCCCGACGACGGCCTGACCAAGCGCGACCTGTATGACTACTTCGGCGCGGTCGCCGACGCGATGGTCCCGCACGTCCGCGACCGGCCGGTCTCCATGCAGCGCTTCCGCGGCGCCATCGACGGCGGCGGCTTCTTCCAGAAGGAGATCCCGCGCGGGGCGCCCGACTGGCTGGAGCGCGTGCGGGTCGACAAGCACGGCGGCTCGGTGTGCCACCTGCTGGCCAACGACCGCAGCGCCCTGCAGTGGCTGGCCCAGCAGGGATGCGTGACGCCGCACGTGTTCACGCGCCGCGCCGACCGGCTCGACCGCCCCGACCGGCTGGTCATCGACCTCGACCCGACGCTCGACGACTTCGGCGCGGTGCGCCGCGCGGCGCTGGCCTGCGGCGAGGCCCTGCGCGAGCGCGGGCTGGAGCCGTTCGCGATGGTGACCGGCTCACGCGGCGTGCACGTCGTCGTCCCCCTGAAGCGCACGCGCGACGTCGAGGACGTCCTGGCCTGGTCGCGCGCGTTCGCCGAGGAGCTGGCGGCTGCCGGGGTCGACGGCGAGGACCTCCTGACCACCGAGTTCCACAAGGACAAGCGCGACGACCGGATCTACGTCGACGTCGCGCGCAACGGCATGGCGCAGATGGTCGTGGCGCCCTACGCCCCCCGGCCCCGCCCCCACGCGCCCGTCGCGACGCCGCTGCGCTGGGATGAGCTCGAGGATGCCGCGCTGCGGCCTGATCGCTGGACGATGCTGACGGTCCTGGAGCGCCTCGACGCCCTCGGCGGCGACCCGTGGCGCGACATCTCCGCCGCGGCCCGCGCGCTGCCGCGGTAGCCCCAGCTCGGCGCGCGCGCGCGAGGCTTGGCAAGCATCGGCCGGCCTGATGGAAGGTAGGATCGCGGCCGTGCCGTTCACGCTGAGGAACCTCAGGGAGGTGGAGGATCTCGGGTCCAACTTCGACGGCTCGCCGGACCTCGAGTTCCGCCACGCGAGCAAGGCGCTCGACCTCGAGCAGTGCGGCCTGAGCTACCAGCGGATCCCGCCCGACTATCGCTTCCCGTACGGCCACACGCACAAGGAGCAGGAGGAGGTGTACGTGGTCGTCCGCGGGAGCGGGCGGATGAAGCTCGACGACGAGGTCGTCGAGGTCAAGGAGTGGGACGTGGTGCGCGTCCCGCCCGGCACGTGGCGAGGCTACGAGGGCGGGCCGGAGGGCCTTGAGATCCTCGTCTTCGGCGCGCCCGATCTCGGCGAGGATCCGCGCGAGGACGTGGAGGGTCGGCGCGGCTGGTGGGCTGACTAGCCCTCGCGCCGGAAGGCCGCCGCTCGACCGAGCGTGCCGACCGCTAGTGCTTCAGCGCGTGCTCGCGCGCGAAGCGCGCCACCGCCACCTGGCACAGCTGGTCCATCAGCTCGGGATACGGCAGCCCCGAGCGCTCCCAGAGCACGCCGTAGACCGAGGTGCGCGTCTGGCCGGGCATCGTGTTGAGCTCGTTGAGCAGCACCGTCTCGCCGTCGACGAAGAAGTCGGCCCGCGCCAGGCCCGTGCAGCCGGCGGCCGCGAACGCGCGCGCGGCGACCTCGCGCAGTTGCGCCTGCGCCGTCTCGGAGATCCGCGCCGGGACCTCCAGGCGCATCCCGCCGGCGGTGTACTTGGCCTCGTAGTCGTACCAGCCGTCGCGCAGCAGGACGATCTCGCCCGGCGTGCTGACGCGTGCGTCGTGCGTGTCGCCCAGCACCGAGCACTCGACCTCCACGCCCGGCGCCGAGGCCTCTACGATCACCCGGTCGTCGTGGGTGAACGCCTCGTCCAGCGCCGCGTCGAGGTCCTCGGCGCGCTCGACCGGCGCGATGCCGACCGACGAGCCCAGCCGCGCCGGCTTGACCCACACCGGCAGCCCGAGCCCGCTGAGATCCGGCCGCTGGCGGCCTGCCTCGACCAGCGCGTAGCCGACCTGCGGCAGGCCGGCCTGCGCCATCAGCTCCTTGAACACCACCTTGTCCAGGCAGACGGCGCTGGCCATCACGCCCGAGCCGACGTACGGCACGTCGAGCAGCTCGAGCAGCCCCTGGACGGTCCCGTCCTCCCCGTAGGGTCCGTGCAGGACGGGGAACACGACGTCGGCGTCCAGCAGCCCGCGCCCGGGATGGAGCGCCAGCTCCTCCCCGTCGTGCCACCACGTGCCGTCGCGGGCCAGGTCGACGGGCACGACCTCGTGACCGGCCTCCTGGAGGCCGCGGCGCACGGCCGCCGCGCTGTCGAGCGAGACGTCGTGCTCGGAGGAGCGCCCGCCGGCGAGGACGGCGACCCTCACGGCGTGGTCACGGTGCCGTCGGGCGTCGTCGACGTGGTGGTCGGCGTCGTCGTGGTCGCGCCGGGCGCGAGCGCCGGGTCGTACTGGCCTACGGTGATCGTCACGGTGGAGCCCTTCTTCGCCTTGGCCCCGGTCGGGTCCTGGCTGATGACGTGCAGGTCCTGCGCCCGCTCGCCGGTCGGCTGCTGCTTCTGGGACACCGTGAAGCCGGCGGCCTTCAGCGTCTGGGTGGCCTCGAGCCGGCCCTGGCCGGTGACGTCGGGAACGTCGACCTCGGCCGGCGCCTTGGCCACCGTCAGCGTGACCTTCCCACCCTTGGCCAGCTTCGCGGCGGGCGCGGGCGACTGCTCCAGCACCGTGCCGGGAGCGCTGTCGGCCGTCTCCTTCTGGGTGCTGCTCACCGTGAAGCCCAGCGCCTCCAGCGTGGAGCGCGCCTCGTCCTCGGTGAGGCCGGTGACCTTGGGCACGGTCACCTGCTGCCGGCCCGACGAGATCACCAGCGTGACGTTCTGCCCCTTCTCGAGCTCCTGGCCGGCCGCGGGCCGCGTGCTGATCACCCGGTTCTGCTTGATCGTGTCGTCGGGCGTTCGCTCCTCGGAGACCGAGAAGCCGAGATCCGACAGCTTCTGCCGGGCCGCGCTGCGCGGCTGGCCCGTCAGGTCCGGGATCCGCGAAGTGCCCGGGCCGGCCGAGACGACGAGCGTCACGACGTCGCCCTTGGGCACGCGCGAGCCCCCGCCGGGGTCCTGGCCGATGACCGTGCCCTTGGCCAGCGTCGGATGCTCCTTGGCGGTGATCTCGGTCGACAGGCCCTTGCGCTTGAGGATCAGCTGCGCCTCGGCCTGCGGGTTGCCCACGACGTTGGGGACCTTGACCTTGTCCTTGCCCAGCAGCAGGACGCCGGCGCCGAGCACCAGGATGACGAGCAGGCCCACGAGCCCGGCGATCCACCAGCGCGTCCCGCCCGTGTCGTCGCCCGCGGGCGGCGGCGTCGGCGGCCCGTAGTGCTCGACCGAGGCGACCTCCCGATAGGCGTCGGGCGGCGGGATCGGGACGAACGGGCCGGTCGGCGCGATGACCTGGGTCTGGTCTGGGCCCATCGGCGGCGGCGGCGCGACGCCGGCGCTCGCGTGCTCGAGGGCGGCGATGAACTCGTCGGCGTCGGCGAAGCGGCGCGCCGGATCCTTCTCCAGCGCGCGCAGGACGACTGCCTCGAGGGCCGGCGGCACGTCGGCGTTGAACGCCGACGGCGGCACGGGGATCTCGCCGACCTGCTTGAGCGCGATGGCCACGGCGCTGTCGCCCTCGAACGGCACGCGGCCGGTGAGCATCTCGTACAGGATGATCCCGACCGAGTAGAGGTCCGACGGCGCGCTGACCGCGAAGCCCTGGGCCTGCTCGGGCGACAGGTACTGCGCGGTGCCCATGATCGAGCCGGTCTGCGTCATGTCCGACGCGCCGGCCTTGGCGATCCCGAAGTCGGTGACCTTCGCGCGGCCCTCGGCGTCGACGATGACGTTGTGGGGCTTGAGGTCGCGGTGGATGATCCCGCGCTTGTGGGCGAACCGCGCCGCGCGCAGGATCTGGATCGTCAGGTCGATCGCGCGGGGCGCCGACAGCGGCGCCTCCTCCTGGACCAGCCGCTTCAGCGTGCGGCCCTCGAGGTACTCCATCGCGATGTAGAACGTGCCGTCCCACGCGCCGCGGTCGTAGACCGCCACGACGTGCGGGTGCTGGAGGCCGGCGGCCGAGGACGCCTCGCGGCGGAAGCGCTCGACGAACTCCTCGTCGGCGGCGAAGCGCCGGTGCAGGAGCTTGATCGCGACGTTGCGCCCGAGCTGCAGGTCCTCGGCGCACACGACGTCGGCCATGCCCCCGGACCCGACGCGGCGCAGCACGCGGTAGCGGCCGTCGATGATCGTGGAGGTCTCGGGCAACTCGGTCATCCTTGCGGTTCCCGTCTGGGTCGTGACGGCGTCGCGACCCTCACTTCAGCAGGCTTTCCATGATGTCGCGTGCGATCGGCGCGGCGAAGTCCCCGCCGAACCCCGTGACGGCCTTCACGGTCACCGCGACAGCGATGCGGGGATGGTCGGCGGGCGCGAAGCCGATGAACCACACGTCGTTGACCTTGGCGCCGAACTCCGTCTCGGCCGTGCCCGTCTTGCCCGCGACCTGGATGCCGGGGATGGCGGCCTTGGTGCCGGTGCCGTTCTGCACCACGGCCACCATCATGTCGGTCACGGCGGCGGCGGTCGACGGCTTCATCACCGTCGACTGCTTGGCCGGCGAGATGGTGTCGACCGTGCGGCCGTCGCGGTCGACGATGCGGTCGGTGATGTGCGGCTTCATCAGCTGGCCGCCGTTGGCGACCGCGGCGGCCACCTGCGCCATCTGCAGCGGCGTCGCCTGCAGGCCGCCCTGCCCGATGCTCATGCGCCCGACGTCGACGAACTTCGACGTCGGCGACACCGCGTGACCGGGCGGCGAGGGCGCCACGACGCTCGCCGACATCGAGTCCTTGGGGTAGTCCAGCGGCGGCTTGCTGTCGAAGCCGAACCGCTCCATGTACTCCTTCATGGTCGGCTTGCCGAGCTTCTCGCCGACCTGGGCGAAGACGGTGTTGACCGACTTGGCCAGCGCGGTCTTGAGGTCGATCGGCCCGAAGGACTGGTTGAAGTCGTTGGCCAGCGGCACGCCGGAGACCTTGACGTCGTTGGTCCCGTCGACGGTCGAGCTCGGCGAGTACGTGCCGGTGTCGATCGCCGCGGTGGCGGTCACGACCTTGAACGTCGAGCCCGGCGCGGCGCCGAACTGCACGGCGCGGTTGACCAGCGGCTTGCGCTGCTCGTCCTTGTTGGCCGCGGCCAGGACGCCCTTGTTCGCGATCGTGTTGGGGTCGTAGGTCGGTGTCGAGGCCATGACCTTGACCGCGCCGGTGCGCGGGTCCAGCGCGACTGCGGCGCCGCTCTGGCCGACCTTGGCGATCTCGTCGAGCGCGAGCCGCTGGGCCTTGGGGTCCAGTGACGTGCGGACGTCGTCGCCCTCCTTCTGCTTGCCGATCAGCTGCTCGAACGTGGTGGTGATCGCGTTGGTCATCCCGAGCAGCGCGTCGTTGCGGTAGCGCTCCAGCTCGGTCTGTCCGAGGTTGGCGTAGGAGTAGCCCACCGGATGTCCGAACAGCGCGCCGGTCGGGTAGCGGCGGTGATAGACGCCCTCGGCGTCGCGGGTCGAGCGCGCGATGACCGTGCCGTCGGCGGCGCGGATCGTCCCGCGCCGGATCTTCTGGGCCCGGATGAGGGTGCGCGCGTTGGCCGTGGAGTGGTCGAGGCTGTCGGCGCGCAGCACCGTCCACCACGACGTCGCGCCCAGCAGGGCGGCGAACATCAGCAGGGCGACCAGGAACAGGCGGCTGATCGGCTTGTTCACGGGGCAGTGGCGGCGTCACGCCGCGCGCGGTCGGAGACGAGCAGCAGGAGCGCCAGCAGGACGAAGTTGGCCAGCACCGACGAGCCGCCGTAGCTGACGAACGGCAGCGTGACGCCCGTCAGCGGGATGAGCTTGGTGACGCCGCCGACGATGACGAAGACCTGCAGCGCGAAGACCGACGTCAGCCCGGTCGCCAGCAGCTTCGAGAACGAGTCGCGCGCGAGCATGGCGATCTTGAACCCGCGCTGGACCAGCAGCAGGTACACGCACAGCAGGCCGGCGGCGCCGACCAGGCCGAGCTCGTTGACGATCACGGCGTAGATGAAGTCGGTGTGCGGCGCGGGCAGCAGCGAGCAGTTGACCGTCGAGGTCGTCGGCGTCGCGCACTGGCCGGCGATGCGCAGCACCGCCTGGCCGAAGCCCTGGCCCAGCACGCCGCCGTCGGCCTGCGCCCAGAGCCCCTGGGCCAGCTGGTAGCTGCCACCCGAGGCCTTGTTGAGCAGGATGGGGTCGAACGGGTTCTGCCAGGCGTCGATGCGGTCGGAGATGTGGCCGATGTGGCCGGCGACCAGGTAGGCGCCCAGCGCGAACAGCGCGACGCCGACGACCACGAACGACAGCCGGTCGGTCGCGACGTAGACCATCGCCAGGAACGCGCCGAAGAACATCACCGACGAGCCGATGTCGCGGATGAAGAACAGCAGCAGCAGCGACGTGCCCCAGATGGCGAGCATCGGGCCGAAGTGCTTCAGCGGCGGGATCGTGATCCCCGCGAAGCGCCGCCCGGCGGTCACCAGCAGCTGGCGCGTGTCGCGCAGGTAGCTGGCCAGGAAGATGACGATCGCGATCTTGGCGAACTCCGCCGGCTGGACGCTCAGCGAGCCGATCTGGATCGACAGGTACGCCCCGTTGACCGGTGAGAACCCGCGCGGCAGGATCAGCAGCAGGATGCCGCCGATCGCGATCAGGTAGCGGTAGTTCTCCAGCTTGCGGTAGTCGCGGCGCAGCAGCAGGATCGTCGCGGTGAAGAGGCCCAGGCCGATGACGAACCACTGCGCCTGCAGCCGCGCGAGGCCGTCGTCGATCCGGTAGATCTCGACCAGGCCGAAGCTGGCCAGCAGCGCGGCGAGCGGGAACAGATACGGATCGGCGTTGGGCAGCGTGAGGCGCACGACGAGATGGGCCGCGACGCAGATGCCGAGGAAGATCGCCCCGTAGGTCAGCGAGACGTTGGAGATCTGGTTGGTGCCGCTCAGGCCGCCGAGCAGGTCGTCGCGCGACAGGAAGACCGCGGCGAAGCCCGCCGAGATCAGCAGCGCCGCCGGGATCAGCGCGAAGAGCTCGCGGTTGCGGGCGCTCACGATTGTTGACCGACGAGGTCGCCGCGCTCGAGCTGGCGGACGAGGTCGACGGCGTCATCCTGCGAGCGCAGCTTGTGGGCGGTGACCACGTTGCGCACGCGCGGGCTCAGGGTCTCCGCCGGCACGCCGCTGACGAACTGCTCCTGGTACAGGCGCAGACCCGGGAGCTCGTACGGCACGCCCTGGTAGAGCGTCACGAACCCGTCGGCGTCGGTCCCGACGAAGTAGACGCTGCGGCTGGCGATCCACGCACCGCTGGCGATGAGGACCAGCAGCACGAAGAGCACCGTGAGCGCCTTGAGCGGGCCGACCCAGCGGCGCCGGCGCCTGCGCCCCCCGACCGGCCGCGCATCACGCGGCGGGCGCGGGGCCCGGGGGGCGATCGTCGCCGTGGTCGAGCCGGCACGGGCGGTCGCTGGCTCGCCCGCGGGCGCCGGGTCCGGAGCGGCGCCGCCCGTGGTCACGGCCTCCCGGATCGCGTCGGCCGTGGGTGCCGCCGCGCCCGTCATCGTCTCCTGCCCCAGCAGGCCGCCGGCTTCGGGCGTGACCTCCTCGACGCGGAAGAGGATCACCGTGATGTTGTCGCGCCCGCCGGCGTCGTTGGCGGCCTGCACCAGCAGCTGGGCGGCCTGGTTGAGGCTCGGCGCGTCGCGGATGATCTCGGCGACGCGCTCGTCGGAGACCATCCCGGTCAGGCCGTCGGAGCAGATCAGGAAGACGTCGCCGTCACGGACGGGCCAGGTCAGGTGGTCGACGACGACCTCGTCCTCGATGCCCAGGGCGCGCGTGATGATCGACCGCTGGGGGTGGTCCTCGGCCTCCTCGGCGCTGATCTGCCCGCGGCGCACCAGCTCGCCGACCAGCGAGTGGTCGTCGGTCAGCTGCTGCAGCGCGCCGTCGCGCAGCACGTACAGGCGGCTGTCGCCGACGTGGGCGATCGCCAGGTCGTCCTCGCCGACGTAGGCGGCGGTGAGCGTGGTGCCCATGCCGGCATGGGCGTCGTCGGCCTGCGCGAGCTCGTGGATGCGCGCGTTGGCGCGGCCGACCAGCCCGGCCAGGCGCTCCTCGTGGGAGCCGGGCCCGTCGGGCAGGCCGCCCGTGAAGGCCTCGACCGCGGTCTGCGAGGCCACCTCGCCGGCCTGGGCGCCGCCCATGCCGTCGGCGAGGACGAACAGCGGGTTGCCGACCCAGTAGCTGTCCTCGTTGGCGGGACGCTGGCGACCGGTGTCGGTGCGGGCGGAGTGATCGGCGACGCGCAGCACGGTCAACGATCCAGGTAGGTGAACTCGCTGTCGCCGATCCGCACCCGATCACCGGGGTGCAGGGGCTGCGGGCCGCTGAGCAGCTCCTCGTTGAGGTAGGTGCCGTTGGTCGACCCCAGGTCCTCGATGACGATCGCTGCGCCCTGGCGCACGAGCCGCGCGTGGCGGGAGGACGCGAAGGGATCCTCGAGCCGGATCTCCGCCTGGTCGCCGCGGCCCATGATCGCGCCCTCGCCGACCTCGTACTCCATGCCCGGGACGTGGCCGGGAGCGCGCTCCACCACCAGTCGCGGGTCAGCGACGTCGTCGGGGACCCCGCCCTGGGTGCTGGCGGACTGGATCCCGGTCGCGTCCGCCGGCGCGCCTCCCGCGTACGGCGCGTAGGGCGCGCCCGTGGTGACCGACGTACGCCGAAGGTCCTTCAGCGCGTTGCGCGAGATCCACAGCAGGAAGAGGTACAGGATCGCCAGGAAGGCGAACTTCAGCGCGACGGAGACCGGATCGACCATGGCTACTCGACCTCGAAGCGGACGTCGACGGTCCCGATCTCGACCCGGTCGCCGCTCTCCAGCGGATGCGGCCCGTCGACCTGGCGCCCGTTGACGCGCACGCCGTTGGTGGACCCGAGGTCCTGGATGAGCCAGCTCTGGCCGCTGGGAGAGATCTCGGCGTGACGGCGGGACACGTTGGAGTCGTCGATGACGATGTCGCACTCGCGGCTGCGCCCGATCAGCGCGCCCCCCGGCGGGACGACCAGGCGCTTGCCGCCGAGCACCACGATGGCACGCCGGCGGCCGATGCCGGCGCCCGAGCCGACCTCCTCCAGCGCCGACTGGTGGCGGTCGCTGGTCGAGTAGACCATCGTGTGGCCCATGTCGGCGGGCCGGGCCTCGTGGGCTTCCCGTGCGACCGCGGCGCCGCCGCCCGCCGCCGGCTCGGCCGGCTGCACCAGCCGCGCCTGGATGCCGAACTCGCCGAGGGTCAGGCGCTCGTCGGTGCGGAACTCGATCTGCGGACGGCTGACGAGCGCGAGGCGCTCGCGGCGAGCGTGCTCCAGCAGGTAGGCCCCCAGCTCGTCGATGACCGACTGCTCGACGCCCTCGTAGCGCTCGCGATCCTGCGGGGAGAGCCAGACGACGTACTCGTTGGGGACGTAGGTGCGCGACACCGAGACCGTGCGGTGCTCGTCCATCTCCTTGGCCAGCTTGCGCGCGAGCTCGACCGGCCGGACTTCGGACCGGAAGACGCGACCGAACGTCCCCTCGACGAGGCCGGCGATCTTCTCTTCGAGGCTTCGGAGGACGCTCATGCCGTGGAGGGACCACTTCCCCAATGGGGAATCCGCCCACACGTCATGTGGGGCGGCTGATCCATGCTACGCAAGCTCAACGCGATTCGCGGACGGCGGGTGACGATCGCACGGCGATCGCCAGCACGCCGGAGGCGATCGCGCCGAGGATCAGGCCCCGCGGCGTGGCGCCCAGCGCCCCCTGCATGCCCGCCGCCAGGCCGGCCGCCCAGGCCGTCGCGCCGACGAGATCCACGGTGATCAGGCGCCCGCGGACCAGGTACGGGAGCGCGACCGCAGCGATCGCCCAGACGCCGAGCAGCGCGATCGCCGGCGACGTGGCGACCGCGACGACGGCGTCCCAGCCCCCGCCGGCCGCCGGCGCCGGCGCGCCGAGCAGCAGGCGCCGGTGCAGCAGCGCCTCGGCCAGGAGCAGCCACCAGGCGCCCAGGGCGCCCAGGGCGGCGCGTTCCAGCGGGCGCGCGACGCGGCCCAGCAGCGCCGGATAGGCACCGGCCAGGGTCGCGAGCCCCAGCAGCGGCGCCGCGGCGGGCAGCGACCACGCCGGCGACGGCGCGCGGCGCAGCAGGAGCGGGACGGGCAGCGCCGCGGCGCCCAGCAGCCAGGCCCGGCCGGCGCCGCCGTCCCCGGCGACCCAGACGACCGTGGCGGCCGCGAAGGCCAGCCACGCCAGGCGCGGAAGCAGCAGGACGGCCAGCGCGGTGACCAGCGCGCCGGTCAGCGGCGCCGCAGGAGGCGCGGGCGCGGCCCAGGCCAGCGCGGCGCCCGCGAGGCCGGCGGCCAGCACCGCGGCGGCGGCGCGCTCGAGCAGGCCGGTCCGGGAATCGGCCCCCGCCCACCCCACCGGCGCCAGCGGCTCCAGCGGTCCTCCCGCGATCGTCCCGGGCTCGTCGTCGACGGCCTGCAGGGCGGCCGACAGCGCCGCGCGCAGCTGGGCGACCGTGCCGCGGTCGTCGGGATGCGGCCAGACCGCGGTGTCCAGGGCCTCACAGAGCTCCAGCGGCAGGTCGCGGCGCAGCCGGCCCAGCGGCGGCAGGCGCTGGCCGACCCGGCGCGCGGTCGCGCCCGCGCCCCGCGCCCGCACCGGGTTGACGCCCGACAGGCCCTCGTACAGGCAGAGCGCGAGCGCGTAGAGGTCGGCCTCGGCGCCGACGTCGGCGCCCTCGGCCTGCTCGGGCGCCATGTAGGCCAGCGTCCCCACGACGTCGCCGGTGCGCGTCAGGGCGTCGTCGCCGGCGATCCGCGCCACCCCGAAGTCGGTGAGCTTGGCCGGTGCGCCGCCTTCGGCGGCCGCGTCGGGGATCAGGATGTTCAGCGGCTTGACGTCGCGGTGGATGACGCCGCGGTGGTGCGCGTGGGCCAGGGCGTCGCAGAGGGCGACGCCGATCTCGACCACGTCGCGGTCCGACAGCGCCCCCTCCTGCAGCAGCCGGGCGAACGTCGCCCCCCGGACCAGCTCGGAGACGAGGTACACGTTCTCCTCGTCGGAGCCCGCCTCGTGCAGCGCCACGATCGCCGGATGCTGCAGGCGCGCCGCCGCCACGGCCTCGCGCTGGGCCCGGCGCGCCGTGTCGGCGTCGGGGGCCGGGATCCGCTTGACCGCGACGGTGCGATCGAGCTTGAGGTCGTGCGCCAGCCACACCACGCCGAAGCCGCCGCCGCCCAGCCGGCGGACCAGCCGGTAGCGCTCCAGCACGACCTCCGAGCCGCCGCCCGTGGTCTCCGTCGTATCGTGCTCGGCGGTCTCCACCGCCTCCGTCTTCCGCGCGGAATGCAGGGACCCTTCGGCCGACGGCGAAGTTGCACGGGGCGCTGCCGCCCGATCCGCCGGTCATACTGGCCCATTCGCCCACGCCAGGAGCGCGGACGTGTCCTTCTTCGACGACGAACCCGACGAGCCCACCCGCGTCACCCGGCCCGCCCGGCCTCGCCGTGCTGCTCCGGCCGGCGCCGCCCCGGGCCGTCCCGAGCCGGAGATCGCCCGGCGCCGCCAGTTCGCGCTCTTCGGCGCGCTGGCCATCGTCGCCATCATCGTGATCTTCGCGGCAAAGGGCTGCGCGAACACGCGCCACAAGAACGCGCTGAAGGACTACAACCGCGAGGTGTCCTCGATCGTCCAGGACTCAGACCAGCGCGTGTCCAAGCCGCTGTTCGACGTGCTCTCCAATGGCGGGGGACAGACGCAGGACGTGCGCGTCGCCGTCAGCCAGGTGCGCCTGCTCGCCGAGGAGGACGCCAAGCGCGCGCGGGCGCTGAGCGTGCCCAACGGCGTCGCGGGCGCCCAGCACGACTTCGAGCTGACGATGAACCTGCGCGCCGAGGGCGTCACGAAGATCGGCGACCTGCTGCCGCGCGCGCTGAGCAACCAGCCCAGCGCCGCGGAGTCCATCCGCCGCATCGCCGCGCAGATGCAGGCCTTCCTCGCGTCCGACGTCGTCTACTCCCAGCGCGTCCAGCCGCTCATCGAGCAGGCGCTGGCCGACAACGGCATCGGAAACCAGACCATCGCGCCGTCGCGCTTCCTGCCGAGCATCGGCTGGCTGGACCCGGCGCAGGTCGGCGCCCGCATCAACCCCGATGCCGGAGCGGGGTCCTCGTCGGCCACCGGCGACGTCGCACCGGGCACCCACGGCCACGGCATCATCAGCGTCAAGGCCGGCAGCGTCGCGCTCGTGCCCGGTGGGCCGGTCAACCGCGTGCCGGCCACCGCGCCGCTGCCGCTCGAGGTGACCTATGCCAACCAGGGCCAGAACGACGAGTCCAACGTCACGATCACCGCCAAGCTCACCGGTGGCCCCAAGACGCTCACCGCGACCAAGCGGCTGAACCAGACGAAGGCCGGGACGACGGCCCCGGTGACGCTGCAACTGGCCACGGTGCCCCCCAAGGGGCAGTCGACCACGTTGACGGTCACGATCAAGCCCGTCCGGGGCGAGAAGAAGACCGACAACAACACGCAGACCTACACGATCTTCTTCACGTAGGACCCATCTAGTAGCGTCGCGGTGGTGGATAGCTCGACCGCGGGGATCGTCGCGCTCATCGGTTGCGCGGTCGCGCTCGCAGCGCTGATCGTGGCCGTCGTCGCCCTCGTGCGCCTGCGCCGGCTGCGCGCCGACCAGCGCGTCCTGCTGGGGACGGGGCCGGCCGACGACCTCGTCGAGCACGCCGCGCGCATCGAGCAGGAGTTCCGCTCCCTGCACGCCTACGTGGGCGAGATCGCCGCGCGCCTGGACGGCCGGCTCGGGACCACCGAGGTCCGGCTGGACGGGACGATCGCCCACCGCGGCCTGGTGCGCTTCGACGCCTACAACGAGATGTCGGGCCAGCAGTCCGTGTCGATCGCGCTGCTGGACGCCATGCAGTCGGGGATCATCCTCACGAGCATCCACCACCGCGACCAGGCCCGGCTCTACGTCAAGCACATGGCGGCCGGCGAGCCCGAATACCCGCTGTCGCCCGAGGAGGTCGAGGCCGTGCGCGTCGCGCTGGCCGGCGAGCCGCCGCCCGAGCCGCCGCGACTCCCATGAGGCTCGGCTACTTCGGCCCGGCCGGGACCTTCACCCACGCGGCGCTGCTGGCCTCGCCCCGCTTCGAGCGGGGGTCGGAGGCCGTGCCGCTGCCCACCGAGCGCGACACGATCCTCGCCGCGCAGGCCGGCGACGTCGACGCCGCGCTGGTCCCGATCGAGAACTCCCTGGAGGGCGGCGTCAACGCCACGCTCGACACGCTCGCGCTCGACGCGGCCGGGGTGCGCATCGTCGGCGAGGAGATCCTGCCGATCTCCCACGCGCTCATCGCCCGGCCGGGCGTCGCGCTGCGCGACGTCACCGCGGTCATCTCCCATCCCCAGGCGCTCGGGCAGTGCCGCCGCTTCCTGAGCGACACGCTCCCGGGGGCACGGTCGATGGCGGCGACGTCGACCGCCGAGGCGGTGCGGACGATCGCCGAGTCCCGCGAGCCGTGGGCGGCGATCGGCGCCACGGTGGCCGCCAAGCTGCATCGCGTCGACGTCCTGGCCGAGGGCATCGAGGACGAGCACGGCAACGAGACGCGCTTCTTGTGGGTGAGCCGGGCGGCCGCGGGATCTCCGTTTCCCGAGGATCCGGGCGGCCCGTTCAAGACCTCGATCGTGTTCCACGGCTCGGGCGACGCGACGCCCGGGTGGCTCGTGGACTGCCTGTCGGAGCTGGCGCGGCGCGGCATCAACATGACGCGGATCGAGTCGCGCCCGCTCAAGCGGCAGCTCGGCCACTACCTCTTCCTCGTCGACTTCGAGGGCCACGAGGACGACCAGGCCGTCGGCGAGGCGATCGTCGGGCTCCACGCGCACGCCGAGGTCCTGCGCGTCCTGGGCTCCTACCCGGCCGCGCCCTGACCGCGCTGAGTCGGCGGAATCCCGGTCCTGCGGCTGCTACGGTTCCGCCTGGAGTTCCGGTCCCATGGCCCAGCTCACGCCACCACACCCGATGGGGTCCACGCCGCCCGGCGAGCACCGGCGACGTGGACGGGAGGGTGGCCGGGTGCTCGTGCTGAATGCGTCGTACGAGCCGATCAACGTCTGCACCGTGCGCCGTGCCGTCGTGCTGCTCCTGAAGGCCAAGGCGGAGGTCATCGACCACGCGACCTGGGAACTGCGCTCCGAGCGCGCCTCGATGTCGCGCCCTGTGGTCATCCGGCTGATGACCTACGTCACGGTGCCGCGCGACACGCATCGCCGCAAGATCACGCGCCGTGCTGTGTTCGCCCGCGACAACTGGACCTGCCAGTACTGCGGATCGCGGTCCAACCTCACCGTCGACCACGTGATCCCGCGCTCGAAGGGCGGCGGCTCCACGTGGGACAACATCGTCGCCTCCTGCGCCCCGTGCAACCGGCGCAAGGCCGACCACCTGCCCGACAAGGCCGGCATGCACCCCCGCCGCACGCCGTCGATGCCCCAGCCGCACGTGTTCATCCACGTCGCGACGCCGACCGTTCCGGCGGCGTGGCGTCAATGGCTGCCCGAAGTGGCCTGAGCGCTCGGCGCTGAGCCGCGCTCCAGCCGGCACACCCCGTTAAACGACGAAGGACGCCGTCGGTGATCCGACAGCGCCCTTCGCACACCACTGGACTGGACGTCCCGACCTGCGACTGGTCTGAGGCGGCCGGAGGGACGACTTCCGGCATCGCAGATCGGGGGTGGCCCGGCGTGGATTCGCTGGATCGTTACTCCAGCCCGACCGATCTAGCGGCCGGCCACCTCCAGGGTCCCACAAGTACTATGACTAGATATTCGGACCA
>DASYLT010000079.1:0-13909 GCA_036009425.1 Baekduia sp. | reverse complement strand
CGGCACGAGCGGCTCGATCTTCGCGGGGTCGCCGCCGAGGTCGGCCATCGCGTCGCGCATCGCGGCGAGGTCGACGACGGCCGGCACGCCGGTGAAGTCCTGCATGACCACGCGCGCGGGCGTGAAGGCGATCTCCTTGCTGGGATCGGCCTTGGCGTCCCAGGTGGCCAGCGCCTCGATGTCGGCCGCGTCGACCGCGCCGTTGCCCTCCGTGCGCAGCAGGTTCTCGAGCAGGATCTTCAGCGAGAA
The DNA here is from genome assembly GCA_036009425.1 of Baekduia sp. Lineage (GTDB taxonomy): Bacteria > Actinomycetota > Thermoleophilia > Solirubrobacterales > Solirubrobacteraceae > Baekduia. Next base: position 13,660 of record DASYLT010000079.1, on the reverse strand, counting down.
CGGCAGCCGCGCCACGTCGAACCGGGACTGCAGCGCCTGCAGCCGGAAGATCTGCAGCTCGCGGTCGCCGACCTTCAGCGTGCCGCGCGCGTCGAAGCTGTTCGGGTGATCGGTAGGCATGGCGGGGTCCTTTTCAGCGGTCGGCGGGGAGCACCACGAAGGGCTCGCCGTCGGGCGTGGTCAGTGTTCGGAAATGCTCGTCGAAGGTGGCGATGCGGCGGGTGTTGACGCGGGCGGCGAGGGCGACGAGCGACGCGCGGGTCAGCCCGCACGCCGGATGGCGCCCGGCGATGGCGAGCGTCTCCTTCAGCGCGTCGGCCCACCAGCGCACGGCGTAGGCGCCGCGCTCGAAGTCGCGCCACACGGCCTGCTGGGCGTCGTCGCCGGCGGCCGCGGCGATCGCGCGGTCGATGTCGGCGACCGCCAGCGGCGAGGTCACGAGGTCATCGTCGAGGGTCGCCACCAGGGCGACGGCGTCGGCATGGCGCGGGTGGCGCCGGCGGGCGAGCGCGAGGACGAAGTCGGGGTCGACGATGACCGCCATCAGCGGCGGTCCTCGAACCCGACGGCCTCGGGCCGCGTCCGCTGGGGACGCTGCACGGCCGCCGCAAGGGTCCGGCGGATGAACTCCGCCTTCGTGATGCCCTCGTCGGCGGCACGACGCGCGAGCCCGTGGTCGAGCTCCTCGTCGAGGTAGATGCTGGTCTTCTTCAGCAAACCGCCACGTAGGGTAGCACCCTACGTAGGGTCCGTGCGAGGCGTCAGATCGTCTTCAGCAGCTCGGCGTCAAGCGCCTGACCGAGCCGCTGCACGCTCACGACGCCGTCGGCGAACTGGTGCAGGTCGGAGTCGTCGGAGCCGATCAGCAGCGTCGGCGTGGCGTGCACGCCGTAGCGGCTCTGCATCGTCTTGACCTCGCCCAGCGCCTGGCGGACCTGCGGGCCGGCGCGATCGACCATCACCTGGTCGACGTCGAGCCCGTGGACGCCGCCCAGCACCTGGCGCAGGAACTGGTCGGTCACGTAGCCGGTGCCCTCGCGCCCCTGGGCGTCGAAGAAGCGCGCCGCCGCGTCCCACATCCGGTTCTGCAGCCCGGCCGCCTCCAGCGCCCGCGCCGCACGCGTCGAGTCCTTGCCGAGGAAGTCGACGAGCCGCAGCTCCACGCGCACCTTGCCGGTGCGGACGTAGCGCTTGATGATCTGCGGCCAGGTGTTGACCGCCAGCTCGCGGCAGAACGGGCACTGCGGGTCGGCGAACTCGACGAGCAGGACGTTGGCGCGCGGATCGCCGAGGATCAGCCCGTGCTGTGGCACGCCGCGCACGATGCTCGTGACGTCGCGCTTGCTGGGCGCGTGACGTTGCGGATCGGCCCCGCCGCTGGAGACGAGCACCGCCACGACGACGATCGCCGTGGCGAGGCCCACCAGGGTGGACAGGACGGTGAGGCGCCGGCTCATTCGGCGCCAAGCCTGTCATGCCGGACGCCGCGGGGGTCGGTCAGTCGGCCGCCGCGGCAGGCACCGGCGTGCGCAGCAGGCGCCAGGTGCACACGATCGCCAGCCCGGTCATCAGGATCGCGCTGACCACGCACCACTGGCAGATGGCGTCGATCGTGAACAGCTCGCGGTAGGTCAGGTAGGCGGAGAAGCCGAAGCCCACCAGGGCGACGAGCGCGGCCAGCATCCGCGCCGGCTCCCCCGGCGCCAGCAGCGCGCCGAGCAACGTCACGTAGCCGATGAGCCCCAGCAGCGCGACCGGCACGCCGGCGAGGTCGGCGTACTGCGACGTCTGCACCTTGTGACACCCGTGGGCGATGTTGCACAAGGGCTCGATGTCGGCGTAGTGGACGTAGACGAGGTAGCCGGCGACGGCCACCCCGAGCACGGCCAGCACGAGGCCGGTGCTGCGCAGCGCCCGATCGCTCACGTGCCGCTCTGGCCCAGGGCCGCGTCGACCGCCGTTCCGACGCTCGCGGCGGTCGGGGTGGCGCCGGCCTGCTTGAGGGTGCCTCCGGTCGGGCCGACCAGCACGGTCGGGGTGCTGTTGACGGCGTAGCGGCTGGCCAGCGTCTGAGCCGCGCCGAGCTCGGACGAGACCGCGGACGAGCCCGCGTCGGCGAAGGCCTTGGCCGGGTCGGCCCCGGCGCCCTTCAGCACCTTGGTGAGGAAGTCGGTGGTGATGTAGCCCGAGTTCTCCTTGCCCTGGTTGCGGTAGAGCAGATCCGAGGCGTTCCACATCTTGTTCTGCAGACCTGCCGCCTCGAGCACGCGCGCCGCGGTCAGCGAGTCGGGGCCGATGAAGCTGAGGTAGCGCAGGTCCATCTTCGCCTTGCCGGTGCGCACGTACTTCTGGATGACCGCCGGCATCTCGTTCAAGGTGTAGTCCTTGCAGAACGGGCACTGCGGGTCGGCGAACTCGACGATCGTCACCTTGGCCTTGGGGTCGCCGAGGGTGATGCCCTTCTGCGGGATGCCGTCCAAGAGCTTGGCGGTCTCCGCGACGCCCTGCAGGCTGCCGCCCGTGGCCGCGCTCTTCTTCGAGCTGCCGCCGCTGGAGACCAGGACGGCCACGACCACGACGACCGCCGCCACGGCGAGCAGGCCGCCGAGCTGCAGCAGCCGGCGGCGGCGAGTTGCGGCCGCCGCGTCCGCCCGCTCGCGCTCGATCCGTTCCGCGCGCGCCGCCTCGCGACGCTCGCGCTTGCTGGGGGAGTCTTCCTGGGACATGGTGAGCTTCTGGAGGGTAGGCGGCCAAACCCGCGCTGCGCCTAAAGACGACGCAGCGCGGGATCGCCCCGCTCGCCTAACCCCTTTCGGGCGCGTTGGCGGTCAGTCGCAGTCGAAGCGACCGCTGCGGCGGTCGACCTCGAACCACACGCGGCATCCGCGCGCGGTGCGCTCGACGCCCCAGCGGGACGCCAGCTTGTCGACCAGGCGCAGGCCGAACCCTGACGCCTCGTGGCGCACCTCGGGGTCGAAGCCCGGCCCGTGGTCGGCGACCTCTATACGGACGTGATCCTCGCTCAGGCGGGCGTGGAAGACGATGCGCTCCGCGGGGCCGCTCTCGCCCGCGTGGCGGACGGCGTTGCCGACGAGCTCGGAGGTCAGCAGCGACACGGTGTGGTCGAGGTCCGCGCTCAGCCCCCGGTCGCGCAGGGCGTGGCGCGCCGTGCGGACGGCTTCGGGGACCGGCGCGAAGGCCAGGAGGATGTCGGTGCTGGGGCGTGTCAGGGCGGTCATGGCAGTCATGGCGGGCGAACCTTGCGAACTGCTACTCCAGAGCGTCACCGTTGCGAGCCGACCTCAACCCCCCGATGCCGCGCCGGGTGTCCGCGCGACAGGCGCCCACCGGCGCAGCGCCACCCGGCGTGGCGCCTACTTGACGACGCGCAGGGTGGCGCGCATGCCGCGGGCCGCATGGTCGGCGACCGTGCACACCAGCTGGTAGCGGCCGCGCGCGCGGAGCGTGAGCCGCAGGACGCCCGTGGCGCCGGGCTTGACGGGCGCCAGCGTCGCGAAGGTGCGACCGCCGCGCCGGACGGCCAGGTCGTGCGCGTCCTCGCCGAGGTTGCGGACGTTGAGCTTGAGGCGGCCGGCCCGAACCCGCGGGCGGTAGACCGCGATCGAGAACTCGCGCTCCCCGATGCCGATCGCGGTCGGCGCCCGCGCCGCGAGCGCCGGCGGTGCCGGCGGTGCCGGCGGGACGTCGGGGGCCAGCATCAGCTGCGCACCAGCGCGACCTGGCCGAACTACGCGGCGCCCGGGATGACCTCGACGGGATCGGTGCCCATCCACTGTCCGAGCAGGCTGCTGTAGACGCGCCGGAAGTCGACGGTCACCTTGAGGTTCTTCTCCGGATCCAGGTCCGTGAGCGACGGATAGTCGGTGAGGATCCCGCTCATCGCCCGCGGGCCCTGGACCCACGCGATCCCACCGGCGCCGTGGTCGGTCCCGCCCGAGCGGTTGGCCATCGGGCGGCGGCCGAACTCCGACCACACGAAGGTCAGCACGCGATCGGCGATGCCGCGCGCCTGCAGGTCGGCCTGGAAGGTGGCCAGCGCCTCGCCGACCGCGCCGAGATCGCGCTCCAGCGTCGCGGCCTGGCCCTCGTGGGTGTCGAACGAGCCATCGCCATCGACGGTCGCCACGCGGATGCCCAGTGGCTGCGCGAGCAGGCCGGCGAGCACCTGCAGCCGGTCGGCGGTGTCGTTGCCCTCCGGGTAGGTCACCGGCCCGGCCAGCGGGTCGGGACCGTCCTTGACCTTGCGCAGCGGCGCGAGGCGGTCGGACACGGTGTGCGCGAGCCGAGCTGCGCGCGCCGCCGCGGCCGGGCCCGCGGCCTGCGGCGTCGACTGCGACAGCGCCGCGTAGGCCCGGACCGCCGCATCACCCCAGTCGCCCCAGACCGACCACATCCCCAACTGCGCGTCGCCGGCGTCCGACACCGACGCGACCGGCGCCTTGACGGCGCGCAGCGTCGGCGAGAGGCCGTACCCGGCGCTCAGGCCCTGCAGCGGGTTGTCGGCGCTGCCGTGACGGTCCAGCCAACGGCCGAGCCAGCCCGAGACCGACTGCTGGGAGACCATGCCGGTCTCCCAGAATGCGCGCGACGCGAAGTGCGACAGGTTCGGATTGGCGTAGTCGATGCCCGGCAGGAAGCCGACCTGCCCGCGGTCGAACAGGCCCTGCAGCCCGCCGCCCGGGCCGCGCGACAGCGCCGGGTGCAGCCCGAGCGACGTGCCCGCCAGCGCCAGCGGCGCGGCCGGGGCGACGGCGCCGCGCAGGTCGCGCAGCACGCCCTCCTGCTCCATCGGCATCAGCGTGTCGAGCAGGTCCAGACCGCCGGGCAGGAACACCGAGACGAGGACCGGCGCGTCCGGCGCGGCGGCTGCCTCGGCCGCGGCAGCGTCGAGCAGGTGGCCGGTCGGCAGCGCACCGGCGGCGTAGACGGTGACGCCCGCGCCGATGCCCCACTTGAGCATCTGGCGACGCGTGAGGACGTCGCGGCGCGACGCCTCGCTGGCGCGATGGAAGTCCTGGCAGGCGGCGTGGGCGCTGATCCGGGGCAAGGTGATGGACTCGACCTAATGGAGTTGGGCGTCGGGGGCGGAGAGCAGCAGGTGGCGCATCGCCCGCTGGGTCATGTCGGCTGCGACCTGGCGCTGCCACTTCTGCCCGGCCATCGCGTCGTAGCCCTTGGCCAGCGACAGCAGGCCCTTGCGGGCCCGCGGCGAGAGCCAGGGTTGGCCGATCGCCTTCAGCGCGCGAGCGAGCTGCTGCTCGGGCTCGAGGTCGACGGGCGTGTCGCCGTCCTCCACCTTCAGGCCGGGCTGCGAGAGCGCGACGTTGGCCGCGACGAACCGCATGCGCATGCCATTGGACGACATCCAAGCGGTCCCCCACTCCCACCCGGCGACCGACGGCGGCGAGAACAGCCGCTGCCCCATCTCCCCGGTGACCCACACCCAGTCGTCGGTCCTGACCCCGAGGCGCGTGCCGCGCAGCATGCCGGCGATCGCCACGGCGGGCGCCTTGACCATGGTGGGGCCGCCGAGGTGCGCGTAGAGGGCGGGATGATCGAGGATGGCGCCGACCACCGGCTTGAGGCGGTGGCCGGAGCGCACGTAGATGCGCTGCAGGCGCAGCCGCGTGGTGCGGTCCAGCGGCTCGTCGACGAAGAAGGACCACAGCTTGCGGACCAGGAACTCCGCGTGGGCGTGGTGCTCGACGCACAGCCGGAGGACGTCGTGGGGCCCGAAGCGCCCGCGGTGGCCGAAGATGCGCTTGACGCCGGAGTCGTGGTTCTTGGGGTCGAACCGGGTGGTCAGCAGCACGCCGCCGGCCTCGCGGCCCCTGACGATCCCGGTCAGCGCCCGCGCCGCCTCGCGCACGTCGGCCTCGGTGTAGCCGTTGCCCTCGCCGAGCGTGAAGAGCTCCATGAGCTCGCGCGCGAAGTTCTCGTTGGGCTCGTCCTTGTAGGAGCCGATCAGGTTGAGGAACGTCCCGAGCGCCGGGTCCTCCATCACCGCGCGCAGCAGCGCGGGGAACGAGCCCAGCGCGCGCCGGCGCAGGAGCGCGTTCTGGCGCAGCATGAGCGGCGTGTCGACGTCGCGCGTGGCGAAGTGGTCGTGCCAGAGCAGGACCATCTTCTCCTCGAGCGGCCGCGTGGTGCGGACCATGCGGTCCATCCACCACAACATGTCGTGGCCGTATTCGTTGACCGGATCCAGGGCCATGGGCTTGGGGCCCGACAGCGGCGCAGGGTGCCCGTTGGGCGTCAGCAGCCAGCGCAGCGTCGCCGCGCGACCGCGATGGGCCCACTTGGCGGCCTCGTGCGGCGTCGCCCCGAACCCCGCGCGCCACACGACGCGCCGGACGTGTGCCTGGCTCCAGCCTCCGATGCGCGTCACCGTAGCTCGCGCCACGGACCCGATGGGCTCACCCCCGGGCCAACGGCCCGCTTTGCACAGCTTCGAACGCGTTTCCCGGCACCTGGCCGAGCGTATGCAGGTTGTCGTCGTCCCAGCGCGGGTCCGGCGCGCCGGTGATGTACCAGTCCGAGCCGTTGTCGGCGACGATCACGCCGTAGCGCTTGAGCGCCTGCAGGATCACGAGCGCCTGGCCGTGGAACGGCCGCGTGTCGAAGGACGCCTTCAGCCGCAGGCGCAGCCCCATCGGCGGCAGGTCGGGGTTCCCATCGCTGGACGCGAAGTGCCGCGCGGGCGACACGTAGGCCTTCTGCGTACGCCGGACGGTCATGCGCAGCGCGTGCGTGATCCGCCCAGCGCCCACGACCTCGCCGGCCCGCGCCAGCCCCGGAAGGATCGGCAGCCCGGCCGCGTCGGCCGACGTCCACCCCTTGGGGCGCGGCGCGCCGCTGCGCAGGTCGAAGCGGGCGCCCGACGCCGCCGACCAGCCGCCACCGGCCCGCTGCGCGCCGAACAGCTCATACAACTCACAGGTGCCGCGCTGCAGCACGATGACGTGGCGGTCCGAGCCGCCCTCCACGCGCGCGCCCGGCGGGATCGGATAGGGCCCGCGATCGCTCTCGGCGCCGTAGTCGGTGAAGTGGACCGGGACGCGCCGCTGGGTCGCCGGCACGGTACGGAACGGGATGCCGTACGTCCTGGACGCGAAGTCCGGATGCAGGCGGCCCTCGAGGCCGATCGACCGGACGTAGGCGTCGGAGCGCGGGTCGACGGGCGCCTTGGAGACGTCGCGGTTGAACGGGTGGCTCGCCGGCAGCACGGGGCAACCGCCGAGGACCGTGCCGGGACCGGGCGTGCCGGCGGGACCGGCCGCCGCGGCGGTGCTCGCCAGCGTGCCGGCGGCGACGGCGATCAGCGCGCGGAGCATGCGCGCAACCGTACCCCGTGGAGAATCGGCGTCCGGTTGCCGATACTTCGGACTGGATGCTCCGTCGCCTCGCCCCGGCCTGCCTGCTCGCCGCCGCCCTGGCCCTGCCCGCCTGCGGCGGGTCGTCGTCCTCGCCGGACGCCGTCCAGGCCTGGGCCGTCAAGGCGCCGTACCTGCCGCCGCCGGACCCGTCGTCCTACGGACGCACGGCGGCGCAGCGGGACGCGACGAAGCCCGCATCGTCCGGTGCGGCCGCCAAGCCCACCAGCGGCGCTCGCCCCAAGGCCGCCGACCAGCTCGCCTCCGGCGCACCGACCGACGCGCAGGTCGCCGCCGACCTCCGCGAGGCCTACGGCGGCAAGGCCGGCAACGACCTCGACCAGGCGGCGATCGACGGCTCGGGGCTGGCGCAGGTGCCCGACACCGCGCCGCGCAAGCTCGTCGCGCTGATGCACGCGGCCAACGACGTGGCCCGCAAGCCCTACGTCTACGGTGGCGGCCACGGCCGCAACGCGGGCGAGATCTGGACCGACTCGGCCTACGACTGCTCGGGCTCGGTCTCCTACGCGCTGGCTGCCGCCGGGTACCTGAAGGGCCCCGAGACCTCGGGGACCCTCATGGGCTTCGGCAAGCCGGGGCCGGGCAAGTGGGTCACGATCTACGCCAACGCCGGCCACACGTTCATGGTGGTCGCGGGCCTGCGCTACGACACGAGCGGGCGCCAGAACACCGGCACCCGCTGGCAGCCGGCCGACGCCCGCAGCTACGCGGGGTTCACCGTCCGCCACCCGGCGGGGCTGTAGCGCCGGCGGGCTCCGCCCCCGGGGCGCCCGCGCCGTTGACCGCTTCGGCCAGTCGCGGCGCCGGGGCACGCAGCGCTCGGCGCACGCGCACGGTCGAGCCGTGCGGCGCCAGCTCCAGCGTCACCTCGTCGGCCAGCCCCCGCATGAGCTCGATGCCGCGGCCGCGGTCGGGATCGGACGGCCCCCGGTCGCGGCGGCCGGCGTCGCGCACGGTGATCGCCACCTGACCGCCGACGTCGACGTCGAGGTCCACGCTGATCGTCGTGCGGGCGAAGCCGGTGCCGTGCTCGAGCGCGTTCTGCCACGCCTCGTTGGCGGCCATGACGAGATCGTGCACCTCGTCGTCCTGCGCACCCGCCTCGCGCAGCCAGCGCGTCAGCATCCGGCGCAGCGACGTCAGCGCGTCGCGGTCGGGCGACAGCTTGAGCCGCGCCACCGGGCCCAGCAGCGCCTCGCTGCGCACCACCACGAGCGTGACGTCGTCGTCCGCCGCCTCGGCCTCGGTGGCCTCCAGCGCCCGGGCGATCAGCGCGTCGGGCAGCCCGCCGTCGGCGACGCCGCAGCGCAGGCGGTCCAGCCCCTCGTCCAACCGCTCGCCGCGACGCTCGATCAGCCCGTCGGTGTAGAGCAGCGCGGTCATGCCCGGCTCCAGGCGCGCCTGGCGCTCCTCGTAGCGCCACGCGTCCATGACGCCCAGCGGCGGGCCGCCGCCCTCGAGGATCTCGGTGGTCCCGTCGCCGTCGCCGACGATCATGGGCGGGGGGTGCCCGGCGTTGACGAAGCGCATGGTGCCCGAGTCCACCTCGACGATCGCGAACAACATGGTGGTCATCAGGTCGGCGCCCAATGCGGCGTGGTAGCCGTTCATGCGCTCGACCAGGGCGACGGGGCCGTGGCCCTCCAGCGCGTAGGCGCGCGCGACCGAGCGCAGCTCCCCCATGCGCGCGGCGGCGTCGATGCCGTGTCCGGCGACGTCGCCGACGACGATCCCGAGGCGCCCGCCGGGCAGCGCGATGGCGTCGTACCAGTCGCCGCCGACGCGGGTGCCGCCGGCGCCCGGGGCGATGTGCGCGGCCAGCGACACGCCGACGACCGACGGGAGCCGCTCGGGCATCAGCGCCCGCTGCAGCGTGGCCGCGATGCGCCGGTCGCGCTCGTCGGTGATCTGCACCAGCAGCTGCTGCGGCGAGCCGTGCACGTCGCGCACCGCGACGATGGTCACCGTCACCGGGATCGGCACGCCGTCGCCGCCGGCGAGGTAGGCGCTCCACGGCTCCCGGACATCGCCGTCGTCGGCGGCGTCCAGCAGGCGCTCGTCGAAGCCGGCCTTGTCGCGATGGTGGACGACCTCGTGGATCGGGGCGCGGGCGAGCACGGATGCCGGCCGCCCGGTCAGGCGCTCCAGCGCAGGGTTGACCTGCATCGCCAGGCCGTCGAGGTCGCACAGCGCCATGCCCGTCGGCGCGGCGGCGAACGCGTTGCGGACCAGCTCGTCGCTGCGGCGCAGCTGGCGCCGGTGGCGATCGAGGTCGGAGAAGACCTTCACCTTGGACCGCAGCACGAGCGGGTCGAAGGGCTTGAGCAGATAGTCGACCGCGCCGGCCTCGTACCCGGCGAAGACCTGGGCCACGTCGGCCTCGGCGGCCGTCAGGAAGATGATCGGGACGTCGCGGCTGCGCTCACGGCGCTTGATCAGCTCCGCGGTCTCCAGCCCGTCCATCCCGGGCATCTGGACGTCGAGCAGGATGACCGCGAAGTCCTGCGCGAGCACCTCGCGCAGGGCCTGCTCCCCGGAGTCGGCCTCCACGACGTCGACCCGCAGCGGCTCCAGGACGGCCTGCAGCGCGATGCGGTTCTCGCGCCGGTCGTCGACGAGCAGGATGCGAGGCGGGTCGACCTCCACCATCAGCGGTGCAGCCAGACGCGCATGAGGGAGAGCAGCTGCTCGACGTCCACCGGCTTGGTCACGTAGTCGCTTGCGCCCGCGCTGATCGACTTGTCGCGGTCGCCCTTCATCGCCTTGGCGGTCAGCTGGATGATCGGCAGGGCCTCGAACCGCGGCATCGCACGGATCGCGCGGGCGGTCTCGTAGCCGTCCATCTCGGGCATCATCACGTCGAGGAGCACGAGATCCGTATCGGGCTGCTCGCGCAGTCGCTCGATCCCCTCACGTCCGTTCTCGGCGAAGGCGACCTTCATCCCGCGCGTCTCCAGGGCGCTGGCCAGGGCGAAGACGTTGCGGATGTCGTCGTCGACGATCAGCACGCGCTTGCCGTGGAAGACCTGATCGGCGGTGCGCAGCCGCGCCAACAGCTTGCGTGTGGGCTGGGGCAGCTGCGTCTCCAGCCGGTGCAGGAACAGCGCGGTCTCGTCGATCAGGCGGTCGGGCGAGGCGGCCACCGCGACGACCAGCCGCTCCGACGCGGCCTCCATCGCCACCCGCTCCTCGGGCGCCAGGGGCTCGGGCACGTGCAGCACGAGCGGGAGGTCGCGCAACGCGGCGTCGGCCTCGACGGCCAGCAGGACGTCCAGCGGCCACTTCTCGCCGGCGCGGACGATCAGGACCGCGCAGTCGGCGCCCTCGGCGCGCAGGCGCTCCAGCGCGGTGTCGGGGTCCAGCGTGACGACGTCGACGTCGTCGCCGGCGCTGAGCAGCTCGAAGGTCTCGGGCTCCAGCCGTGCGCCGTCCTGCACCACGGCCAGGCGCTTGACGCTGCGGGCGCGGAGGCGCTCGACCGCGTTGAGCGCCGCGAGGGCGGCCGCGCCTCCGCCGGAGCCCTCGGCGATCGCCTCGTCGACATAGGCCGCGGCGCCGGCGCGCAGGGCCGTCAGGCGCCCCCCGCCGGGGCCCGCGACGACGACCGGCCGGTGGCGGGTCTCCGGGTGTGACTTGAGCTGGCCGAGCAGCCGCTCGCCGCGGCCGTCGCCGGCGAAGACGAGCACCGCGTCGGGCCGGTACTCGCGCGCCAGCGCCAGGCCCAGCGGCGTGCGCCGCGCGACCAGGCCCTTGAGCCCGTGCTCGCGCGCGACGGCCAGCGCGTCGTGCGCGTGGCCGGCGTCGTGGGCGATGACCAGCAGGACGCGGTCGCCGGCGACGATCGACGAGCGGTCGTCCTCGACCCCGTCGTAGGGCAACAGCGCCGCAGAGCCCGGCGACGCCTCGACCGGCGCGGCCAACGGCGGCTCCGGCGCGGCCTCGATCTGGGCGCCGTCGCCGGTGCGGTGCGTCAGCGGCAGCACGAGCGTGAAGCTCGAGCCCTCGCCGACGTGCGAGGCGACGCGGATCTCGCCGCCCAGCAGCCGCGAGATCTCGCGGCTGATCGACAGGCCCAGGCCCGTGCCGCCGTACTTGCGCGACGTCGTGCCGTCGGCCTGCTGGAAGGCCTCGAAGATCGATGCCAGCTTGTCGGCGGCGATGCCGACGCCCGTGTCGGTCACCGCGAACGAGATGCGCTCGTCGGCGTCGCGGGAGACCTTGAGGCCGACGGTGCCCGACGGCGTGAACTTGAAGGCGTTGGACAGCAGGTTGCGCAGGACCTGCTGCAGCCGCTGCTCGTCGGTCACGATCGACGCCGGCAGCGCGTCGTCGATCTCGATCGCGAACGCCAGATCGCGCTCCTCGGCGACCGGCCGGAACGAGCGCTCGACGTCCTCGCAGACGTCGGCCAGCGCGACGGCCGCGAGGTCGAGCTCCATCTTGCCCGCCTCGACCTTGGACAGGTCCAGGATGTCGTTGATCAGCGCCAGCAGGTCGTTGCCGGCCGAGTGGATCGTGGTGGCGAACTCCACCTGCTGGTCGGTGAGGTTGCCCTCGCCGTTGTCGCCCAGCAGGCGCGAGAGGATCAGCAGCGAGTTCAGCGGCGTGCGCAGCTCGTGGCTCATGTTGGCCAGGAACTCGGACTTGTACTTCGACGACAACGCCAGCTGGGTCGCCTTCTCCTCCAGACCGGCGCGCGCGCTCTCGATCTCGACGTTCTTGGCCTGCAGCTCGCGGGCCAGCGACTGCGACTGGGCCAGCAGCTCCTCCGTGCGCATGTTGGCGCGGATGGTGTTGAGCACCACGCCGATCGTCTCGGTGATCTGCTCGAGGAAGGCGCGGTTGATCTCGCTGATGGCCTGCACGGAGGCCAGCTCGATGACGCCGAGCACCTGCTCCTCGAAGACGACGGGCAACACGATGATGTTGCGCGGCGTCGCCTCGCCCAGGCCGGACGCGACCTTGATGTAGTCCTCGGGCACGTCCTCGACGAGGATGGCCTTGGCCTCGATGGCCGCCTGCCCCACGAGGCCGTCGCCGAGCAGGAAGCGCTCGCGATCGCCCTCCTGCGGGCGGTAGCCGTAGGAGGCCACGAGCCGCAGGTCGGGGTGCTCCTCGCCCTCGATCAGGAAGAACGCGCCGTGCTGCGAGGTCACCAGCGGGGTCAGCTCGCTCATGATCAACCGGGTGACCTGGGCGAGGTCGGCCTGGCCCTGCAGCATGCCGCCCATCCGCGCGAGGTTGGTCTTCAGCCAGTCCTGCTCGACGTTGATCTGCGTCGTCTCGCGCAGGTTGGCGATCATCTGGTTGATGTTGTCCTTCAGCTCGGCGACCTCGCCCTGGGCCTCGACGGTGATCGAGCGCGTGAGGTCGCCCTGGGTCACCGCCGTCGACACCTCGGCGATCGCACGCAGCTGCGTGGTGAGCGTCGAGGCGAGCTGGTTGACGTTCTGGGTGAGGTCGCGCCAGCGCCCCCGGACGCCCTCCACCTCGGCCTGACCGCCGAGGCTGCCGTCGGTGCCGACCTCGCGCGCCACGCGCGTGACCTCGTCGGCGAACGAGCCGAGCTGGTCGACCATCGTATTGATCGTGTCCTTGAGCTCGAGGATCTCCCCACGCGCGCTCACGGTGATCTTCTGGGAAAGGTCGCCGTTGGCCACCGCCGTCGCGACCTGGGCGATGTTGCGCACCTGGTCGGTCAGGTTGTCGGCCATCGAGTTGACCGACTCGGTCAGCGACCGCCACGTACCGCTGACGCCCTCCACCTGGGCCTGGCCGCCGAGCTTGCCGTCGGTGCCGACCTCGCGCGCGACGCGCGTCACCTCGGCGGCGAAGGACCGCAGCTGGTCGACCATCGTGTTGATGGTCTCCGCCAGCGCGGCGACCTCGCCCTTGGCCTCGACGGTGATCTTCTTGGACAGGTCGCCCTGGGCCACCGCCGTCGTGACCTGAGCGATGTTGCGCACCTGCTCGGTCAGGTTGGTGGCCATCGAGTTCACCGATTCGGTCAGCGACCGCCACGTGCCGCTGACGTCCTCCACCTCGGCCTGGCCGCCGAGCCGGCCGTCGGTGCCGACCTCCTTGGCGACCCGGGTCACCTCGGCCGCGAACGAGCGCAGCTGGTCGACCATCGTGTTGATGGTGTCCTTGAGCTCGAGGATCTCCCCGCGCGCGTCGACGGTGATCTTCTTGGACAGGTCGCCCTGGGCCACCGCCGTCGTCACCTGGGCGATGTTGCGCACCTG